>JAUWZG010000073.1 GCA_030615425.1 Dehalococcoidia bacterium
CTATCGGTAAGTCTGGCACAGCAGTGATATTCATCAACCAGCTAAGAGAAAAGGTTGGTATTATCTTTGGTAATCCTGAGGTGACGCCAGGGGGCAGGGCTCTGAAATTCTATAGCTCGGTAAGGATAGACCTGAGGCGCACTGAAACTATCAAGCAGGGAGACGTAGCAATAGGTAGCCTTATCAGGGCTAAGGTGGTCAAGAATAAGATTGCCCCTCCATTCAGAAGTGCTCATTTTGACATTATGTTTGACCACGGGATAAGCAAAGAGGGCAACCTTATCGACCTTGGTGTAGAGCTGGGGATAGTGAAGAAGAGCGGCGCCTTTTTCTCCTATGGTGACATTCGCCTGGGGCAAGGTAGGGAGAATGCCAAACAATACCTGAGACAAAATCCCGAACTTGCCGGAGAGATTGAGCAGCAGGTTAGAGCCTCAGCCGTCACCACCCATAACTTATAAATAGTATTTCAAAAAGAATAGGTTAATAGGCAATATAAGTAAGGCTGAGGCTTATGCCTTAGCCTTACGTCTTTGAAAGGGGTAGAGGAAGAGGATGAAAAAGGTTACCGCCCTCCGTGCCGGGAGGAGACAGGGAAAACGGGTAAATGTATTCTTAGATGGCAAGTTTGCCTTCAGCCTGGAAGCCGAGGTAGCGGTAAAAGAGGGCCTGGAGGTAGGACAGGAGCTATCTGAAGGCGATATTGAAGCGCTGGCTGGAGCTGACCTATTCCAGCGCTGCCTCGGTGCTGCTATCCACTACCTCGACTACCGACCACGGAGCGAGGCTGAGCTAAGGCAGCGGCTTCACCGGCGTGGTTTTGATGGGGATAACGTGGAGGCAACGCTGGCCAAACTGAGGGAGCAAGGGCTGGTGAATGATTTGGCTTTTGCTCAATTCTGGAAGGATAACCGCCAATCATTTAGTCCACGCAGCCAGTGGCTAACCAGGTCGGAGCTAAGGCAAAAGGGAGTAGCCGATGACATCATCGGCCAGGTGGTTGCCGACATTGACGATGAAGATAGCGCCTATCGGGCAGCCATGAGCCGAGCTCGCAATCTGCCCACGGCTGATTATCAGAGCTTCCGCCACCGCTTAAGTGAATATCTCAAGCGTCGCGGTTTTGGTTATAGAGTGATAAGTCATACTGTGCAACAGGTGTGGCAGGAAAGGGGGGAATAGGTCTAGATAGCATATTACCTTGACCTAAAAGGGATAAAATGGGTAGTATTAGCTATCTATAATCTATTCCCAAGGAGTGGAAAGCTGTAAATAAAGGGGGGTGAAAAATGGGAATAGAATCAATACTAGCCATTTTCTTTAGCTTCGTCATAGGCGTAGTATTCGGCGGCATGGCTATCTTCCTCTTCCGGAGGATGATGGTAAACCGCCAGCTTCGCATTGCCCAGAGGAGGGCCTCCAAGATAACGGCTGAAGCCAGTGCTGAGTCCAAGAATACGCTCAATGAGGCAAAACAGGAAGCAGAGAAAATCAAGTCAGCAGCTGATGCCGAATATCGAGAACGGCGCACTGAACTACAGCGTCAGGAAAGCCGGCTGTCCCAAAAGACGGAGAGCTTGGAGCACAAGCTAGAAGGTGTGGAGCAACGTGAGCGCAATCTAGCCAACAAGGAAAAGGAGATAGCGTCCATTCGCAGTGAACTTGGGGAGATTAGAAACAGGCAGTTAAAGCAACTGGAGTTGATTTCAGGCATGTCCACCGCCGAGGCAAAACAAATCTTCCTTGATACCGTAGAGACTGAGATGCAGAATGAAACCTCACGACGCCTTCAGGAATGGGAAGCCCATTTTAAAGAGGAAGCCGATAAGAAAGCTCAAGATATTTTGTCGCAGGCAATACAGCGTTGTGCCTCTGAGGTGGTATCGGAAACAACGGTGGCTGCTGTTCCCCTCCCCAGTGACGAGATGAAGGGGCGGCTTATTGGACGAGAGGGGCGTAATATTAGAGCTCTGGAGCAGGCTACCGGGGTTGACCTGATAGTTGATGATACCCCTGAGGCAGTAACCCTATCTAGCTTTGACCCGGTGCGACGAGAGATAGCTCGTCTGGCTTTAACCAAGCTTATCCTCGATGGTCGTATCCACCCAGCTCGTATTGAAGAGGTGGTAACCAAGACTAAGGAGGAGGTAGAGGCTACTATCTATAGCGCCGGAGAGCAGGCAGCTTACCAGTTGGGGGTGCATGGACTGCGCCCCGAGATAATCAAGCTGCTTGGTCGCCTTAAGTACCGCACCAGCTATGGACAGAACGTGTTAGTCCATTCCATCGAGGTTGCCCATCTCGCCAGCATGATTGCCGGTGAACTGGGAACCAATGTTGACATAGCCAAGAAAGCTGGGCTGCTTCATGACATTGGTAAAGCGGTGGACAGGGAGGTAGAGGGCTCTCACGCTGCCATCGGGGCTGACCTGATTAAACAATGGGATAAATCCCCTGAGGTCGTCCAGGGTATCTCCGAGCACCACTTTGAGACCGATACTACCAGCATTTGGGGCTTCATTGTTGCCGCCGCTGATGCCATCAGCAGCGCCAGGCCTGGAGCAAGGCGTGAGTCTCTGGAACACTACCTGAAGCGGCTGAGGGAACTGGAGGATATAGCCAACGAATTCAAGGGAGTAGAGAAGTCCTATGCTATTCAAGCCGGTCGTGAAATTCGTATCCTGGTTAAGCCGGAAGAGATTGATGACCTGGGGGCAATGAGGCTCGCCCGAGACATCGTTAAGAAGATAGAAGAGGGTCTGGATTACCCGGGGCAAATAAAGGTTACCGTGCTCAGGGAGACAAGAGCTGTAGATTACGCTAAGTAGGAAAGCTAGTGCTGATATTGGCGATAGGTGATATAGTCGGCAGGCCTGGTAGGAGGGCGGTAAGCCAGCTTTTACCAGGCCTCCGTCAGCAATACGGGTTAGACCTGGTTATTGCCAATGGCGAGAATGCCGCCGGTGGCATAGGGCTGACCTTAGCCACCGCCAGGGAGTTGCTTGATGTCGGTGTTGACGTGCTGACCTCGGGCAACCACATATGGGCTCAGAAGGAGATTATTCCCCACCTTGACGGTGAAATGCCTATCCTTCGCCCCTTAAATTACCCTCCGGGGGTGCCGGGTAAAGGACATATAGCCATTGGCCAGGTGGCAGTGGTCAATTTGCTGGGCAGAACCTTTATCGGCGATTTCGATTGCCCGTTTAGAGCTATGGACCAACTGCTAACCGAATTAAAGCAACGGGTTATCATTGTTGATTTCCACGCTGAGGCAACCTCGGAGAAGGTGGCAATGGGCAGATACTTGGACGGGCGGGTCAGCGCTGTGCTCGGCACCCACACCCATGTGGGGACTATTGATGCCCAGATTTTTCCCCGGGGCACTGCCTATGTTACCGATATAGGTATGACCGGTCCACTAGATTCAGTCATCGGTGATGACGCCGAAGCAGTAATTCAGCGCTTTTTGACCGGAATGCACCACCGCCTATCGGTGGGCAAGGGTAAAACCGCCCTTAACGCCATAATGGTAAAGGTAGATGATGAAAGTGGGAAGGCACTGAGCATTGACCGAATCTATCGGGAGGTGGAGTAGCGGTGAGCCGGGTTGACCTCCACATCCACTCCACCGCCTCTGATGGTCGGCTTACACCGGCAGAGATTATCCGGGAGGCGGCGGAGCGGGGGCTAAGCTACATCGCCCTGGCTGACCATGACAGCGTGGACGGGATTGCCCCCGCACAAGACGCGGCTCAAGCCTTCCCCGGGCTAAAGGTCATACCCGGCGTTGAAATCAGCACCGATACCCTTCAGGGTGAAGTTCACATGCTCGGCTACTTTATAGATTATAATGACCCTGAGCTTGGAGCTACCCTGGGCAAGTTCAGAAATTCCCGCCTGAGGCGAGCTCAGGGAATGGTGGCTAAACTGGATGAGCTGGGCATCCACATCGACTGGCAACGAGTCCAGGAAATAGCCGGCGCTAGTTCTATCGGGCGTCCCCATATTGCTCAAGCCATGCTAGAGAAGGGTTATATCGACTCGTTCAAACAGGCATTCACTGATTACATAGGTCGCGACCGTCCTGCCTATGTTGAGCGGGAAAAGATGACCCCGGCCGAGGCAGTGGAGATAATAGTTAAAGCCAAAGGGTTGCCCGTGCTGGCTCACCCATTAACCGCTGGTGACCCGGAGGCGATGACTACAGAGCTAAAGGCAGCCGGCCTGGTAGGCATTGAAGCCTACTACGATGGCTATAGCGCAGAAGAAATCAACCAGCTGCTGGGGCTAGCCCAAAAGCATAATCTTATTGCCACTGGTGGCAGCGACTACCACGGTCTGGAGCCAACCAACGAGACTGCCATTGGTGGCACCGATGTGCCAATGGAATCAGCAGAGCAGCTCATAGCCCTGGCAAAACAAAGAAACCCAGACCTTAGATTATGAGGAGAGCTTATGGTTACTGAGTTTATCTTATTACTAGTAGCTGC
>JAUWZG010000024.1 GCA_030615425.1 Dehalococcoidia bacterium
GGGCGTTGAACTGCCATCTGTAGCTGGGCACTTGGGTGGCGGGGAGCCAATAGTGAAACCGACCTGAAAAGGTCGGTTTTTTGTTTTTGTGAAGGGGGTGGTAGCATTCTAAAAGCAAAAGTAGATAGATGCCCCAGGTCGAGGGGCGATAAGGCAATCCTAAAAAGAGAGGAGGTGAAAAAGAGATGAAAAAGATTGCGATTTTGGTGGTAGCATTGGTGTTGATGCTGACGATGGCGCTGCCAGCAACAGTGGTGGCGGCACCGGGCACAGTCACAAACATAGACACTCAGGAGACCTTTGCAACTATCCAAGCTGCAATAGATGATGCTGATACCCTTGATGGGCACACCATTGAAGTAGGTGCTGGTAATTGGTTCGGAGCTACAGTGGATAAGGCTGTTGAAATCAGGGGAAAAGGTGGAGCAGTAATAGATGATGGTCCTGACATTAGTGGTTGGGAATTTGGCTTTAGACTTTACCCTGGTTCGGACGGGGCGACCATCAGCCACTTCACATTCCAAGGAGTTGAATTACCCATCTATAGTAATAGTGGAGTTGACGATGTAACGGTTGAGCACAACAAAATCTATGATGCAGTACAAGGAATCTCAAACTGGGACGGCAACAACTGGGTAATCAGGCACAACGTCATTAAATAGATATATGCTACGACGGGAGGAGGTATTGGAATCGCCTTCGGCTCCCGTAATTCACCCGTAAGTGGAAACGTTGTAGCGCACAACAAAATAGTTGGTCACTTCCCCGATGACTTTGCATTCTCAGTAGGCGGCATTCTACTATGTACTGATGAACGATATGGGCGGGACCCTGGAGAGGTTACAAACAACAAGATCGTACACAACAAGGTAAAAGCCACTGGAATAGATTGTTGGGCCATAGCGTTGCAAGTCATAGGACTAAGTGACTATCCACCTCCTGAAGAAGAAGTTGAATACGCGATGGGAATGTTGTATGACAACATAGTTGGATTCAACGACCTCCGCGGAAGCGATGGCTTTGTTGAGTGTCTACCTGTAGAGCTGGAGGACGTCAACACCATCTCTCGAAACCTTGGTGAAGACAAGAACAGAGGTCATGGCGTGGTACCGGCGAACGTCTTCAAACCCGTGGCAGAAGAGTAATTGTCAGAAATAACAAGCTGGCAAATTCCACCGCAAAGAGAAGGGGGGCAGGGTTTATACCCTGCCCCCCGCCTTTCTGTCCTACACTCACAGCCAGGATACTACATGCCCCCATCCACTTCAAGACTCAAGAGCTGAACCTGACTTCGAGCAGCACCGAGGCCACCCTGACAGGTACCACTTACATTGGCCAGCCCATCGAAGGCACCGACACGGTGAACATTGTGCCCAAGGGCAAGGGTAAGTAAAGTTTAACTCTGGCGCAAAGGTTTTAGACCGGTCACACATTAGGGGAGTCCCTTCGGGGACTCCCTTGCCGTTTGCCTACACATTGAGGTGCCTATTTCACTGAAGCCAGACCCAATTATTGCCGCTCCAGAGGTATTGAACAATTAGCCAGAATGTGCAATTGGCACAAGCCTTTGCCCACCTCCGTTCAGCTCTTTGCTAACATTGTACCTATATACTGGCTAGCACACCCTAATATAAACTGTAGCTTGACGCTAGACCAAATGAGGCGTTATGCTATCTGACGCCACTCGGATTCAGAGGGGGATAAAATAAGGCGGAATCCCGGAAGAGAAGGTGGGAGTTCTGTCTACCGTACAGTACAGTGGGCGGTACTGGACTTGAACCAGTGACCTCTGCGATGTCAACGCAGTGCTCTAACCAACTGAGCTAACCGCCCACCAAGGCAACAGTAATTCTACTAGACGCCATTACCGCCGTCAAGACGCTTGCCCCTTAACCTATTATCAATGAAACTGACGATGAACAGAAGCAAGCCGCCAATCAGCAGACCACCCAAATCCAGATAGTTTATGTCAAATAATTTGCTGATAAGCGCAGCCGAACCCCCACCTATAATTGCCGCCAGTGCTCCCAAGGGGGTGACCTTAAGCCTCTTCTTATAGAAGCCAGCAATTACTGGCAGAATCAAGCCACAGGTATATACGGTATAGGCAAAAAGAAGGGCACTTATTACCCCTTTCAGGGCTAAAGCCAGAAGTAGAGAGCCCAGCCCCAGAGCTACTATCCCCCAGCGGGAAAGAGACAGGATTTGTCTCTGGCTGAGGGAGGGTTTGAAGCGCCCCACTATATCCACAGTTAATATTGTGCTGGCAGTCAGTAAGCAGGTATCGGCGGAAGACATCACGGCACCCAGTAATGCCGCCAGGACTACGTAACCAAGAAATGGAGGCAAAACCTCATTTATCACTGTGGGGAAGGCTTGCTCCGGCGAAATCTGGGGGAATAAAGCCGATGCCCCCATACCAATCAAGGTGATACAAAAGGCAAAAGGAATAATAAGCAGCGCCGTCCAGAATACCGATGCCCTAGCGGTTTTAACGTCCTTGGCACAGAACAGCCGGGAATACATATCAGGTCCGACCACATAGGTTAAACCGACCAGTAAAAGAAGTGAGACCAGCTCATACCCACCGAACTGAGAGCTGATGGGAAAGGCAAACTGCTCCGAGGAAAGAGACGCCTGCAGTCCACTCCACCCCCCCAGACGAGACATCAGCAAAGCCAAGCTACCAAAGATGCCGGCAAATATTATGCCTATTTGAAAAGCATCGGTGCGGATAACGGCATACTGACCACCCAGCAAGGTGTAAGTGATAAAAACGGCACTAAACACTATCATCCACGTAACCGGGCTGCCCATTCCCAGCACACTCAATATCTTTCCCGAGGCTACAATCTGACCAGCGATAATGCCCATCCAGGAAACAACGATAAGAATGGAAGCGGCTAAGGCTATACGCCTATCATATTGCTTTGCCACCAGCTCGGGCAGGGTATAAAGCCCGAACCTCCTCACCTTCTTGGCAAAGAAAAGACCCAAAACCACCAGCCCAATGCTGCCCACCAATAACCACCATGCCCCGGTCAGACCCTGGGTAAAGCCTAACCCGGCCATGCCCACCGTGGCTGAACCGCCAACAATGGTCGCCAGCAGCGAGCCGGTAATAAGCGGAGCAGAGCCCTTCCTCCCCGCCACAAAAAAATCATCAGCCCCCCTTGCCTTCCTCCGGCTCACCAGCCCGATGGTAATCATAGCCAGAAAATAAGCGGCAATGACTATCAGCCCCAGCATCTTATATCCATCCTTTGATTGAGAATACTTTTGAGATGACCAGTGCGCAGAGAGGACAAGGAGGGTTTGATAGCTTTATCAAAATAAGAAGACTTAATTGGAACAATATCGCATCCAGTGACTGTATGAGCTAAAGAGGCAATCGCCTGACTCAGGGTTTCATACTTCGGCACTATCTGCTTGGCTTCTCACTACCTATAATGGCAATCTCTATATTCTTGCCGCAGTGGGGGCAGTTGATATTAAGGACAATGGGCTGCTGCATTATCCGTTCAGCAACAGCAGTAACCATTGAGTCAATACTATCCAGACGGTTATCTAACATATCAAGACGCTGCTTAAAACGTTCGATATCCTGCGCTTGCCATTGTCTTGCCGTAGTGGGTTTATATTTCTTCGCTCTCTCCGCCAAGAACGCACCTCTTGGAAGATTATAACAAGCATAATTATATTGGTTAGACGGCACTATGTCAAAGACCGATATTATTATATGGAAACCTATCTCTTTCTTCCCACCCACCCGCCCCAAAGGGGCTAGCGCCCCTCTTAAACACCCCCGAAAGCAGGAGATTGGGGGCGAAGCCTCCGAGGGTGGGAGGGTGGGAAGAAAGACGTAGACTAAAAATGGAGAGGGGGAAAAGCGGGTCCCCAGGAAAATCGAAGATTTTTCTGGGTGCTCACAGGGGGCGAGGTAGATAAACAGGTTGATAAACAACCTTCAATAATATATTGATTTATTCTAACCAGCGGCATATACTAGAGATAACAAAAATACAAAGGAGGTAGCCAACAAATGCCTGAGGAGGTAATCGGCAAGGTAAGCGACTTCTTTGCCCATCCTGTGGTTGCTGGCATTGAGCTAACCGGCAGTCTAAAAGCGGGCGATAAAATCCATATCAAAGGTTATACTACTGATATGGAACTAACTGTTGACTCAATGCAGATTAACAATGTGGACGTTACTGAAGCCAAGACAGGAGATTCTGTGGGGATCAAGGTTGGCGAGCGGGTAAGAAGGGGGGATACAGTCTATAAGGTTACCGACTAAAGCAAATTTCCGGAGTTATAGAAAGTAAAGAAATGACAGTAAAGGTACTCATAGAGCGTCATGTGAAAAAGGGCACAGAAGGGGATTTGATTGAGCTACTAAATAAAATGCGAGTTGAGCTAATCTCGCAGCCGGGCTATGTTTCCGGTGAGCTGCTACAGGGCCAGAAAGATAAATCTACCATCTTTGCCTTTAGCACCTGGCAAAGTGAACTTGACTGGAAATCGTGGGAAGGTAATCCTAAACGTCTAGAGATTGAGTCACAGATTGAACCGCTGTTGACTGAACCGCTAAAGTTGACTATTGCTACCTCTTTTTAACTTAACTACGCGCCTTTAATAACTAGCCTATGCTTTTGACCAAGTTAGCCATCTCAATGGCACTTGCCGCCGCTTTAAAGCCCTGGTTCCCCTCCTTAGCCCCCGCCCGCTCAATAGCCTGCTCCAAGGTATCGGCGGTGACTATGCCGTAGATAACCGGCAGCCCGGTCTCCAAGCTCACGGCTGCAATCCCCTTGGTCACCTCAGTGGCGATATATTCAAAGTGAGGCGTTCCGCCACGAACCACCGCTCCCAGGCAGATAACAGCGTCATAGCGCTTGGTTTGGGCTAATTTCTTAGCTACTAGCGGGATCTCAAAGGAACCCGGCACCCAGGCGACCTCTATATCCTCCTGGTTGACGCCGTGGCGAAGCAAAGCGTCCTCTGCCCCCTCAAGCAGCTTCTTGGTGATAAACTCGTTGAAACGGGAAACAACCAGCCCAAACTTCAGCCCCTCCCCCAGTAACGTTCCTTCAAAAGGCTTGCCCATTGCTTTCTCCTTCATTCTAGTTTAATTATCGGAAGCATCCGGTATTTCTAACCGATGACCTAGCTTTTTCTGTTTTGTCTCCAGGTAATCACGGTTATAGGGATTAGGAGTGATGATAATAGGTATTGTCTCCATCACCTTCAGCCCGTAGCCCTCCAGACCTATCACCTTTTTGGGGTTGTTGGTAAGCAGCCGAATCTCATGCAGTCCCAGGTCAGCCAGGATTTGGGCGCCAATGCCGTAGTCCCGCAGGTCTGAAGGAAAGCCCAAGGACAGATTAGCCTCCACCGTATCCAGCCCCTCATCTTGAAGGGCATAAGCACGAATCTTGTTATGGAAGCCAATGCCTCGCCCCTCCTGCCTCATATACAGGAAAACACCCCGCCCCTCGTCGGCGATACTTTGCATGGCGAGGGCAATCTGCCCGCCGCAATCACAACGAAGGCTGCCAAATACATCGCCGGTAAGACATTCACTATGAACCCGGACTAACACCGACTCCTCGGCGGATATATCCCCCATCACCAATGCCAGGTGCTCATCGGGGTCAATGTCGCTGCGGTAGGCGATAGCAGTAAACTCGCCATATCTTGTTGGCAGCTTAGCCTCAGCTATCCGGTGAACCAAGTTTTCAGTGCGGCGGCGATAGGCAATAAGGTCGGCTACAGCAATGATCTTAACGCTAAACTTGTCAGACATCGCCTCAAGCTGGGGTAGCCGTGCCATAGAGCCGTCTTCATTCATAATCTCACAGATAACCCCGGCGGGATAGAGCCCGGCTAGTCTGGCTAAATCAACTATAGCCTCGGTTTGTCCGGCTCGGACCAGGACGCCCCCCTCCCTTGCCCGCAGGGGGAATATATGCCCCGGTCGGACTAAGTCCTCAGGTTTGGTGGCGGGGTCAACCACAGCTTTGATTGTCTGTGCCCTGTCCGCTGCCGAAATACCGGTAGTGGTATCATGTTTGGCATCAACCGAGACGGAAAAGGCAGTGGAAAACCTTGAGGTATTCTCCCCCACCATCTGGGGAATGCCCAATTCATCCAGCCGCTTGCCGATAATAGGCAGGCAAATCAATCCCCTGGCATGCTTAGCCATGAAGTTAATACCCTCGGTGGTGACCTTCTCCGCCGCTAGCGCCAGGTCGCCCTCGTTTTCCCTGTCCTCATCATCAACGATGATGACAAATCGGCCCGCTTTTACATCCTCAATAGCCTCAGCAATGCTTGATAAACCCATGCTTATTCTCCTCCTAAGTCAACCTATCAGAAACCCGTGCTCCTGTAAAAAATCAACCGTTATGCCTGGACGGCGAGTCTGGCTCAATTGTTCCACATATTTGGCAATAATGTCCACCTCCAGATTAACCGGGTCACCCACTCGCCAGCCGCCCAGAGTAGTGTGTTTCCGGGTATAATCAACCACCGAAACCTGAAATGAGGTGGTATTTTTAGAGACAATGGTCAGGCTGACCCCATCAACGGCGATAAAACCCTTCTCCACTATATAGGGCATCAGCTGGGGTGGGGCTTCAAATCTAAACGTCATTGCCTCACCACTCCGGGTAACCGAGGTTACCCTCCCCGTATCATCGACATGCCCCTGTACCAGATGTCCGCCCAGGCGCCCGCCTAAAGGTAGAGGTCGTTCCAGGTTAACCTCGTCCCCAGCCCTCAACAGTCCAAGGTTAGTCCTCTTTGATGTCTCCGGCATTACATCGACAGAAAAGGAATTCTGGTCAAAATCGGTTACCGTAAGGCATACCCCATTAACCGTCATACTGGCGCCATGCTCCATTCCCTGGAGAACACCCCCAGCGGCAATAACCAGACTTCCCGCTCGGGCTGAAATAACTCTACCTACCTCTTCTACAATGCCGGTAAACATCTTCACTTCCCTTTTGCCACAACATATCCGCTGACCATCAAATCATCGCCCAGCTTTTCCACCCTGAGCCGCTCCAATCTAAATGAGTCTGCCACCCTATCCACCCCCTTGCCGGCGACCGCCGTCTTTGCCTCCGCTCCACCAATGATAATCGGAGCAGTAAAGGCAATAACCTTGTCCACCAGCCGGCGGTCAAATAGAGAACCAAGCAGAATTCCACCGCCCTCGACTAAAACGCTGGTGATTTCCCGCTCACCCAGTGCCCTTAACAGCCCTTCCAGATCTACCAAGCCTTCGGCTGTAGGCAATTCTAATATCTCACCACCAGCCTGAGCAAAAGCTGCTTTCTCCTCTGGCGTAGCCATCCTGCCCAGCGCCAGCAGCGTTTTCCCCGGCTCGTTAAACACCCGAGCAGTTAATGGGGTGCGCCCTTCACCGTCCACAATCACTCTCAGTGGCTGCTTTCTAGCTGTGCCCCCCCTTCCACCAGAGCATCTGGTGGTAAGATGAGGGTCATCCGCCAACATAGTATTCACCCCAGCCATAATAGCATCAGTAGTATAGCGCAGACAATGGACATACTTCCTCGCCTCCCGGGCGCTAATCCACCGAGAATCACCCTTCCTGGTGGCAATCTTCCCATCCAGGCTTACGGCAAATTTGGCGGTTACAAAGGGGATGCCACTAGTAATGAATTTGGTATAAGCCTCGTTAATCTCTTTAGCCTCCTCTTCATGTTCACCAAGGTATGTCTTAATGCCTGCTTTCTGAAGCTCGTTTCTACCCCGCCCCGAAACCAAGGGATTGGGGTCAAGCATAGCCATATGAACCTCTCTGATGCCAGCAGAAATGATTGCCCCGGTACATGGTGGAGTCCGACCCTGATGGCAGCAAGGTTCCAGGGTAACATACATCACGCCCCCCCTAGCCTGCTCACCCGCCTGCTTCAGGGCTAATACCTCGGCATGATGAGAGCCTGGCGGCTGGGTATAGCCCTGCCCTGCAACCACACCTTCCTTAACCACCACCGCTCCCACCGCCGGGTTGGGACTAGCCTGCCCCAGAGCCAGTTTAGCCAGGGAAAGCGCCTGCTCCATATAGTCCATGGCATCGCCATTCTAGCACCTCCTATAAAAAAAGTGCAAATTAAACTCTATTTATCAACCTCACCCCCTTAGATATTTACTTAGCAACCCTCCCCCTTTATCCCCCTCCCTTACAAGGGAGGGGGAATTGTTTATGTTAGAGGGGCTGACGCCCCTCTCAAACACCCCTTGAAAGCAGGGGTCTAAGGGTGAGCCCCTATGGGGGCTGGAGAGCCTTAGAGAGGCAAAGCCTTTGTGGGTGGGCGGGTTGGGAAGAAAGACATATCATCTATCCGAACTAGCTTACACTAGCCCCCCTAGAAGGATGTCCTCAGATAGGGTATAATGACATAGCCTAGAAAGGGGCTAACCATTAAATGAGAACGCTTTTCCGCGACATCCTGATAACGCTAATACTGGCAGTAGCGATTTTCTTCGCGCTACACGTAACGCTCCAGAGCTTTGTTGTGGTAGAGCGTTGCATGGAGCCCGGGCTTCAAGAAGGAGAACGGTTGCTGGTTAATAAAGTGGTCTATAATTTCCACGACCCGGAAAGGGGCGATGTGATTATCCTGCACCCGCCCTTTGACCCCGAATTAGTCTATATCAAACGCATCATTGCTTTACCCAACGATACAGTAGAGGTGAAAGAGGGGGCGGTATATGTTAATGGCACAAAACTAGATGAGCCCTATGCAGAGTCCCCCACCTATACCTTCCCCCTGACAGAAGTCCCCGAGAATGAATACTTTGTTCTCGGCGACAACCGCAATCATGCCAATGATTCCCATAAAGGCTGGACGGTGCCACGGGAGAATATAGTTGGCAAAGCCTGGCTAACCTTCTGGCCAGCAAAGGAATGGGGGGTGGTTCATCACCACCCCTTGGATGAGCAACTCGACGGCTCTACAGATGAATAACGCCTTTCTGGGTGTTTAAAGGGGGTGGGGTTGACAGCAAATATAGAGGAAATTTTCGAGAGATCGGGGGCTATACTTAAGGGGCATTTCCTGCTCACTTCCGGGCTGCACTCCCCGGTCTACTGGGAGAAGTTCAAAGTCTTGCAATATCCAAACTACACCGAGCAGCTTTGCCGCCTGATTGCCGACCACTTCCGCCAGCAGAAAATCCAGGTGGTAGCTGGGCCAACCACCGGCGGCATTATTCTCGCCTTTGAAGTGGCCAGACAACTAGGAGTAAGGGGCATCTTCGCCGAGAAGGAGAGCGCCCAGGGGCGAGCTTTTAAGCGGGGATTTGGCATTGACCCCGGCGAGCGAGTCCTTATCGTGGATGATCTTCTCACTACCGGCGGCTCCATACGCGAAGTTATGGCGGCGACGACCAAGCAAGGTGGCATAATCATCGGCATCGGGGTATTGGTTGACCGCTCCGAGCAAAAGATGGATTTCGGCGTCCCCCTCTTTAGCTGCCACCGTGCCGTACCTCCTCCAACCTACCCCCCTGAGAATTGCCCCCTGTGCGCTGCCGGCATCCCCCTGGTCAGACCCGGCGGCGGATAAGATATATTGGGTTAGGAAGGCATAACCTGTGCCTTTTGGAACGCATATCCTTTGTCTTATCTTCTGCTAAGCTGTTTTTTGTTCAGATGCGGGAGGACTATCTTCTTCTGGTTCAGTTGCTGTGACCTCGCTCGGTGCTAGAGCTCCTTTGAGGTCTTCTATCCCATCCTCAATTTTCTTGGGAATGCATGTCACCTTTTCGAACTGCGTAAACTTCTCATCCTTTATTTTTTCAGCCTCTGGATTCAGCATAATTAGGCGAATACCTCGTTCAAGACTTCTTACAAAAAAGTCCCGAATTGTTATGTCATCAAATCTATAGCCGATAACGACGCAGGTCTGAGCCTTTCCCAAGTATCCTTCCAGATATGTTCTCAATGACTGGTAAGGCTCCCCATATTGGAAGTCAACGGTGCCAGGGGGCACAAGTACATTTTCTATCCAATTACCACGCATTTGAAATAACCCTTCCTCTAACTCCCTAAGTTGGTGATAGATGTCTCTTCTCCAGTTGAGAGAGCCGTGTAACTTAAAAAGGAATAATTGATCTTCTTTGGGTTCTTGGTCGAATGCCTCTTCAGAAGCCCAAATTGGATTTGGCGGTATTCCTTTCTTTTGCCCCTTGAAACCCGTTATGACTTGGTTAATACCAGAATCAGGAATATTTTCCAGAGATTCTATAACCTTGTCATAATTTGTCGTGAAGATGGGAAGCATCTGGCCATTCTGTTCTCTGAGAAGCTCAATATAATCTTTATAAATGTCCCATGCTTTCACCAACTCTGGCTTATCACTGTAAGCAATGTATAATTGACTTATGATTCTATCCTTAAGGCTCTCATATACATCGAGCCGTTTCTCTAAACCATTTTTTAGTTTTGTAGATTCACTCTCCAATCGAGTTTTCGAGTCGGGATCACTGATCGAGTCGAGGGAAATCTGTACGGTACGCAGTGGCGAGAGTGCTTCTTGTTTCAATAATGGATTGTTGCTCTCCTTTATCCGTATGTCGAGAGCCCTAATAATATCCTCAATAGTAATATTGGGTGTCGCAGCATAAAAATCAAAAATCTCCCTCTCCGCTGGTTCCAAGTTCATATTTTTTATTTCAGTTATGAATTGGTCAGTCGTCTGATATCCGAAGGGAACAGAAGCACCTGCCCCGACAAAAAGGATACAATTAACTTCGCGAATTTCTGCCATGATTCTCCCCCTTGGTTCATCTGCTTCAAGAGGTTCTTATGAATTATACCATAGTTTTTCTTTGAACAGGAGAATTCCTTTTTGTTAATTTCTTAATCGGTCTAAAACGAACTAAAAGACCTATTGACAAAACGATAGCCAGCTCATATACTAAAATTAGCTATCGACCCATATAGGGCGGTAAGCTGTTTAAGGGGTTTTTAACAATCTGAGTCGCTTGGATCGGATATGACCGAGACGGCAAAAATAGAATTTTTTTGATGCCTTCTCTGGCTGTGTCGGAGAGGGTATTTTTAATTTCAATCTGGACGGGCTAGAATGCTCAAATTAGGATTCATCGGAGCCGGAACTGTAGGTACTGCCCTATCTGTGAGGCTGAACAGCAAGGGCTATCCTGTAGTCGCCGTATCCAGCCGCAGCCTGACCTCAGCCGAAAATCTGGCACGGACAGTCAACGGCTGCCAGGTCTCCCAAAATAATCAAGGTGTTGCCGATAATGCCGAGCTTATCTTCATCACTACCCCCGATGATGCCATCGCCCCGGTAGCTTCCCAAATACAGTGGTACCCCGGACAAAGTGTGGTTCACTGTAGCGGTGCCGACTCCACCGACATTCTGCAACCAGCTAAGGAATCCGGAGCACAGGTTGGCGCCTTCCATCCCCTGCAGACCTTCGCCAGCGTCAAAAAAGCCATAGAGAATATACCGGGTTCGACCTTTGCCCTGGAGGCTGAGGAGCCTTTACTAAATATACTCAAGGATATGGCTACCACTCTTGATGGTAACTGGGTAGTGCTAAAGGCTAGCGATAAGGTGCTCTATCACGCCTCAGCAGTCATCGCCTGCAACTATATGGTAACTCTGGTTAAGCTGGCTACTGACCTGTGGCAAAGCTTTAATATACCGCCCCAGCAAGCCACTCAGGCATTGCTGCCACTGATACGGGGCACGATTCATAATATTGAGACTATTGGTATCCCCTCATGCCTCACCGGACCAATCGCTCGCGGCGACATCGGAACCATCAACAAACACCTTGATGCCCTAAAGCAAACCGCCCCCCACCTGCTCTCCACCTACCGCGAGCTTGGTCGGCAGACTATCCCCATTGCCCTGGCCAAGGGAAAAATAAATCAACATCAGGCGCAGGAACTACAGGCGATACTGGAACAACCCGACTAAATAAATTCTGGAGGGTATGATGAGAATAATGCTTAAAAGCAAAATCCACCGAGCCCGTGTCACCCAGGCCAATATTGACTATGAAGGGAGCATCAGCATCGACAAAAGGCTTATGCAAGAAGCCGACATTTTCCCCTACGAGCAGGTTCAGGTGCTGGATATCAACAATGGCGCCCGTTTTGAGACCTATGCTATTGAAGCCGAGCCTGGTAGCGGCGAGATTAGCATTCAGGGGGCTGCTGCCAGACTGGTCACTGCCGGAGACACGGTAATCATCCTTGCCTACTGTCAGGTTGAGGAGGAAGAAGCCCATAATTTCGCTCCCAAACTGGTATATGTTGACAGCAAGAACGCCATTACTGAAACCAAACGAGTGGTCGGGGCTACGCCCTTCCAGGAGAGGAACAAATGCGCATCACCATAACTCAGATAAAAGAGATGAAGCAGAAGGGCGAGAAAATCGCCATGCTCACCGCCTATGACTACTCCACCGCCAAGCTCGTTGACGAGGCGGGAATACCGCTAATCCTGGTGGGAGATAGCCTGGGCATGGTCGTCCTCGGTTACGAATCAACCATACCGGTAACCATGGAGGAGATGCTCCACCATACCAAGGCGGTAGTCAGAGGCACCAAGCAGGCGATGGTAATTGGCGATATGCCCTTTATGACCTACCACATAAGCGTTGATGATGCCCTGTATAACGCCGCCCGTTTCATCCAGGAGGGAGGCGCCCAGGCAGTCAAGCTTGAGGGTGGGGTAACGGTGGCGGAAAAGGTGAGACGAATTGTGGAATGCGGCATCCCGGTTATGGGTCACATCGGGCTTACCCCCCAGTCCATCCACCAGTTCGGCGGCTTTAAACTGCAGGGCAAAACCCCGGAGGCAGCCGCCAGGCTGCTGGAAGACGCTCAAGCCCTGGAACAGGCCGGGGCTTTTTCTATTGTCCTGGAGACCATCCCCGCCCAGCTAGCCAAAATAATTACTGATAAGATAAGCATCCCCACCATCGGCATTGGCGCCGGCATAGATTGCGATGGTCAGGTCCAGGTTATCAACGACATTCTCGGTTCATACACCGAGTTTGTCCCCAAGCATGCCAAGCAATATGCCAAGCTCACCGATATTATTTCCAAGGCAGTGATTCAATATCACAACGAAGTAAAAGCGGGCAGCTTCCCCACCGAGAAGCAGAGCTACTCTATAGACAAAAGCCTACTGGCTAAAGCTGGCTAAATAGCCCGCTTTTAAGGAATTATTTATTAATGGGGGGGTTTACCATGGCTGAAACAAAATACGGCCACCTGATGAAGCAACTGACTTTTCGGGAAGGAACCATGGGAAAGGCCAACGCCAGAGAGATGGCGTTCATGTCAGGCGATGACCTGGCGGGATTCAATCTCAATTTCATTCTGGGAGTTTACAATCAGACTGGTGATTGGGCTCCAGGGCGGGGGGCACATGCACACTCCTTTGATGAATGTCTGCTCTTTTTCGGGTACGATGATGACGACCTGGGCTATCTCGGGTCGGATATGGAGCTATCCCTGGGCAAGGAACTGGAAAAACACAATTTCAGTGTTCCCACCGTAGTGGTTGCTCCTGGAGGGATGCCGCATTGCCCACTTATAACCATGAAAGTTCATAAACCTTTCGGACATTTCCATCTGGCTCTGAGTCCTAATTACACGGCCGTACCCGTGAAACCGGAAGGTAAAACGGACGGGGGAAAATACCGCCACCTTGTCAAAAAGATGCTAGTCAAAGAAGGACCCGAGGGAGCCAACGCTAAACAGCTAATATCCCTGTCAGCCGACGAACTGGAAGGGCTCAATCTTAATTTTACGATGGGACTCTACCAGAAAACCGGGCAGTGGCACCCTGGAAAAGGAGCCTGTGTACATCCTTATGATAAATGCCTGATATTTTTCGGGCATGACGTTGATGACCTGAGCTATCTGGGGGCGGAACTTACCATTGAGATTGGCAAGGAACACGAAAAACACACCTTTAACGTTCCTACCGTGGTCTCGCTCCCCAAGGGTCTGCTACACTTTCCAATCGTATGTAATAAGGTTGATAAACCTTACAGCGTTGTCCAGGTTGGTCTCGGCCCCAAATACGAGGCTCGCTGGATAAATTAACCGTCCTGTTTTTTATGAGGAATTCATCATCAGGAGAGTTTTAAAGGGAGTTTATCATGGCTGAAACAAAATACGCTCACCTAGTCAAAACAATGCCCGTCAATGAAGGTCCCAAGGGCGCCAACGCCTACGAAATTATATGGATGTTCGGCAAAGAGCTGGAGAACTTCCCCCTCAACTTCGCGCTGGGCCGCTACGAAGAAACCGGTATCTGGCACCCCTGGGCTGGCCCCCACGTCCACCCCACCTACGATGAATGCCTCCTCTTCTTCGGCCATGACACCGATGTCCCAACCTCTCTGGGTGCCGAATTCGAGATAGCGCTGGGCGAGGAGCAGGAAAAGCACGTATTCAATACCCCCTCGGTGGTTATTCTCCCCAAGGGAGTGCCCCACTGCCCGCTGGTAACCAAGAGAATCGATAAGTCATTTGTTCACGGCCATATCATTCTTGGACCCGATGACAAGGTTGACTGGTGGCCCACAGACTCAAAGCCGATGCCAACCAACGGCTCAAAGTATAATCACCTAATCAAACCGCTTAATATCCA
>JAUWZG010000021.1 GCA_030615425.1 Dehalococcoidia bacterium
GAGGATATGACCGAGGATGGCTCATTTTATCTGCTTGACGGCGGGGAGATAATAGTGCCAATGATGAGACAAACGGAGTTGTTCGGCTATGCTGAGGGCGATGGATATCAGGCAGTCGAACTGCTATATGACGGCGGTGAACTCTCGATGGTCATCTTGCTTCCTGCGCCTGGCCAATTTGAGACATTTGAAGACTCGCTGGATGCCCAGCAGGTGGATGAGATTACTGGGAGACTAGAGTTCAGACAGGTCACCCTAGCCATGCCGAAATTCGAGTTTGAATCGGAATTTAGCCTAGGTGAGACCCTGGCAGCGATGGGCATGCCCATCGCTTTCTCCGACGCTGCCGACTTCTCGGGGATGACAGGTAACCGTGACCTTTTCATAGCGGACGTGGTTCACAAGGCGTTTGTCTCCGTAGATGAAGCCGGCACAGAAGCGGCAGCTGCCACAGCAGTAGTGATGCCACTATCTATACCACCGGAGGAGCCTGCTGAGGTTACCGTTAATCGCCCCTTTATCTTTCAGATTCACGACATAGAGACAGGTAGCATTCTATTTATTGGCCGGGTCGTAAACCCAAGCGCGTAACTCACCCTCAACCGCCGCGTGGAACCTTGCGAAATGCATAGAGGTCACCAGAGTGTGAGGCAACAATCGCTTGTTTTGTGCATAGTCAACTGCGTGGGGCTGGGGATAAAAATAACTGGCAGCGGAGGGATTCGAACCCACGACCAAAGGCTTATGAGTCCTCTGCTCTACCACTGAGCTACGCTGCCGCAGGCAGAATATAGCACGCTTTGGTTTCTAGTGTCAATTCCACCTTTTTATAATGTGTACCGCGGTGGCTTTAAAGGTGGCGTAAACCCTCTTATTAACCGTCAGACTCAGGTCTTCCGCCGACCTCTTGGTGACTACGGCTAAAAGGGGAAAGCCACAGGCCACTTCAACCCTGACCAATGCCCCCACGGGGAATATTCTGGCTATCCTGCCCTCAAAGGTGTTCCGGGCACTGCTGGCGTCTTTCTTAAGAGCCAGGGTTATATCCTCAGGTCTAATAAGGGCATGAACTTCCTCGCCTATGCTGTAGTCTGAAATTGCCTGGATAAGATTGCCGCTGACATCAATGGTGACCAGCTCATTATCTCTATTTACTATTACCCCGCTCAGGATATTGTCAACACCAACGAATTCGGCGACCTCCGTATTTTCAGGAGTGCTAAATATATCAGTAGGACTGCCTACTTGTAGTATTTCGCCGTTCATTATCACCCCTATCCTGCCGGCGAGGCGCTGACCTTGCGACATATTGTGGGTTGCCATCACCACCGTTGTTTTTTGGTCGCCGATGATGTGCGCCAGTACCTCCTCTATTTTTGTTGTGGAGATGGGGTCGAGGTTAGCCGTAGGCTCGTCAAGAAAGAGCACCTCGGGCGCAACCGCCAAAGCCCGGGCTATGGCTACCCGTTGCGTTTCACCTCCGGAAAGGGTTCGGGCGTTCCTATTTATGTATTCAGCCATGCCCGCCAGTTCTAAGGCCCGGCTTACCCGCTGGCGGATGGTAGCTTCTTTTTCCCGCCTCCACTTAAGTCCGCAGGCGACATTGTCATAGACGCTCATGTTGAACACTACCGGCTTCTGGAGGACAAACGACATACGCCGGCGTGCCTGCAGCCTGAGGCTTTTGTTAGTGGTTACATCCATGCCGTCAAAATAGATGCTCCCTGAGGTGGGCGCTTCCAGCAGGTCGAGAAGGCGAAGCAGCGTGGTCTTGCCGGTGCCGGTGGGTCCAATCAGGGCGAACACCTCGCCCCGGTTGATATTCAGGCTTATATTCTTCAGGATGTCTTGCCCGGCGTATTTCTGCCCGATATTAACTGTTTCTATTAAAGCCATGGTCATCTCTGCTGAATTCTATTTAGCACTAAATTTATTACCAGTGCTATAGCGATAAGGATTATGCCCAATGCCAGCGCCAGTTCCAGGTCGCCCTTGGATGTTTCCAGGGAGATTGCCGTGGTAATGGTTCGGGTAAATCCGGCGATGTTGCCGCCGACCATGAGGGAAAGCCCGACCTCCGAAATCGCCCGCCCGAATCCCATTATCAGCCCGGCCAGTACGGCAAATCTGGCTTCTCTAAGGGTTATAACCGCTGTCTGGAAGCCGCTGGCACCCAGGGAGATAGCGGTATCGGCGATGGCTTTATCAATGCCGCTCAAGGCGGAGATGGTCAGCCCGAGCATTATCGGGGATATCAGTATTACCTGTCCTATTACCATGACGGCAGGAGTGAACATGATATCGAGCCCTCCCAGAGGTCCGGCGCTGGAGAAGAGGACGAAGGCAAAAAGCCCCACCGCTACCGTGGGCAAACTGAATAGCGTCTGGACTATGTTTATTAGCGTCCGCTTGCCGGGGAAGTTATTGAAATGGATAACCGCCCCCAGTGGCAGGCATATTAGGGCGGCAAGGGTAGAGGAGGTTGCTGATATTGCTAGCGACCTCCCGGCTATCTCCATGACCTCCAGGTCAAAGGATATTATAAGTTTTACTGCTGTAACCAGTCCTTCCCACAGCTCGGTCAATTTGCTTTAACCCCGAATATTTTTATCACTGGGGCTCAGCCCCGGCACAGGGGATGAATAACGGCATACCGTACTGCTCAACCCCGTAGTTTCCAATGAGTTCTTGAATCTGGGGTGAGGTGAGAAAAACTATCAGGTTGTTGGCCATCTCAATGTTGGTTTTGGGATTACTTTCCGGGTTTACGGCAATAGCCGAGTAGACATTGAGCAGGATGTCACCCTCTTCTACTAACGGCACCAGCTCGAGCTCGCTTTGGTAGGAGAGGAAGGTACCGATGTCAGTGAGGGTGTACCCCCCTAGTTCGCTGGCCATGAGCAGGGCCGGCCCCATACCCCTCCCCGCCTCTACGTACCATTGTCCGGCGGTTCTCACCTCTTCGTAGTCGTAGCCGGCACTTGCCCAGATTGCCTTCTCCTTGCTGTGTGTTCCCGAATCGTCCCCGCGAGATATAAAGCTGCTGCTTCCTGTCTCGTATAGTGTCCGGAAGGCGTCCTCGGGGCTCATGTCCTTAATTCCGGCGGGGTCATCTTCGGGGCCGACGATGAGGAAGTAGTTATAGGTAAAGGGAACCCGCTCCACGCCGTAGCCTTCGGTGACAAACTGTTCTTCACGGGCTTTGGAATGAACGGCGATAATATCAACGTCTCCCCTCATCCCGTATTCCAGGGCGATGCCGGTTCCGGCGTATAATACATCAAGCTCCACGTCGTATTCCTCTTCAAAAATCGGCTCAAGGCAATCCCAGAGTTCAGTGTCATAAAGGCTGGTGGTGGTCGCCACTCTCAGCCGTTGCTGACCAAAGCCGACCATACCTAGTAGTAGACTGACAATTACCAGCCCGGCTAATATGGCAACTACTTTGTTTCTCTTCATACACTCCTTTAGATTCATTTACGGCATACATAATTAAAAAGCACCTCGGAAGGAGGCGCTTTTAGCATGAGCTTATATACTCACATTGAGCTCTCCTTTCCAAGCACGGGAGGCACCGCCGTTTCCAGCGATACCCTATCGGCCAGTCTCCATGGTTTATCTTTAGGAGAACAGGCTCGGAGAGAATATTTAGTTTTTAATTTACATCATATTATCACCTTTCCCCTATAATTGGCAACCCTATTTGAGCTGGTTTAGTTCGTTTCTATCCAACATTGACCCCACCCCCCCCTGTTTTAATTTATGTTTTTCTTCCCACCCACCCGCCCACAAAGGCTTTGCTCACCAGCCTCAGGGGGTGGGGGGGTGGGAGCAGTAAGCATCAGTATCTTGACGCTAATATAAGCCCTCTGTTAAAATCCACACGGTTATGTTCCTCTTTTTAATCGACGGTTAATCCTTAAAAGTCACGAAGGAGGTCTGTTATGGCTATTGACTATGAGAAGGAAGGTAGAGTCGCCATCTTTACCATCAATCGCCCCGAGGCAATGAATGCCATGGATATGGAAGCAGTGCGAGAGCTTCTTGAGGCAATGGTGGACTTTAGAGATGACCCTGAACTGTGGGTTGGTATCATCACCGGGGCTGGCGAGAAGGCTTTTTGCGGTGGAGCCGATATCAAGGATACCCTGTCCTTCATGAAGGAGCATCGGAGAGACCCCTGGTCGTTCCCGCCGAGCATAATGCGCGGGCTTGAGTTATGGAAACCGCTCATTGCCGCCATCAATGGCATGGCATTAGGCGGGGGTTTGGAGATAGCCCTGGCTTGCGATATAAGAATAGCCTCGGAGAATGCTCGCCTGGGCACGCCTGAGGTAAATCTGGGTCTGATACCGGGGTGGGGAGGAACGCAGAGGCTGCCGCGGGTTATTCCACTGTGTAAGGCGGCTGAGATACTACTTATGGGCAGACCCATAGATGCTCAGGAGGCATACCGCATAGGCTTGATAAACAAGGTTGTGCCTCAAGATAAGGTTATGACTACGGCTAAGGAGTGGGCTCAAGCTATCTGTCAGGCGGGACCTCTGGCGGTTAGGGCGGCTAAAGAGGCTATGATTAGAGGTTGTAACATGACTTTAGAAGAGGGCTTAAGGCTGGAGAACTCACTGGTAGCCTATATCATGGGCACTGAGGACTTCGCTGAGGGCACCAAGGCTTTTTTGGAAAAGAGAAAGCCGGTCTACAAAGCAAAATAATATAAGGAGGGAGTACCATGGAAATTAAGAAGGTCGGTGTAGTTGGCTGTGGAGCCATGGGCGCTGGCATCACTCAGCTCTGCGCTCAGTCTGGCTACCAAGTGGTGGTATCGGAAATAAACGATGAGCTTTTGAAGCGGGGAATGGGGTTGATTGATAAGGTATTAGCCAGGAGTGTGGAGAAGGGCAAGCTCTCCCAGCAGGATAAGGATGCCACACTTGGTCGCATTAAGGGCACGACCAATACCAGGGACTTCTCCGACTGCGACCTGGTGATTGAAGCCGCCATTGAGAATCTGGACTTGAAGAAGAAGATATTTGCCGAGCTGGATGGAATCTGTCCCAAACATGCCATCCTGGCCACTAACACTTCCTGCCTGTCTATCATTGATATGGCGGTGGCAACTAAAAGGCCAGACAAGGTGTTGGGGCTGCACTTCTTTAACCCGGCGCCGGTTATGAAACTGCTGGAAATGGTGAGGACCATTGCCACCAGCGATGAGGTGGTTAAGGCAAGCAAGAAATTTGGTGAATCTCTGGGTAAGACCACGGTCATTGCTCAGGATGCGCCGGGCTTTATTGTCAACCGGCTATGGATACCCTTCCTGCTCCATGCTATTCGTCTCTATGAGGATGGTGTTGCCAGCCGGGAGGATATTGATAATGCCATAAGCCTGGGCTTAAATTACCCGATGGGTCCGCTCGCCCTGTCCGATATGGTCGGAGTGGATGTGGTCAAGTTTGTCTCTGATGCGCTGTACGAGCAGCTTAAGGACCCGAGGTATATTACGCCGACGCTGGTGGATAAGATGGTGGCTGCCGGCTGGCTGGGGCGCAAGACAGGGAAGGGCTTCTACGAGTATAAATAAGCCCCCGCAATTAGAAGGAGGAGATTTTATGTCTGAGGTGGTAATTGTCAGTGGAGTAAGAACAGCTATAGGTAATTATGGAGGGGCACTGCGGGATACCCCGGTAGTAAAACTGGGTAGCATTGTCATTAAGGAGGCGTTAAATCGGGCAGGGCTGCGACCTAAAAGAGACCCTGAGGAGTATGCCCCTGAGGTATTTAAAGGCGATGATTTGACCCCGCTGGAGAAGAAATACCATGACTGGGACAATTCCTTGACCGAGGTGAAGATAGATGAGGTGATAATGGGCAATGTTCTCCAGGCAGGTCAGGGTCAAAATACCGCTCGTCAGGCAGCCATTTACGCCGGTATTCCCAAGGAGACAACTGCTCTGACGGTGAACAAGATTTGCGCCTCGGGGATGAAGGCTGTAGCCCTAGCTGCCCAGGCGATAAAGGCTGGCGATGCTGAGGTTATTGTTGCCGGTGGCATGGAGAATATGAGCTCTGTCCCTTACTATTTACCCGCCGCCAGGTGGGGAGCCAGAATGTTCAATGCCGAGATGGTTGACGGTATGGTCTATGACGGCTTGTGGGAGACATTCTATGATTATCATATGGGTCTAACCTCAGAGAATATAGCCGAAAAGTTCGGCATAACCAGGGAGGAGCAGGATAAGCTTGCCCTCATCAGCAACCAGAGGGCGTTGGCGGCGATAAAGGACGGCATATTCAGGCAGGAGATAGTCCCGGTTGAGGTTAGAGAGAAGAAGGAGGTCAAACTGTTTGACACCGATGAACACCCCAGAGAGACCTCTATGGAGGCTTTAGGCAAGCTGCCGACGGTATTCAAAAAGGACGGAGCAGTAACCGCAGGCAATGCCTCGGGGATAACTGACGCCGCTGCTGCCCTGGTAGTAATGTCGGCGGAAAAGGCAAGGGAGCTGGGGTTAAAACCAATGGCAACTATCAGGTCTTACGCCTCCGGGGGTGTTGACCCGGCATATATGGGTCTGGGGGCGGTTCCAGCAGCCAAGAAAGCGCTAAAACTGGCTGGACTGGAGCTCAAGGATATAGACTACATTGAATTAAACGAAGCCTTTGCCTCTCAAGCCATAGGGGTAATGAGAGAGCTTGATTTTGATTACGACAAGGCGAACGCTCATGGTAGCGGAATCTCACTGGGGCATCCTATAGGCTGTACCGGAGCCAGGATTATAGTTACCCTTCTTTATGAGATGCTCCGCCAGAATTACCAGCTAGGTCTGGCGACACTGTGCATCGGTGGCGGTCAGGGAATGGCTGTCATTGTCGAGAGGAAGTAGGCTATTAGCCTCGCTTCTCATAATCAGGACACCAGGTGGCATTGGGGCGTTCTGGACTGTGACAGGTGCTGCGCCAATCCCATTTGCAGCTATCACAGAGGAAGATGTTCATTCCCAGCGCCTTCTTAATTCTAACCTTGAACCTGTGACCCCAGGGGGGCTTTCTCTTGGGTTTCATTTTCAGACACCAAATGATTTAGCCGCTAGTCTTTTGTTATAAATATATCAAATCGGGTGCTATTTAGCAACGATTGTGTTTAGTTGAATTAAACGGCGAGGTTGCACCTTATTCAGGTGCAGCCTCATATTTTAGACATCATAAAGTAGCAGCCGAGTTTACAATCGACTATCAAATTTGATAACTAAATTAATCCAGCGCCACCTGATTAAGCTACTTGGGTGGGCCAGGAAACATCTTTTCTGCCGCCTTCATGCTTTCAATATAGGCCTTCATTGACTCATTGAAATCAGCCAGCGGGTAGGTCTCGAAATCCATAAATCCCCCTATGGGTAAAGTGCTAATGACTTGAACAAGTTCTTCGGCGCTCTTATTTTCACCAATAACCATGGAACGACCCGACCCGGCCATGAAGTAAGCTTCCAAGATTCTGCCCGCCTTCATTTCCTGATTCATTAAAGCAAGGGTTGCCTCCATGAGCTGCCTCGCTACAGATGGCGGAAGTGTAGACATTGTGTCCTTCATCTTGGCTATGGTCAGAAATTTCATCCTTTTCCTCCTTTGGTTGTTTTTGTTGTAGATGGCTGACTTCAGTGTTTGTCTTAAATTGGCATCACCTCCTTGCCGCTATTCTAACCCATAAAAAGGGATTTTATTATACCCTATTTTGTAGGGTTGTCAATAATGGTGCCTCCATAAACTCAAGGTATTCCTCTATGTGCGCAATTGTGGTAAAATAGGGCGAGGTTTTGGCAAAGGATGATTTATTATGGCTATCCCTAGGATGAGAAAAGGAAAAAAAGCGGCTGTTCCGGAGGTCGGGAAAGAAGCTGGGCAGCTAAATATTGAGTCGGTCGCCTGGGGTGAGCTAACCTGGTTTAACATTGAGGCTCCCACCGAACAGGAGACAGATTATCTGGCTGATAACTACCCCTTCCACCCCCTGGATTTGGACGACTGTCTCAGCCGAATACAGCGACCCAAAATAGATGTATACGATGACTATCTGTTTTTGGTCTTCCACTTTCCGGTATTCAGCAAGGAGGCCAGAGTAACCACTCCCAGCCAGGTATCGGTGTTTATCGGCCAAAACTACCTCATTACCCTGCACAAGGGGGACCTTAAGCCGCTGGTAAAGCTATTTAACCAGTGCCAGACTGATGAAGAAATAAGGCAGGAGCATTTCAGCCAGGGTTCTGCTTACCTCCTTTACCGGATAATTGACCGGCTGGTTGACTACTGCCTGCCGATACTGAACAAGATTGGTGGCAATATTGAGGCTGTGGAAGATGCTATTTTCTCTGAGAAGGTGCGGGGCACAGTGAGGGAAATCTCTGCTCTTCGGCGTGACGTTATTTCCTTCCGCCGCATTATCTGGCCAATGAGAGCGGTTATCGGCAGTCTGGAACCTAAGATTCGCCGCTTTGTCAAGATGGATATGGAGGTTTACTTCGGAGATATGACTGACCATGTGGATAAGATTTGGGATGCCCTGGATGAATATAAGGAGATAATTGAAGGTCTAAATGATACCCATGATTCCCTGGCAACTAATCGCACCAATGAGGTGGTGCGAATGTTGACCGTCATTGCTACTATCCTGCTGCCGCTAACGGTAATTGCCTCTATTTATGGGATGAATGTCCCATTGCCGTTCCAAGAGTCCGGCTACGCTTTTGCCTTTGTGTTCGCCCTCTGGGCGCTGGTTGTAGTAGGCATGCTCTACTTCTTCCGTCGCCATCGCTGGATTTAGAATGATTCTAGTAGTATTAGCTACATTATTTGCTACCTGCCTGCTTGTAGCCAACATCTTAGCAGTAAAGCTTGTTTCTATTGGTGGATGGGTTGTCCCGGCGGGAGTAATCGCTTATCCATTAACCTTTTTATTTACCGATGTAATTACCGAGCTTTATGGTAGAAGGACAGCCTCCAGAGTCATTTGGGTAGGTTTTGGTGCCAATATGCTCATGGTAATACTGATCTTTGGTGGCAAGTTATTGCCACCGGCGCTGATATTGTGGGAAGGCCAGCCAGCTTATGAGTCCATCTTGGGCATGGTACCCAGAATTGTCTTGGCATCAATGATTGCCTACCTGATAAGTCAACACCACGATGTTTTCGCCTTCCATTTTTGGCGAGAGAAGACGAGGGCTAGGTTCTTATGGTTGCGCAATAATGCCTCGACGATGGTCTCACAAGCGCTAGATACTGGAGTATTCATATCCATAGCTTTCTGGGGGACAGTGCCTACAGGAGTTCTGACCAATATGATGCTCACCCAATATTTAATTAAACTTGCTATAGCAGCCGCTGACACCCCATTCTGTTATCTATTGGTTCATTTACTAAAAGGGAGGGTTAAGCCGTCGTCTGCAGGCGCTGAAGCTATGGTCTAGGGATTTGGCTAACAATGAATATTCGTTTCTTGGGAGCGCACAACTGTGAATCGCAAAACGCAAAGCTCATTAGCCTGCTCGTTGATGACGTTCTGGTCATAGATGCCGGTGCCCTTACCTCCAGCCTATCGTTTGAGGCTCAACAGAAGATTAAGGCGATTCTGCTCACCCACCACCATTATGACCATGTCAGGGACATACCGGTGATAGCCCAGAACCTTTTCCTGCGCCAGACGACCATCGACATTTACTCCACCCCACCGACATATGATGCCGTGGTTAGACATCTATTGAATGATGAGCTTTATCCCGATTTCCTGCACAAGCCGGCGCCTAACCCCACGGTCAGGTTCACCGTAATAGAGCCAGGTAAGCCCCAGCAGATTGAAGGCTATAGCGTTCTGGCCGTCCCGGTAAACCACGGCGTCCCTACCGTTGGCTACCAGGTCGCTTCTCCAGAGGGTAAGGTGGTATTCTATACCAGTGACACCGGTCCGGGCTTAGCTAGTTGCTGGAGGCAGGTTTCGCCGCAACTGCTTATTATCGAGGTTACGGCACCAGATAAATATAAGGAATGGGCAGCGCAGTCAGGACATCTCGCCCCCAGTCTGTTAAAGCAGGAGCTAACCAGTTTCAAGGAGCTCAACGGCTACCTCCCCCAGGTAGTGGTGGTTCACATGAACCCCCACCTGGAGAAGGAGATAGAGGCTGAAATAGCGGCGGTAAGTAAGACATTGGGCGGTTCCATAACCCTTGCCTATGAGGGAATGGAGCTTAACCTATAAAGCGGGTCCCCAGGAAAATCGAAGATTTTTCTGGGTGCTTATAGGGGGTGAGGTTGATAAACGCTCCCAAATTCATTGTTGACTGTAATGTGGGGAAGCTAACCAAGTGGTTGAGGCTTATGGGTTATGACGCTCAGTTCTTCAATGGCAGCGATGATTCCCATTTGGTGGCTATTGCTCAAGCCGAGGGCAGAGTGATATTGACCAGAGATACACAGATTATGAAAAGGCGGGTGATAACCAGCGGGCAACTCAAAGCCGTCCTTATCCAGGGTGATGAACCTGAGCTACAGATTCATCAGGTAATAGATACTTTAGACCTGGATTGCCAGTTCCGACCGTTCACTATCTGTCTGGAGTGCAATCAACCTTTGGTAGAGAGGAGCAAAGGACAGGTGAAAGACCTGGTGCCGCCCTATGTCTTCCAGACTCAAAGCCAGTTTATGGAGTGTCCCGCCTGCCACCGCATCTACTGGAGGGGAACCCACTGGCGGGCAATGACCCGGAGGCTGGAGAAGTTTACGGGGGTTGTTTGACAGCATAATTTTTCCCATCGCCCACCCTGAGGCGGTAAGAGTAGTTTCTCACCATCCCTTGACCATAGCCCAGTATATTGCTACACTTCAGATTGATAATATCGGAAACGGGGGAGAGCGATGAAGTTCAAGAACATACTGGTGGAGAAAAAGGAGGGGGTGGCAAAGCTCATCATTAATCGGCCGCCGTTAAATATCCTGGATATTGACACCCTGGAGGAGATGAACCAAGCCCTGGCCGAGCTTAAGACAGATGATGAAGTAAAGGTGGTGGTGATTACTGGTGCTGGTGATAGAGCCTTCTCTGCCGGGGTAGCTGTTGGTGACCATCTAGGTGAGAAGCTACCCAAAATGGTTGAGGTATTCCATAAATTATTTATATCATTAATAGAGGTAGATAAGCCCACTATTGCTGTAGTCAATGGTGTTGCCCTGGGCGGGGGCTGCGAGATAGTGGCTGGCTGTGATATGGCTATCGCCTCAGAAACGGCACAACTGGGACAGCCGGAGGTTAAGCTGGGGGTATATCCTCCCCCGGCCTCAGTCCTCTTCCCCAGGATTATGGGCAGACAAAAGGCGTTTGAGCTTATTCTCTCCGGCGATAGTATCAGTGCCAAAGAAGCGGAGAGGATTGGCCTGATAAATAAAGTTGTCCCTGAAGAGGGGTTTGAAAAGGCAACCGACGAATTTATCAAGCGCTTTACGGCTAATAGTGGGCTAACCCTGACCCAGGCCAGGCAGGCTCTTTATCGTAATTTTGACCTGGAATTTCATCAGGCTTTGGAGGTCACCGGGGTTGACGCTGCTCTGGTGATGAGCGGGGAGAACAGCGTTGAGGGGCTGACCGCTTTCCTGGAGAAGAGAAAGCCGGTCTGGATAAGATAGTCTTTATGGAGGTAGATGGAAATGAAGATTCTGACTACTACCCAGATGCAACAGTTGGAGGAGAGTTGTGCCCAGATGGGTTTGACCATAGATGTGCTTATGGAAAATGCCGGCAAGGCTGTAGCTGAAGAGGTTAGACAAATCCTGGGCGATATCAGCCAACAGCAGATTCTATTTCTAATCGGACCCGGCAATAACGGTGGGGATGGGCTGGTCGCCGCTCGCCATCTTAATGATTGGGGAGCCAAGGTCATCATCTACTTGTATGGCCAGAGACCAGCGAGGGACCCGAATCTTAAGGCGGTTCGGGAACGTCGCATCACTCGCGTTGAGGCGCCTAAGGATGACAACCTGGATAAGCTCACTGGGTTTCTGAACTCAGTCGATGCGGTTGTTGATGCTCTATTTGGCACTGGCACTGCTACCGCTGGCACTGTCCGCCCCTTTGGCGGTCTGCTGCTGATGATATTGGACAAGGTGAGACGGGCTAGAAAGAAGCGCCCGGGGCTGCGTATCATTGCTCTGGATTTGCCCTCAGGGCTCAACGCTGATACCGGGGAGGTAGACCCTGGCTGTCTCCATGCTGGTTATACTATAACCTTGGGGTTTCCCAAGCCAGGCTTGTTCAAATTCCCCGGGGCAGAAAGGGCGGGTGAAGTATTTGTGGTCGATATTGGCATGCCCACCGATCTGGTTGAGGAGACAATTGCAGAAGAATATATTCCCGATGAGTGGGTTAGAGCGATTCTTCCTGAGCGTTCGGCTCTAGCTAATAAAGGCAGCTTTGGCCGGGTTCTGGTGGTGGCTGGCTCCATAAATTACATCGGTGCTGCCTATCTAGCCTGCAGTGGCGCTCTGCGAGTTGGGGCAGGGGTGGTAACCTTGGCTACAACTGGCAGGCTCCAGTCTATCCTGGCTTCAAAACTAACCGAGGTAACCTATCTCCCCTTACCTGAATCCCGCCCCGGCCTCCTTTCTCATGAAGCCGTCAGGCCGATATTCCGGCAATTGAACGACTATAATGTCCTGCTTCTGGGCTGCGGACTGGGGCAGAGCGAACCGGTAACAAAGTTCGTCAGGATTATCCTTCTCGGCAAGGCTAAGGCCGCCAAGCCCAAGTTGCCTTCGTTGGTCCTCGATGCCGATGCCCTAAACATCCTGGCTATTAGTCCGGGGTGGTGGAACCGGCTCACCGACGATGCCATACTTACCCCTCACCCCGGGGAAATGGCGAGGCTGACAGGGAAGACGGCGGACGAGGTGCAGGCAGACCGCTTAGGAATTGCTCAAAAAATGGCTGCGGAATGGAATAAAACCATTGTCCTCAAGGGAGCCTATACTGTTGTTGCCGCACCAGATGGTCGAAGCCAGGTTAGCAATATAGCCAATCCCGGGCTGGCATCAGCCGGCACCGGTGACGTGTTGGCCGGGGCTATAGCCGGAATGGTGGCACAGGGCTTGTCGCTTTTTGATGCTGCCGCCTGTGGGGTGTACCTCCATGGTATGGCTGGTGAGATGGTTAGGGATAGGCTGGGCGATGCTGGCATGATTGCCTCTGACCTGCTGGTGGCATTGCCTCAAGTTATTAAGCAGTTGAAGGAGGGGGAGGCTACCCCGCCAACCGAATAGGGTGCCATGCTATTAACTATTGATATTGGGAATACTGACACCACTCTGGGCGTTTTTGAGGGCGAGGAGCTTCGTGCTACCTGGCATATGGCTACAAGCATCCACCGCATGGCCGATGAGTATGCCGCCTTACTGCTTAACCTGCTGCTCCAGCAGGGTCTGGACATAGCTGATATTAAGGCGGTAGCCTTATGCAGTGTTGTTCCGCCGCTGACAACCACCTTTGCCGACCTTTCTGAGCGGTACTTTAACACTCCGCCACTGGTGGTTGGGGCTGGGGTCAAGACCGGGGTGCGCATCAGGATGGACAACCCCAGGGAAGTAGGCGCTGACCGCATCGCCGATGCCGCCGCTGCCCACCATCTCTATGGTGGCCCGGTAATTATCATTGACCTGGGTACAGCCACTACCTTTGGTATTGTCTCCAAGGAGGGAGACTACATTGGCGGTATTATCGCCACCGGTATAGCCACAGCTGCTGAGGCGCTGTTCACCCGGACGGCGCAGTTGCCCCGTGTGGAACTAGTCCACCCCAAGCACGTGATTGGCACCAACACGGTGGCTGCCGTGCAGTCGGGGATTATTTACGGCTACGCATCCCTGGTTGAGGGGATGCTGGCTCGCATTCAAAAGGAACTGGGGAAGAAGGCTAAGGTGGTGGCTACCGGGGGTTACGCTAAACTCATAGCTAAAGAAACAGCGGTAATTGATGTGGTCAACCCCAACCTGACATTAATTGGGCTAAAGCTCATCTATGAGATGAACCAATCCTAGTTTGATTGAGGAGTAATAATGCTAACTGACAAGACTATCGTATTGGGTATAACCGGAAGCATAGCCGCCTACAAGGCAGCAGATATCGCCAGTAAGTTAACTCAAGCTGGGGCTAAGGTTGAGGTGGTTATGACCGAACCGGCGACCAAGTTTATCGCTCCGCTCACCCTGCGCAGCATTACTGGTCGGGCGGTGGTAACCGACATGTTTGACCTAGCCTCTCAGCACAGCATTGAGCATATAGCCCTTAGTGAAGCGGCTGATGTGGTGGTGATTGCCCCGGCTACTGCATCCCTGATTGCCAAGGTGGCAACTGGCATCGCTGATGATATGGTTACCCTAACCGTGCTGGCGACTAAAGCCCCGGTTATTGTGGCACCGGCGATGGATGTCAACATGTTTGACAACCCCATCACCCAGGAGAACCTGGCTAAACTTAAAGCTCGGGGCTTTACCATTGTTGACCCTGCCTATGGTCGATTAGCCTCGGGCAAAGTAGGCTGGGGGCGTCTGGCTGATATTGATACAATCATAGGCACCATCAAGCAGGTATTGGGCAGAAGCGGTGACCTGGCCGGTAGGCGCCTGGTGGTTACCGCCGGTGGCACCAGGGAGCCTATTGACCCGGTGCGCCATATCGGCAACCCTTCTTCGGGCAAGATGGGCTACGCCCTAGCTGAAGCCGCCAGGGATAGAGGAGCTGAAGTTACCCTGATTACCGCCCCCACCTCCCTTCTCCAGCCGATAGGCGTAGAGGTTATCCCGGTGAGAACTACCATTGAAATGAAGCAGGCGGTGGCTAAGGCAGTAGCTCAAGCCGATGCCCTGATTATGGCGGCGGCGGTGACTGACTACCAGCCCAAGACCGTAGCTAGGGCTAAGATTAAGAAAGAGACCCCAGGTTTAACCCTGGAGCTGGTGAGGACACCGGATATTCTGGCTGAGGTCAAGGGCAATTTTTTAAAGGTCGGTTTTGCCGCCGAGAGCGAGGATATAGTCGCCAACGCCAAAAAGAAGCTTCAAAATAAGCAGCTTGACATAATAGTTGCCAACGATATTACCGATAAAGATAGCGGCTTCGGCGTTGACACCAACAAAGTAACCCTCATCGACCGAAAGGGCAAGGTGGAAAAACTGCCCCTGCTGAGCAAGAGAGAGGTGGCGGGCAGGATACTGGA
>JAUWZG010000057.1 GCA_030615425.1 Dehalococcoidia bacterium
GTGATACGGGTAGTTGACCATGATAAGGTGGAGCTTAGTAATCTGAACCGGCAGGTCCTGCACTGGGACGAGGACATAGGCACGAAGAAGGTTGATTCGGCTGCTAAGAAGCTCAAGAAGCTAAATCCGAGGGTGAGAGTAGAAGCTATAGAGGAAATGATAACCGAAGCCAATATTTCTCAGCTTGTGGCTGGCTTTGACTTAATAGTTGATGCCATGGATAACCTGCCCGCCAGATACTTGCTAAATAAGGTGGCTATAGAGAGGAATATACCCTTCTTTCATGGGGCAGTTCACGGCTTCGAGGGAAGGGCAATGACTATAATCCCGGGTGAAACAGCCTGTCTGAGATGCCTTTACCGCGGGGCTATCGTTGAAGGGAAATTCCCGGTGATCGGGGTTACACCAGGAGTCATCGGCTGCATCCAGGCAACAGAGGCAATAAAGTACATCGTGGGCATCGGGGGGCTGCTGACCAATAGGCTACTAGTCTACGACGGGCTGAATATGAAATTCACTGAGTTTAGGGTTAAGAGAGACCCAAATTGCGAGCACTGTGGCGATTTGAGGAGTAAAGATAACAGTTGAGCGTTAAGATAAACATTCATCCCTTCTTTTCCCATCTTACCAATGACCAAACGGTAGTCGAGGTTAATGGGAGCACCGTTGGTCAGTGCCTTGAGCAGTTGGCTGCCCAATTTCCTGAGGTTAGAGACCGGCTGTTTGAAAAGGATGGCACAGTGAACCGCCTCGTTGATATCTACGTCAATGGGGAGAGTGCTTATCCAGAGGAGTTAACCAAGCCGGTTAAAGACGGGGATGAGATTCATACTGAGGTGATAATTTCCGGCGGGTGAGGCTAAGGAGAGCGGCGAACCTTTATTATCTCAGCTAAGATGCTGACGGCTATCTCTTCTGGAGTTTGAGCCTCTATTTTCAAGCCAATGGGGGCATGGACTCTACCCAATTGCCCCTTGGATATCCCTTTAGCCAGCAGGTGGGAGAATATAGTCTTAACCTTGGTTTTGCTGCCTATCATGCCGATATATTTAGCCGGGGTGCCCACCGCCCACTCCAGCACCAGCTCGTCGTGCTGATGGCCCCGGGTAACAATCACAATGTAGCTTGACTTGTCTATTTTCAGCTTGGGAAATGAGCTGGCGAATTCTTCTGCCAGCACTGTGTCGGCTTCAGGGAATCTAGCAGAACTGGCAAATTCAGCCCGGTCGTCAATAACAGCAATTTTGAAGCCAAGAAGTTTGCCCATCTTAGCTAGAGGTAGCGAAACATGACCGCCACCAAAGAGGTATAGGGTGGGCGGGGTCAGAATAGGCTCAATAAACACCTCTAGCTCTCCACCGCAGACCATCCCCGCCACCTCCGCTTCCTTGGCGGTTAAGCTCATATGGAGTCGCTTTGGCTTGCCTTGCTTGATTACTTCAACTGCTTCCTTAATTACCTGGGCTTCCAGGCTACCGCCACCTATAGTGCCAAGAATGCTACCGTCAGCCCTAACCAGCATCTTGGTTCCTTCCTCCCTGGGCGTGGAGCCAGTAGCTGAGACTATAGTGACCAGCGCTGCCTCTTCACCCCCTTCTTTAATCCTGACGATTTCCTGGTAGATATCAGTCATCTTACACTCCACTAAACATTGTAACGCATCAGTATCGCCTCTAAAACTCCGCCGGCAATCGCCCTTACCCTGGATCTAATAGTATAACAGACCTCTTTATTCCCTGAAGGGTCTATTTCGCCCAGTTTTGTCCCCTTCCCCACCTTTATCCCGCTCCTCAGCAAAGCTCGAACCACACCGTCTATCTCTGCCTTGACTGGCTGTTCAGCTACCGAAGCCACCACCTCGCCAGCAGCAACCAGGTCTCCTATCCCTTTATCGGACTGGAACAGACCGTCTCCCGGCGAATGCAGCACCCTGTCAAAAGTCAAGCCGCCAATAGCAATGGGGATGCCGGTATCCTCTTCCGCTTTCCCTTCAAGGATTACCTTGCCCAGGCTCTCGCTATTGTTGGTCTCCACCACCATATGAACATCTTTTCCCGCCTGGAAGCCGGGACCAAGCCCGATTACCAAGGGAGCATCGGTAATCTTGGTTCCCAGGTTTCTTTTAGCCATTATAGCGTCAACCAATACCTGAGGGCTAAGGGTTTCCTTTGCCAACGCCTCGGGGTCAACTATAATAGGCAGCTTGTTTTCACGCCATACTTTTGGAATCTCACTAGCCGATTCAACCCGCCTGGCTATTATTCCCTCAACTTCCTTTTCCCCATCATATATCGCTTCACAAAAGGCAACTCCCCGGCTGACTGCTAGGGGGTGAGAAGTATCAGTCATACAAACTCGGAAGTGGGCACGGGCCAACTTATGGGCTACCCCACTGGCCACCTCTCCAGCACCCCTGATGAGAACGACCAAATTGGTTGATTCCATGCTTATCCTCTGGGTAACCCCAGCCCTCTTAGGGCAATTATGTTTTTTTGAATCTCTGAGGTACCAGCGGCAATAGTTGCTCCAAAGGAAACCAGATAAAAGTGTTCAATCCACCCCCGCAAAGGGGCTATATCCTCCCGCTTGTCAAGCTGGCCGTACAATCCCAGTAACTGCATAGCCACGCTGGCGGCATGCTTAAACAGGTCGGTGCTATATAGCTTCGCCATAGCGGCATGCCAGGCAGTGTTAATTCCTTTATCGTGCAGCCAGGCCACTCGATAGTTAATCAAGCGCCCTATCTCGGCATCTATCGCCAATCTGGCTAGCAGGTCCCTGTGCATCGCCTGCCTTCCGGGGGCAGCCTCTATATATTTTGCCAGTCTCTCAATCATGGTTTGTACCATAGCCACAAACTCAATAGAAGTCCGTTCGTAGCCTAGCAGTGCCTGTGCTACTTGCCAGCCTTCATTCTCTCGCCCGACAAGGTTTTCCTCTGGCACCCTCACCTCCTCAAAGAATATCTGGCTGAAATGAAGTTCTCCGGCCATATTCTCTATCGGTTCGAGGGTAATGCCAGGGGTGGACAGGTCAACCAGGAAAAAGCTAAGACCTTTGGCTCTCTTGGAGCGCGGGTCTGACCTAGCCAGCAGACAGCACCAATCCGAATAATCGGCAAAGGTACTCCAGGTCTTCTGCCCGTTTATGATGAAGTAATTGCCATCTTTTACAGCCTTCGTTTGCAGGGAAGCCATGTCAGACCCAGCCTCGGGTTCGCTAAAACCCTCGCACCAAAACTCTTGCCCCTTAGCAATTGGCTTGAGATACCTCTCCTTCTGTTCCTCAGTGCCATAGTCAATAAGGGTAGGGGCTAGCATTTTCACGGCAACAGGGTTATACCCGGGCGACCCACGACGTGCTATCTCCTCCGAGAAGATAAGGTAATCTACATACGACCGAGATTGACCACCATATTCCTCAGGCCAGAACAAAGATAGCCACCCCTTATCCCCCAGTTTATGCGCTATATCCTTGAATACCTGCCAGCCATCACTGCTACTGCCTATATGGTCGCCGGTTGTAGGCGCCACATAACCCACCCAGTCCGGTGGCAATTCTGCATCCAGAAAAGCACGAACCTCTTGCCGAAATTCCTCCTGCTCCGCAGTAAATCCAAAATTCACTCTATTTACCTCGACCTTGTATTGTATCTATCACTTAGATTATGCTAGCCTTTTTTAACTTGTTTAGCTTGGAAGGTCCAAGCTCCATATATTTAAGGTAGATGCGCTCATTATCGTAGCCCACTGGTTGGCATACCCACTTTGTCCTTATGGGCGTTTCTGTCATTTTATGTTGTGCCTGAGCGACAACCAGCTCTCCATAAACAGGGTCTTTAAGCGGAGTAAAAATCCCCCTATCTAACCAGTTGCTATCTTCCATCGTCTCCTGGGGAGAACAGACTGGTGCCACCACCGGGGTAATGGGAGCTAGACGACCTTTTTTTGCATACTCTATTGACATGCTTACCAGTTCGTCGTTGGTGTATTTGCCTGTCTCAGCAAAGACCAGCGGCGCCCATTTCAATTGCTCTTCTTTTTTCATAAAAGTTCTCAGCGTCGTCCAATTGGCAGCTCCCCACTCATCCCATTTCCCCACCATATCGGCAAACGCTTGCCACATCTCCAGCCTCAAGCCGCCCAGAAAAACGACGCCATCTTTGGTTGGGGCGAAACAGTACAGCCAGCCGGCAGTATCCAGGTTGCCAAAGCGCTCATTAATAACTCCCGTTCCCTGATACCACAACGCAGCGTAGTCATCAAAGCGGGCGTAAGCCTCAGCCGTAGCCACATCCAGCGCCTGACCTTCTCCAGTTATCCCCCTCCAATACAGAGCAGCTAGAATACCAACTGCCATAAATGTTCCCGGTTGGACCCAACCTATCCAGGGGCCAGCCTTGGTGGGAACTGCCCAGGGACATTCATCGTAACTCTTGCCCTCAGGCATAACCTCTCCTGTAGCCGACTGTACTCCTGACCTGGCCTGAGCTATATTATCGTAGTCTGGCATCCGGCTCCGGCTCAGGGGACCAAACTGCCCACGGGCGGTTATAGAAGCGAATATCAACCTGGGATTGCCCTTCTTTAAGTGTTCATAGCCGATACCCCACTCATCCATGACGCCGGGTTTGTATGTCTCTATAAGCACATCAGCCTGCTTTGCCAAACCTTTGAGTATCTCCCTGCCCTCTGGCTCTTTAAGGTTCAGGGTGATGTGAAATTTATTTCTGCCCTCGGTCAAATAGTTAAGACCTTCACCCTTATAAAGCATACCGTAAGGGGTGCAGGTTCTGATGAAATCGCCCTCCGGGGGTTCAATCCTCAAAACCTCAGCCCCAAATTCAGCTAACATCGAAGAACAATAGCATCCGGCGAAACTCTTATAGCTCAAGTCCAACACGATTATATCATCCAGGGCCTCAGGCTTGGTATGCGCAATCCGGGGATTATCCCTTTCCTTTATCCAATCTGTCCAGGGTTGTTCTATCTTCATTGCCTTTACTTTTCTCCTTCACGGTCTCTGGCAGAGAGAAGCCCCGCCTTACCATCCCAGCCAGGTGGAGGTCGGCGTGCTGGCGCGTCAGCCCATTTACCCAGAGCACCACACTTATACAACTGCTTGATCTCCTCTTCACTCTTGCCTAGAGCATATTGTAGTACATATTCATTGTCAAAACCTACCGGCCGACACGACCACTTAACCTTTGGTGGGGTCTTGGACATCGACACCGGAAACTCGTGATCGAGGTATTGACCGAGGAGAGGGTCATTAACCTCAGTCATAAAGCCTCGCTCTCCGAAGTGCTCGTCTTCCACGACATCCTTGGTGGTGTAGACGTGAGAGGCGGCGAAGCCGTGCTTTTCTGCCAGCTGCTCAATCTCTTCGGGGGTCTTGGTTCCCGCCCAATCAGCGATAATGTTGACAATTTCAGTGGCATTATCCTTCTGCAACCGAGTTAGGTGGTCTGCAAATCTAGGGTCGTCAGCCAGTTCTGGCCTGCCCATAGCAGTGCACAACCCCCTGAATTCCTCTGGAGCTGGGGCGGCTATGGCAACAAAGGCATCATCGGCACAACGGAAGGTATCGGCGGGACATATGGATACGTCCCTGTTCCCGGCGGGCATAGCCACCTTACCTGTAATCTGCTGGTAGGGCCAGACCCAGGACATTGCCCGCATAATAGCTTCACTCTGCGATAGTTCAATGAACTGTCCCTTCCCCGTCCTCTCCCGATAGTGGAGAGCAGCCAGTACCGCCAATTCACCCATCAATGCCCCGTAGTTATCACAAATATACAGACGGCTCTTAAGGGGTGGCCGGCCGGGGAAACTGGAAAGCCAGGCGTATCCGGAAAATCCCTGCGAAGCACCATCGTTGGAAGGCCTGTTCTCCCTGGCATATTGTCCCCACTGGCCAAAGCCGTTCTTGGCGAGGTAGATAATGCGCGGGTTAATTTCTTTGATTTGTCGGTAGCCAATATTCCAGCCTTCCATCACTCCCGGCCTCAGGTTGTTTTCAATGACGTCAGACTTAGCGGCGAGCTCTCGAAATACTTCCTGCGCTTCGGCTTTGTGTAGATCCAAGCCTAGCCAGTATTTATTGGTGTTCATATGGGCAAATGCCGGCCCCTGCTCCTTGAACAGATAGCCGAAGGGGGTCAGGTCGCGACAGGTATCGCCCATAGGTGGGAACTCGCACTTGATGACTTCAGCACCCATCTCGGCCAAAAAACCCGGCCCGGCAGGACCCAATAGCAGAGTGCACACCTCGAGTACCCTGATGCCTTTTAACGGTGACGGATTAGAATGTTTCTTTTCTTTATAATCCCTCCAAGTTTCCTCTGCCATAACAGTAAGCTGGTCCCCTTTCTCTTGGGCTTTCTGCCCTGCTCCTAACACTGCGCAAATTGTAAGGGTATCCATAGCTAGCGTCAAGACCTAAGCCTAACTAGGTTTCATGACGCCAAGTGTTAGTGTATTATATTGAGTAGACATTGAATTACAGTGAAAACAATGATTATTAAAAACCGCCATAACCTGGCTACGACTGAGCTGAGAAACCGAGTTTTACAGATAATTGAAGCTGGTATTAGGCGAGTCCTTCCGCCAGATATCATGAGG
>JAUWZG010000004.1 GCA_030615425.1 Dehalococcoidia bacterium
GCCAGAATCACCACATCCTCCCTGACCACCTTGTTATCCTGTATCAGGCTGACGATGGAGCGGCTATCGCAGCCCTTAGCCACGATGCCTACCCGCCCCTTGAGCTCGGTCAGGAAGTTGGCTAGATTATTGACGATAAAGGGATTGATTACCAGGCGCTCGGCATCGTTTTTATCCCTGGTTATCAGGGGGGTGGTGGTAAACTTCAGGCTCCCCGGCTCAAAGCCGATAATCCAGTCAACTTTGCCTTGCTCTAGTAGTTCTTTTGCTTCCTGTCTTAGTTTTTGTTCCATTTAACTTTCTTTCGGAAAACAGTTGGTTGGTCCCGACTTCCTTTAGCCCTTTGGTCACATCAGTGACTACCTCGGTGAATTTCCCCCCTTCTGAAGCTGAAACCCAGCTGGCTTGAATCCTCTGGGGCTCAACGCCCAAATACTCAAGGAATCTCTTGGTGATGGCTATCCTTCGGCGGGCGCGGTAATTTCCTGTCTGATAGTGGCACTCACCGGGGTGGCAGCCTGAAACCAGCACCCCATCAAAGCCTAGGCGCAAAGCCTTGAGGATAAACAGGGAATCAACTCTCCCGGAACAGGGGACCTTTATTATCCTTATATTAGCCGGGTATTTCTTGCGGCTGGTTCCGGCTAAATCGGCGCCAGCGTAGCTGCACCACTTGCAGAGGAAACCGAGCAGCTTGGGTTTCCATTCTGATTCTTGTTTCATCTTGACCTCGTGAGAATTAAAGCCGTTAGCCATTGTATCATAGGGGTAGGACGGCATCAAGCATATGTACTCGTTTAATTATTTAGCAACCCTCCCCCTGTATCCCCCTCCCTTGTAAGGGAGGGGGAATGATATAAAAGAGGGACTTCGTCCCTCTTAAACACCCCAAAAATAAGGGAGTTGAAGAAGGGCGCTAGTCCCTATAGGGTGGGTGGGTGGGAAGAAAGAGATGGTAAATTGCTTTCTCGGCGGCGGCACTGCTATACTTTTTCCCAGAGCTTTAGAGCGATGAAAACCAGCGATTTTAGTTACAGCCTTCCCCCTGAACTTATTGCCCAAACCCCGGTTGAGCCCAGAGACCAATCGCAGCTTATGGTTCTGGAGCGCAGCCAGGGCTTGATAGAGCACCGCCGCTTTTTTGAAATAGTTGACTATCTACGTGCCGGGGACGTTTTAGTATTTAACGATAGCCGTGTTATCCCCGCCCGGCTTAAGGGCAGGAAGGTTGATACCGGCGGCAGGGTGGAGCTCTTGCTACTGCGTCAGCTTGATACCGCTGTCTGGGAAGCACTGGTAAAGCCGGCTAAACGGGTCAATATTGACACCAGGCTTGAAATAGCCGGCGATTCAACAGCTAAGCTTGGAGCGGAAATAACCGGCCAGGGGCAGAATGGAATAAAGGTGATAAGCTTTTCTGATGAGAGGTTACTAGCGCAACTAGGCAAGATTCCGCTGCCCCGCCATACATACACACACCTTTGACCGAGCCTGAGCGCTATCAGACAGTCTATGCCCGGACTCAGGGCAGCGTCGCCGCGCTCACTGCCGGGCTACATTTTACCCCTGAGCTGCTTGACGAGATAGAACGAAAGGGAGTTCACTGCCTGTTTGTTACCCTCCATGTAGGGCTTGACACCTTCTGACCGGTTAGAGAGGATGACCCGCTAGAGCATCCCATCCATAAAGAATATGGCAGGTTAACTCAGCAGGTAGCCACTGCGTTATCTCAGGCTAAGAGGGAGAGGCGGAGAGTCATCTGTGTTGGCACTACCACAGTGAGAATCGTAGAGGAGGCAGCTCAAGCCAGTAAGGCGTCTCTTTTAGAGCCATTTGAGGGCTGGGTAAGCCTGTTTATTCTGCCTGGATACCAGTTCCGTATGGTTGATGCCCTTATAACCAACTTTCATCTACCTCGGTCAACATTGCTAATGCTGGTCGCTGCCTTTGCCGGTGAAGATTTTATTTTTCACGTCTATGGGGAAGCTATAGCCAGGAAGTATCGTTTCTACAGCTTCGGTGACGCCATGCTGATTTTATAGCGTGGGGAAATATCTCCTTTACAAAGTCTGGTTTTTCAGGCTAAAATAGTTATGGTTTTGCGGGAGTAACTCAGTTGGTAGAGTCCCTGCCTTCCAAGCAGGTTGTCGCGAGTTCGAGTCTCGTCTCCCGCTCCACAGGTATAATAGAGGTCAAAGCTGGTCCAGAAGAGTGGCATGGGCCCTCAGCTTGCCTGTTGATGAGCCGAAGGCCTGTGCTAAACTCTAGACAGCCTCCAATGAGAAGCTTGGGTTGCCGTTAACCTCGCTTAGACCCTTTCGGGAACTGCCAGACTGCCTCCTTACCCTCGTAGCCTTCGTCGATGAACATCATCCTGTCCATATCTTTTTCGGGCACCAGGTTTTTCAGGGATTTCTCGGTATGGGTGGGTTCTTGATTAACCTGTATCATTATAAAGGGCCTGTCCACCCTCTTAATGGTCCAGGGGCAGTGTATAAAATTCGGCGGTATATAGGTCACGGTGGACTTGGTGATGATATGTTTCTCCATCTCTGGGCCCATACAAAGCTCGACTTCCCCTCCTAGGTCAAATGGGTCATCCGGGTTCGTTCCGATGTGCATTAAGATTTCGGCGCTTTTGTGTATGTGTGGGCCGTGGGAAATCTGGTCCCACGAGTCCACCCCGAAGAGCTCAGCCGGGGAAGGGAATACCCAGTTAACAAGATATCTGTTGCTCCCTTGAATTAAATCGCCATTCAGGTCAGCGATAATTTGCATAGCCCTGGCCTCGCCCCCCGGACTAGGCCCTGATATAAAGTACTTTCCGTATTTTGTTTCTGCCATTAGTTTTCCTCCTTTTGATTATTAAGATTTATCCTTCAGCTGGTAATTGCCAACAAAAACAAGCTCTTTGTGTAGGCAAATTCTAGGACATTTGCCAATACATTGCAACAGACATTGAAGCATTCTCTATTGCCGTGAACGAATTATAGGTATAGAATATAGCCCAATGTTATGAGGAGAGCGGAGCCTTTTACCGGATTCGGAATGTTAAGAGGGGAATAGGGGCTACCGCCTATTTGTCTTTCTTTAGTGTTCGCTGGATAGGGGTATGAAACGGCCTGAGGGGGGAGCCTCCAGAGACCAGCAGGGTGTCGCCGGTGACATAGGATGAAAGCTCCGAAGCCAGGAACAGGGCGGCGTTAGCCACGTCTTCGGGGGTGCCGACCCTTTGCAGGGGGATGTCGCCCTTGCCCAACTCCTTAAAAAAGCCGTCCTTTTCTTTAGCGCTCATTGAGCCTATCATCGGCTCATAGAATTCTGTCCGGATGGGGCCGGGTAGGATAACGTTGACACAGATATTAAATGGAGCCAGCGTATGCGCCAGGTCTAATGTAAAGCCGATAATGCCCATCTTGGCCGTGTGGTAGTGGATGGCGTGGGCGGGAGGATTGACTGCCGCCGCCGAGGAGAGATTTATGATACGGCCGTACTTCCGTTTCTTCATGTGGGGCACCACCGCCTTGGAGAACAAAAAGACGCTCTTCAGGTTCAGCTTCAGCACCTTATCCCAGTCCGCTTCGGGCATGTCTTCAATTGGGGTTGGTGCCGCGGGCATACCGCCGGCGTTGTTGACCAGGATATCAACCCTGCCCAATTTGCCGATAACCTTATCTACCGTATCACGAACCTGCTTAATATCGGTGGCGTCGCATTGGATGGCTAAGCCCTTCCCCCCTCTCTTGGTCACTTCAGCCAAGGTGTTGTTGGCCTCCTTTAGGTTGATATCGGCGATAGCCACAGAACAACCTTCCTCGGCAAATTTAAGGGCAATGCCTCTTCCAATTCCTTTGGCGCCCCCGGTTATAATAGCTACTCTGTCTGAAAGTAACATTTTCTGCTCCTTTCACAGAAGTCTCAAAACTGGTAGTTGCTGAAATGGCTTTACCAATAGTAAAGCTAATCATTTACAAATGCAACACTGTGTTGCACTACCAGGGAATTTTTGACAATCAGCGGATAGGCGTGTAGTATAGGGTGGCAAAAATCAAGGAGACAAATTATGGCACGAGGTTTTATGGGGAAGATGCTGTGGGTGGACCTCTCCAGAAACAAGCTAAAGGATGAGGTGCTCGACGAAAAGCTTAGCCGCCAGTTCATTGGGGGCTATGGCCTGGGCGCCAGAATCCTCTTCAGCCGCCAGAGGGCTGGCGTTGACCCACTGGGCCCGAATAGTATTCTCGGCATTATCACCGGCATACTCACCGGTACCCCGGCAATTTCGGCTTCAAGGTACATAGTGGTGGGCAAATCGCCGCTCACCGGAGGTTGGGGTGATGCCAACGCCGGCGGTAATGTCGGCCCCTATCTAAAATTCGCCGGCTACGACGCGGTGTTCTTTACCGGTATATCGAAAAAGCCGGTTTACCTCTTTATTAATAATGGCCAAGCCGAGCTTAGAGATGCCGCCTATCTGTGGGGGAAGGATACTTTCCAAACCGAAGACATACTCAAATCTGAATTGGGCAAGGATGTGGAGGTAGCCTGCATCGGCCCGGCAGGGGAGAAGATCGCCCGCATCGCCGCAGTGATGAACAACAAGGGCAGAGCCGCTGGTCGTTCGGGGTTGGGCGCGGTGATGGGCTCAAAGAAGCTTAAGGCAATAGCGGTGAAAGGTGAAATGAAGATTCCCCTCGACGATGAAACCAGAGCCAACAGCTTGAGAAAAAAATACCTGGGTGAACTGGCCGGGCCTGTTGATATGCTGAGGGACAACGGCACGCCAGGCATCTTTATTAATTGCGCCGAAAGTGGTGATACGCCGACCAAAAACTGGTCGGGCACGGCGATTTTTGACTTCCCGGATTATGAAGACATCGCCGCCGAACCGGTTATTGAGCACCAGGCGAAAAGGTATGCCTGTTATCGCTGCCCCATCGGGTGCGGCGGGCATATGAAGGAGGGGACCGGAGAGTATAAATATGAAGCCGGTGCCCACAAACCTGAGTATGAAACGCTCGGCATGTTCGGCGCCGATTGCCTTAACAGCAACCTTGAATCAATAATCAAACTAAACGATATTTGCAATCGCTACGGGGTTGACACCATCTCGGCCGGGGCTATCATGGCCTTTACTATTGAATGCTACGAGAGAGGGCTTATCACCAAGGCGGACACCGATGGTATTGAGATGACCTGGGGCAACCACAAGTCCATCGTGGCCATGACCGAAAAAATGGTCAAGAGGGAAGGTTTTGGTGATGTGTTAGCCGATGGGGTAAAGATAGCCGCCAAAAGAATCGGCAAGGGCGCTAGCAGATACGCCATGCATATTCAGGGGCAGGAAGTGCCGGCACACGACCCCAAGTTCGGCTATCATTGGGCAACTACCTACCGGCTAGATGCCACCCCGGCCCGCCATACCCAGGGGCCGGGAATACCGGTCCCGGGACTAGGCCTGCCTAAACACAAGCGAAGGGCCTTTGCCGGACGGGCTGAAGCCCATAAGCTGGGCAGCGACTTTACCCATGTTGTGAGTTGCACCGGCACCTGCATCTTCGGCTACTGGGCTCTGCCCAATGTTGATTCCTTCCTTGATTTTATGAACGCCGTTTCCGGTTGGGACTTCACTGTTGACGAGCTGTTTAAGACCGGGGAGAGAATTGCTAACATCCGACAGGCTTTTAATATTCGCGAAGGGCTAAACCCGCTAAAGTTCAAGGTCCCGGGCAGGGTATACGGCAATCCGCCACCAAAGAGAGGCCCCTTGGCAGGGATAACCGTTGATGAAGAAACCCTGGACACAGAGTACCTTACTGCCATGGACTGGGACCTCAAGACAGGCAAGCCGAGTAAAAAGAAATTGCTGGAACTGGGACTGGATGACGTGGCTCAGGTGCTCTGGCCATAAAAGAGGACAACTAGATTAATGTGCAATTAGCTTGATCAGCTTTGTAAGAAACGACCAAGCAAATTTGCTGACATCCTACTTCTCCTCTTCCTGTAGCAGGTCGCTAAAGACCTTGGTGTGATACACTTCGTGGTCTCTAATCCGGAAGAGAAGCTTTTTCAGGTCGGGGTCTTTAATTTTCTTGGCAGCGCGGTCATATGCCTCAGTTACTTCCTTCTCCACTTTGATGTCAACCCGGAGCATATCGGCGGTCTTGGTTGAGCGGTCAACCTTGATGTGCTCGATTCTAGGGTTGCCTCCACCATCGACCATCTCCTCAGCCAGCCAGCCCAGGTGCTGCATCTCGTTAATCGCCTGGTCTTCCATTTCTTTCTTAACCTCGTCGCTGGACGTCAGATAGGAATGAAGTAGATACTGGAGGATGACGGTATATTCATGCTCAATGCCCCAGTTAAGAACCTGGGCGACCTCATCCCGACGACTGCCTCTTATATCTTTAGTCCCTTCCTTCTTTGCCTTGTCCACGAAGTGCTGGAAATCGCCGTGGTGAGATTCTTCGTCAGACAGGATACGTTTAAGTAACCTTTTTATCTTGGAGTCATCTATAGCCTTGATGTGTTCTTTATAGAGGTTAATGGCGTCCTCTTCCTGCAGCACGTCATTTCCCATCCATTCCGGCACCGACTTGCCCCCCGAGCGCATCTCTCCCCGCTTCAAGCTGGGGATACCACCCAGTTCAACAATGGTCTCGGCTAGCCAGTCCAGGTGGCGCATTTCCTCTCTGGCGACGGCTTCAATCTCGCAGGCCATCTCGCCTTCGCCCATGGCATAGGCATGGGTCAGATACTGAATGATGGCAGCGTGCTCTCCCTCAAGGTCTTGATTTAATAGCTCAATGGTTTTCTCCTTGTCCATTGCTCCCTCCCTGATTGTTATTTCTGGCTAGCCCCTTAATCAGCACCCTTCAGCTGCTTCCATCTTTCCTCACCCAGGCACTCGCGGGCTGAAGCGCACCACTCAATACAGGAAGGCACCTTCTCCCGATAGACATACTTGCCACACTTGTGGCACTTTACTCGCATTTCGTCGGAGAAGATTTCAACCTCAGCGCCACAGCTCGGGCATTTATGCACTGATACCCTCAGGCTTCTGAATTCCTGCCCCGGGCATTTGCTATACATTCCTCTCCTCCTCGTGGAGCATAAGTCTGTTAACCAGTTTTCCACAAGCCATGGATATTGCAATACTCTCTGGCGGTTACCCTTTTGGCTTTGATGTCAAAATTTGCCTCAGGTTTATCTCCAGGTTTGAGGAACTGCCGGCAGCTTCCGCTGTCGGCAATTACCTCTACCCACTCTATATAGTGTTTTTCCTCCATGGGGTGAGGTACATCGCCAACCTTGACTTTTGTTCCTTTGTCGGTTGATTCAACAACAGGCACATGTTTTTCCAGTCCAATGTCGGCTGTTTTTTCCTTGAGCAACTCCATTGGCTGTCCGCAACAGACCAGTTCCCCTTTTCCGGTATGTAGCACTTCAACAATATTACCGCAAACGTTGCACCTGTAGACCTGCTTTTGATTTGTCATGTTGTCCCCCTTTATTCCACCTTCTCAAATTCGCTCTTGGCTGCCCCGCAGATGGGACAAACCCAGTCATCAGGTATTTCCTCAAAGGGCGTCCCCGGTTTAATGCCGCCATCGGGGTCTCCCAGTTCCGGGTCATAGACATAACCACAAACGGTACATTCGTATTTCGCCATTTTGGATGCTGCCTCCTTTTTCTCCTCAATATAGCTGGGGGCAGTCTTGGGAGTGGTGCCCCGCTTGACCTGATGGTAATAGGCATAGGTCATAGGCTCGCCTTCCCCGATGACCTCTGCCCCCACCAGCTCTCCGATGAAAATGGTATGTGTTCCCACATCTACCTCTTTATTCACCCTGGCTTCCAGATAAGCTAGGGTATGGTTGGTGACCACCGGTGCCTGGGTCTCACCTATTTTGTAATTAATGCCCTTAAACTTATCCATGTCTCTGCCCGACTTGAAGCCGAAGTGACCAATGAAAGCCAGAGGCGTATCCCGGGAGAGAATGGAAGCGGTAAAGACCTTGCTTTGCTTAATGAACTCATGGGTTAGATTGCTTTTGTTAATGCTTACGGCAATGGTTGGCGGCTCGGAAGTTATTTGAATCACCGTGTTAGCCACTTGCCCGTTGAGCCGGTCTCCCTTCCGTGAGCATATAATGTATAGACCGTAGCTTAATTTATGCAGAGCCTTAAGATTCATCTCTCGCCTCGTTTACATTAGTTCCTTTTCGCTGGCTTCCGCTCCTTCCCCTCCCTACTTAGACTTCTTGACATAGGCTTTATATCCCTCAGCGTCTTCCTCAATGCCCAATAGTTCATTCCCTGTGGCGCGGCACCAGGCAGGCATATCTTCTTTTATCCCCTCGTCGTCAGCCAGAATCTCCAGCACCTGCCCTGCCTTCAGCTCTTTGAGCTTTTTGGCGGTTTGGTAAATGGGCATAGGGCAGTAGAGTCCAATGCAGTCTAGGGTGGCATCTGTCTTCATAGTGCCCTCCTTAAATAAACAGATTGACCTTTCCCTCTTTAGCCTCAGCCATATAGGCAGCCACTCCACCGAAGCTGTCCACCTCAGGGATGAAGGCGTCCTTGGAGATTCCCATAATCCCCATAGTGTTGGTGCAGGCGATAAATTTGACCCCTGCTTCCTTGGCGGTAGCGATCAACTCATCAACAGAGGGGAACTTAGCATCCCGCATTAGCTTCCCCATCATCCACTTGCCTAGGCCGAGCATATGAAATTTAGATAAAGGTAATCTCTTGGAGCCGCCACGGTTCATAAAATTGAGCATCTTCCTCATTATCCCCCGGCTTTTGATTGAGCCCTCGTTTCTTTTGATGATATTTAGACCCCAGAAGGTGAAGAACATACTTACCTCCATCCCCATAGAGGCGGCGCCGATAGCTATGTTGAAGGCAGCCAGGGCTTTATCCATTTCCCCACTGAATACCACCAGAGTAACTTTTTCCGGCATGGTAGCCCCCTTATTTCCCTTCTAGTTTGCCCCCGCACTGGGGACAGACCTTTGCTTCTCTCGCCACTGCTATCTGGCACCTGCTGCAGTAACGTAGGGTCACGCCACAGGGCTGGCAGTAAGGTAGAGCAGATATAACCAGCTCCTCTTCACAGTATGGGCAAAAACACTTTCCCCCCTCGTTCTTCGGGTCTTCACCCCTTTTTATCTTTCTCCTCTTTTTGCTTTTCACTGCTTTGCCCTGCTTCTCAAGGTAGTCATCGATAGCTTTATTCAGAGCTTGGGCGCCGAGGTTAGAGCAATGATACTTGTTCTTAGGCAGCCCCTCCAGCTCCTCAGCCACCAGCGCTGGGGTTATCCTTCTTGCCTCTTCCAGGGTCTTGCCCATAGCCATCTCACTCACGATACTGGAAACAGCAATGGCGGCCCCGCAGCCGAAGGTCTTGAACTTGACGTCGCTGAGGTGGTTATCATCAACCTTGATGTAGAAGGCCATCATGTCCCCACAGACGGGGTTGCCCACCTCTCCAATGCCGTCAGCATTCTCTATCTCGCCCACATTGCGGGGGTTCATGAAGTGGTCCATCACTTTATCGCTGTAAATGGGCATCTTATTTCCCTCCTCTCTGACCTTTTAGGAATTTGGCATATAGTGGTGACATCTGCCGTAGCCTGTCCACAATGGGCGGCAGTGCCTCTAATACATAGTCAACGTCCTCCTCAGTATTCTCCAGACCGAAGCTGAAGAGTAGCGATCCCTGAGCTATTTCAGGGGGAATCCCCATAGCTGTGAGCACATGTGAGCCTTTGAGAGCTCTGGAGGTACAGGCTGAGCCGCTGGATACTGCTACCCCCTGGTGATTCAATAGCATGAGCATCGCCTCTCCTTCAATGAACTCGATACAGAAGCTGGTATTGCCAGGGAGGCGCTGGGTGGGATGTCCGGTAAGCATCACATGCTCGATTCGGGACGGTAGGCTCTCGATTAACCTGTTTCGTAAAGCTGAGGTGTGTTTCACCCTTGATTCCTTCTCTGCTTTGGCTAGTTCAGCAGCCTTCCCCAAGCCTACTATTGCCGGCACATTCTCAGTCCCGGCCCTCCGCCCCCCTTCTTGCACCCCCCCATCGAGGAAGGGGATAATTCGCACCCCCTTCCTGATCCAGAGAGCACCAACCCCTTTGGGACCGTAGAACTGATTACCAGCCAAGCTTAGTGTATCGGCTCCGAGTTCTTTGACATCGACAGGTATTGTGCCCACGGTAGCCACGGCATCAGTGTGGAACAGAGCCCCTGTTTTCTTCACCGTACTAGCTATCTCAGCGATGGGCTCGATGGTGCCCACTTCACCGTTGGCGTGCATCACTGAGACTAGAATGGTATCCTCCCTTATGCTTTGGGCTACGTCCTTGGGGTCCACCAGCCCAAACCTGTCCACCGGGACTAGGGTAAGCTCAAAGCCCCATTTCTCCAGGGTTCTGGCAGAATGCAATACTGAGAAATGCTCAATTGCAGAGACAACTACATGCTTACCCTTAGATTGCTGAGCCATCGCCAACCCTTTAATAGCGAAGTTATTCGACTCAGTGCCGCTGGAGGTGAAGATAATCTCCTCCGGCTGGGCACCTATAAGGTCTGCTACCTTGCCCCGGGCATCCTCTATCGCTTCCCTGGCTTCATCTCCCCAACCATGTAGAGACTGGGGATTACCATAAGCACCCTTGAGATAAGACAGCATAGCTTCCAGCGCTTCAGGCGTTATCGAGGTAGTGGCAACGTGATCCAAGTAAACCTTTCTCATTTCCTACCTCCAGAATCTGTGGTAGTTATTCAGCCCCCATCCAGGGAGGGATGTTCCGTTTTGACAAACCAACCTGCCGGGTCTTTGAGATATTCGTAGTAGTCGAGCAGAACCAGGTGATGTTCCCTTTCTTCGGCGGCTACGGCATGATAAAAGTCTCTCTCAGCATCACGGGTAGCAATTTTCCCCTGGCGTGTATAGTAATCATAAGTCTTGTTTTCCATATCCATAGCGGTCTGTATAGCATCAAGTTCAGTGGCAGGTGCTTTTACCCTTGAGCCGATTTCCTCGGTTGCCCGGGCAAATACAGTTCTCAGTCTTTGACCCCCGTCAGGTTGAAAATCAGTCTCTGGCCAGGCTTTCTTGTTGCGGATAGCATTATATATCTGCTTAAACTCCTGCCGGTGGATATCTTCTTCAGCAGCTAGCCTCTGTAGTAGCTTCTTACCCAGCTCATTACCGCTTTCCTGGCTGGCTTTCAGGTAATATTGCTTGCCGTCAATTTCCATCTGGATGGCAATTCTAAGTACCTCTAGAGTCTTATCCTGTTCGCTTTCCATCATTGCCATAGCCTCACCTCCAGGTTACTGTCCCAAACAACGCCTTAGCTTCGGCTGGCGCTAACATAATAAACAGGAAACAGTGACAAAATCATAAAATCAGGGAAAAAAATCTTGCAGAGTTATCACATTTCCCGCACCACCGCCTAATTGTAGTATAACCAATATCGCCGCGGATTTCTACAGTTGCTTCGGGGACGACTTTCCCTTTTGCTTCAACGCCTTTACCACTTTCTCCGGCGTTATTGGGAGTTCCTTAAACCATACTCCTATGGCATCGTGGATGGCGCTGACCAGCGTCGGAGGTGGACTGACAATGCTACCTTTCTGGGCAATCTGCGGTAAGAGGTTACCATTAGCGTCAAAACAGGCGTGGCTTTAGATTGTTACTTCCTCTTCCTTCAACTTGGTGATGTCATCCCAGCTATAACCTAGCTCCAGTAATATCTCCTCGGTATGCTGACCCAGTTCGGGTGCTTCCCGCTTGACTGATGCCGGGGTTTCAGCAAACGTCCACGGGAAGCCAAGCATCTTTATCTTGCCCCACACCGGGTGGTCAACCCCGATAACATAATCATTGGCTAGGGCTTGTGGGTCTTTAAACACCTCGCTGGATGACTGAACGGGGGTAAAGATTACGTTCTCCTTCTTGAAAATCTTCATCCATTCATCTATGGTCTTGGCAGCAAACTTCTTATCTAAGATAGACACCAGCTCTTTACCGTTATCGTGTCTAGCCTCTATAGTGTTGAACCTTGGGTCGTGCTCCAATTCTTCCAAGCCCATCGCCTTACACACATTGGGCCAGTATCTATCCGGCTGAAGGTGAGCGATGACAATCCATTTACCGTCCTTACACTTATAGTGGTTATAGATTGGGTTGCCGGCTTCAGCCCTAATGAATCTGGGAAATTCCTTGCCCAGGACTCCAGGAGCAGCAAAGTTAACTCCATGCAAGGCAATCAGGCTACCCATTAAGGATGTATCTACCAGCTGCCCCTTGCCCGTTTTCTCTCTGGCATACAGGGCAGCGGTTACCGCCCAGGCACATATAAGTCCGCCTTGCTCATCACCCATCCCTGGTATAAGAGTTGCCGGTGGGCCATTCCGCTCCCCACACATCATCATCGTTCCCGCCCTGGCTATTCCGGTATAGTCAAAAGAAAGCTCATTGGCATCGGGGCCTTGCCTTCCCCAGCCAGAAGCATGAGCGTAGATAAGACGCGGGTTTATGGACGACAGGGCCTGGTAATCAATCCCCATTCTCCTGGGAGCATCTATACTCAAATTGGTCACAAAAACATCAGCCCGCTTAATCAGCTCTAAAAATATCTCCTTCCCCTTTTCTGTGTTCAAATCCAGGGCGATACTCCTCTTATTTCGGTTGTTACTTTCAAAGTAATAGTTACGGCCTTTCAAACCAGTATCGGCACCGATAATTCTCATCATTCCTCTTGCCGGGTCTCCAGTCTTAGGCTCCACCTTAATTACCTCGGCGCCTAAATCCCCCAACCTCATCCCAGCCACAGGTCCCTGCTGAAACATGGTTATTTCCACCACCCTAATTCCGTCCAAAGGTCCAGCCATCTCCTACATCCTCCTTTCAGTGATAGTGATATCAGTATAGCTACAGGCACATATCAGTGATGAATAGAACTGCAGATATGACTTCTGCAATAATTCAGCCCTTTTCAGACAAAGCGGCTGTGCCAAAATGTTAGACTTCGCCCCTGGTTTTGTCAAGTCAGTATGCGTGATAGATAACAAGAAGGCTGGATATGCCAATAATGCCTATATCCAGCCTTGCCAGGAAATCTGATACCTACTATTTTAGCTCTTCCCTATTCTGAACATCTTAGTGCTACATACAGGGCATACTCCCTGAGTTGCCGGCCTACCATTCTTCATGGTTATTTGCCTGGCATCTTTCATCTCCCTTTTGGTGCGGCACTTGACACAATAGGCTTGCATCGGGGCTCCCTCCTTTTTTATGAACAATAAACCATTCGCTCCATAATGTCAATAGTAATTTACGGCTATTTGTACAAGATGGTGATTTTCCCTCTTCTAGCCATACTGAATTAAATGCTCAGGCGTGAATCGGTGGTACTTTTGGTAACCCCCGCTCCCTAATAATAGCTAAAAGCCCTGACATGTCTCCCTTTATGGTAATATCGGCGCTTTGCTCAACAGCTTGTGTTTTGGGATTGAAGGCTATTCCGAGACCAGCTTGCCTGAGCATGCATATATCAGCAGTATTGTCGCCAATAGCTACTGTTCTTTCCAGCAGTATTTTTGCCTTTTCCGAAAGACTGACCAGGGCATTTAGCTTGCATACCGAGTGCTTCAGGCACCCCGTTCTATTGCTCGCCCAATTTAACGGCATCTCTACCTCTCCAGTAATCTTCCCCCCTTTTACAATAAGCTTATTGGCTAATGTGTAGTCAAAGCCCAGCCTTTCCTTTAGCCGCTCGGTAGCCAGGGTGTAACTGTCACTGATGATAGCCAATACATGCCCTTCCCTTTTAAGTTCTGCCACGGTCATTTGGACGCCCGGTGAGAGTGGAATTTGGTCGAAGGTATCAATGACTTCCTTAACTGAGATGCCTTTGAGCAGAGAGGCAATGCTCCTTGTCTTCTCATACTCTGGAATGTTTCTTGACATTATCTCCTTTAGCTCCGCCTCAAAGCCAAATCTATGAGCCAACCTAAAAATAAACCTATCAGCAATTAAGGTACCATCCATATCAAAGACTATCAGTCTCGGCTCTGTGGAACAATCTGGCATCGCTATCCCTTTAGTGCTGAGTATGAGTCCATACGCTCAGCCATAAAGTTGATAAAGCTTTGGATGTTCGCGTTGCGAGGAGGGGGGGTAAGGCGGGGCTTGGCTGGCACTTCACCCCGCTTGAGAGCGCGCTGGGCTACTAGCTCTCTGAGAACCAGTTTTCTCGTCTCCTGTCCACAAAGTTGGGAGTGATAAACAGTGCTGAGCCCCTGAAGCAACATATCCCGCAGGTGCACTGTGCCCCTTTCCTCGTGGAAGTGAGGGTTTCTGCTTTCTATCTGGAATATTTCTATGCCGTCTTTGGCTATTTTCTGATTAGCCGTGGGTAATACCCCGCCGTAGTCTTCACAAAGGGAGACCAGTTCCTGCGGCTCAACGGCATAGCCGGAAGCAAAGGGGATTATTTTCGCCAGCTCGATGCTCATAGCATGCTCGCCGGCATTGCCTGTCTTTATGATATCGGTTTCAAACCCGGTATTGGCTGAGATTAAAGAATTCAGGCACTTATTGGTGGTTTCTGATACTCGCCCCCATTTTCTGAAGTAGATTTCGCCTGATATCTTCGGTTTGTATCGCCATAGAATCCTGACCATGGCATACGGCGATTGTGAAATACTGAAGCCGGCAGCATAGCACTTTGTATATTCCCAGACTGACCCAGGAAAGTAATTATCGGCGTCAATAAAGCCGACATACTCCCTTCCTGCCAGCATGGCTATCAGCAAACCGACTACCATCCCCTCGCTTTTACCGTTCCTTACTGCCTTTCCCTCTTTATCCAGCAAATCGGTGTATTTAGCTCGAGCTAGAGCCTGAGCCAGAGACGGGTCTTTTTGGTGGATAATCAAGGCTGGGCGCTGAGTAAAGTGGCAATACTGTTCCAGAGTATCCCGTTCCATGCCGAATCTGTCAGTTGGCTCCTGCCCACTGTTAGAGATTACTATTATCAGGCACTCATGAGGAACGCCGCTGATAACCCCCTCAAAGAGCTTGAGCTTCTCATCCTTGACCGGGATAACGATAGCCAATTTCTTCTCAATCTCCTTAATAGTTTCCTCTTCCATCTTGTCTACGGCTATCGCTTCCTTAAGCGTCCCGTCGGCTCTCCTCCCGGAATCAAGCTCCAGGACCTTTTGCACATCATTTATCTTTATTGAGCCGAAGCGCTCGGTGTATCTTTGCTTTTCTATCCGCATCTTCTTATCCCTAACACCAGCAGATAGCTGGTACTAGCACAATAACAGCTTATTATAAACATAATTCACTGAGTAAAGCAAAATGCAAATCTGTTAGGGGATAAAATGGATCTCTAGCCGACTGGAAAATATGCCATGAACAATGTAAAATAGATTCCTGGGCAGTAAGCCACGATGCACAGAAAATTTTGGAGGGCAACAAATGGACAAGCTAGAGGTACTGAAAAGGTCTGATATATTCCATTACCTAGACGATGAGGGTCTTAAGGCAATGGAACAGATGTGCACTCCTGAAGTATTTGAGGCAGGGACAATCATATGCCGGCAGGACGAGGAGCATGAGAAGCTATATGTGATTGAAGAGGGACTGGTGTCCATTATGCTTGAGCTAGGGCCAACAGATAAGCGGCAAATCCAGGCTGCCTCCAATTTTGAATGTGTTGGCTGGTCAGCTTCGATACCACCATTCCGCACTGCTTGCGCCGCCAAAGCCCTGGAGAAGACAAAGGTGCTTGCCTTCAACGGGAAGGAACTGCGTAATCTGGTTTACACCAACCCCAGGCTGTGCGCTGAAATTGCCGGCGGTGTAGCCTACGTGATTTCACAAAGGCTGCGGGCGGCATTTACCCAACTTATGGGTGTCACCTACCAGGATTAACCCTCTGCTATCATGACCGTTACGGCGGAGAGTCAGCCTCTGGCATAATCTAGTTTTGGTGATTTAACTAGCTACCGTTAGATTTGCGAACAATTAAGGAAAGGTTTTGAACTAGAAGGAGAGTCTCAGGCGTGGAAGAAGCGAAAACAATTACCTCTATGATGGAGGAGAAGAGGGTATTTAAGCCTCCAAAACAAATCAGTCAAAATGCGTATATAAAGAGCCTGACCGAATATAAGAAAATCTATCAAAGGTCTATTGACGACCCTGAGGGTTTCTGGGGAGAGCTGGCTGAGCAACTTGATTGGTATAAAAAGTGGGATAGGGTGCTGGTCGAAGATTTCAAGGAGGCCAAGCACGAATGGTTTGTTGGTGGTAAGCTCAATGTTAGTTATAACTGCCTGGACAGGCACCTTAAGACCTGGAGGAAGAACAAAGCCGCTCTCGTCTGGGAGGGAGACACTGGTGATAGTAAGACGCTAACCTATCAGCAACTGTATTATGAGGTGTGCAAGTTTGCCAATGTACTAAAGAAGCACGGTGTTAAGAAGGGTGACCGGGTATCTATCTATCTACCTATGATTCTTGAGCTGCCAATTGCTATGCTAGCCTGCGCCCGGATTGGGGCTATTCACAGCGTTGTTTTCGGTGGTTTTAGTGCTGAGGCACTGAGGGATAGGATGTTGGACTGCGGGGCTAAAGTCCTTATCTGTGCCGATGGCTACTACCGTGGTGGTAGGATTATCAGGAGCAAAGACAATGCTGATATCGCCGCCGAGGCGTGTCCTGAGGTAAAGGATGTGATTGTGGTTAAGAGAGCCGATATCGGAGTAAAAATGCAGGCCGGTCGTGACTATTGGTGGGATAAAGAAATTACGGCTGAAGATATCAAGCCATATTGTGAGCCTGAGGTAATGGATGCTGAAGACCCCCTCTATATCCTCTATACCAGCGGTAGCACTGGAAAACCTAAGGGGGTTCTTCACACCCAGGCTGGCTATCTCCTGTTTTGCTACCAGAACCTCAAGTGGATATTCGATGTCAAGGAAGAGGATACCTTCTGGTGCACGGCAGATATCGGCTGGGTAACCGGGCATAGTTTTATCGTCTACGGACCATTAGCCTTTGGCGCCACCAGTCTGGTATTTGAAGGGGTTCCCACCTATCCCCACCCCGATAGATTCTGGGATGTTGTGGAAAAGTATCAGGTTAATATTTTCTATACTGCCCCTACTGCCCTTCGGGCGGTAATGAGAGAGGGCGATGAGTGGCCTAATAAGCATGACTTAAGCTCCTTGCGCGTCCTGGGCTCAGTTGGTGAACCGATTAACCCTGAGGCTTGGATGTGGTATTACAATGTAGTGGGTAAGGGTAAGTGCCCAATCGTAGATACCTGGTGGCAGACGGAGACTGGTGGTATATTGATTACCCCTCTGCCCGGGGCTATTCCGCTGAAACCAGGCTCAGCTACATTGCCATTCCCTGGGGTTGAGCCGGCGGTGCTTAAGGAAAACGGTTCTGTTGCCGATGTCAACGAGGGTGGTTACCTGGTGATTAAGAAGCCTTGGCCAGGTTTGATGCGGCGGGTCTATGGTGAGCCAAAGAGGTTTAAAAAGACCTATTTTGTTCAGTTCCCCGGTATGTATACTACGGGAGATGGGGCTAGGGTGGATGATGATGGTTACTACTGGCTGATGGGGCGAATAGACGATGTTATTAATGTCTCCGGTCACCGCCTAGGTACCGCTGAGGTTGAAAGTGCTCTGGTATCCCATGGGTCGGTGGCTGAGGCTGCGGTTGTTGGCATGCCCCACGAGATTAAGGGGCAGGGCATATATGCCTTTGTTATTCTAAAAGCCCGTGTGGGGAAGTCTGATGCCCTCAAGAAGGAGCTGGTGGCTCACGTCCGTAAGGAGATTGGACCGATAGCTACACCAGATAAGCTCCAATTTGCTGACGGACTGCCCAAGACCAGAAGTGGCAAGATTATGCGCCGGATACTGACAAAGATTGCTGCTGGCGATGTTCAGAATTTGGGCGATACCAGTACCCTGGCTGACCCTTCAGTGGTTGATACCCTGGTTGAGGGAAAGCAGTAAAGGCAATAGTAGCCGGTACCTTAACCGGCACTAAAAGATGTTACAAACAATGGAGATATTCGTCGACCAGCTTTTTTATCTCAGCTTCCTTACCATATAATCTCTCACTTAGGTCCTTATCGTTATAACTCTTAAGCTTTTTCACTATCTCATCTATTACTATGGGAGAAAAGACGCCGTCCTTCTGGTATATTTCACTATCTCTCAAAAGACTTTCAGCTGATTCCCAGCATGAGCTAGGTAACTGAGGTAGTCTTTCCCGAACCTCCTTCTGCTCAGCGGAGAAAATGTTTACATCGATATAGAGTTTCTTAGCCAGTTTCAATGCTCCTTTCATCTCCAATCCATGTCGAGCAGCCACAGCTAGCCCGGCTAGTAACAAATGAATGTTAGCCGAACCATCAGGACAGCGAAATTCCACCGTCTGACTATCCATAGACTCTGAAGATTCTCCCCTGTCCTGTGGGTTGGCATCCCTAGCCATATTATTAACATTTAACCAGCCTAGGGGAACTCTTACTAATACCGACCGGTTTCTATCACCCCAGCATATATTTGTAGGTGCTTCCTGATGGGGAACCAATCTTAAGTAAGAAGTGGGGACAGTATTACCAAAGGCAGTTAGGGAAGGAGCCAGAGTTAGATAGCCAGCAATAGCTTTTTTGGCTATATCGCTTAACTGGTTTCCTTCGATCATCATGTTCTTTCCATCTTTTACCAATCTTGTATGAATATGAAGACCGCTACCGGCATGTCCAACCAAAATCTTGGGGGCAAAGCTGGTGGTCACCCCATACTTATACCCAATCATCCTTAACATCCACTTGGCAATAACAATTTGGTCAGCGGCGTCTTCTATGGCCACAGGAAGAAATTCAACCTCGTGCTGCTCCATCTCCAGGTCTTCTCCAGCAATATCGCCAACTTCAGAATGACCATACTTTATCTTTCCTCCCGCTTGAGTAATAGCTTGCATAGCCTCACATCTCAACCCCTCCCATTTAGAAAATGGGGCAGACTCATGGTAACCCCTCTGAGCGGTAACTGGATAAAACTGTTGCCTCTCATATAAAACATAATACTCCAGCTCCCCCATAGCCTCGAGAGTTAACCCGGTGCTACTCTTCAATACCTGGTGAGCCTTTCTAACAATGTTCTCTGGAGAGCTTGGTAGCCGAACTCCTTCGTTTGTATAGTAAGAGCAAAGTATATCTACCGTGGGAATAGGAGAAAATGGGTTCACATACGCAGTTTTATACCGAGGAATAACGTATAGGTCACTTGAAGCCGCATCGATATAAGGCAATAGACTGGAACCGTCTACCCTTTCTCCCATTGACAGCAGGCGATCCAGTTGAGCTTTGCTGGTAATTACAAGATTGAGGGTCTTTAACCTACCGTCTCCTCCCACATACCGAAAGTTAACCATCTCAATATTCTTCGCTTCAATAAACCTGATCAGGTCTTGTTTAGTAAATTCTTCCGTTGGTTTTCCTAAGAACTGAACTATTTTGTTCGTATTCATTGCTACTGTATCTTTCATAACTTACTCATCTCCCTCTTGATTAGAAGCACCCAAAGCTCTTTGTTATCCTTGCCTTCTTCCCTGCTTCTCTTTGCCAATTTCCCCCCTTTTAAATAGTGTTTTCATCTGCATCGCCGCTTCTGATACACCCAGCGCTATCAACACCAATTATAATAGAAGTCGGCAAAAAAACAAAGGCGCAGGGGCGAAAACAATTAAGGGATTGACAAAAACGATTTGTCTAGTGTAGTTTAGGTAAACAGTTATCTATTGCTTAGTAAGGGGAATCATGGTCGGCGTTACCCATAACGCCGGCATTTCCAAGATTGTTGCCCGAACAAGACCTATCGGTGTAATAAAGGGATAATTACCAAATATAATTAGGTGATCTTTACAATTGCTTCTGACAAGTTGAATGATATTCATACATTTGGAGTATACTGCTGGTGCAAAGGAGTTCATTCAGTTCAGCCTTACGATGGGGAGGTTATAAATGAATACAAAGTTGAAAATAGTCTTTGTACCCGTGATTATTTATCTTTTAGTATTTTTTGTTTTGGTTTCTTGTACTTGTATACACCCAGGCCCAATATTTAATATTGGGAATAACTTTGATGAGCCCGTGACAGTATATTTTGAGGGGCAGAAAATGGGCAAAATCAATCCTGGAAAGAGTAAAATATTTTACCCCAATGAGGTCTTAAGCACCACTAATACGGATTTATTGGTAGAATTAAAATCTAACTCAGGCGTATTGCTTTTTTCAAGACTATATACCTGGGATGAGTTACGCATTGTGCTGGAAAGCGTTCATGGGGAACCTTACTGGATAGGTGATGGGAAATAGATATTTTCAATGCGCGATAACCATACCGGCGTGTTTGCTCTTTTATAATTGAGAGGGTTTTGGAATGATGAATAAAGACGGCTTTTTGCCATTATTAGGCTTGCTTGCCATAAGCGGTTTGGGGAGCTGGTGAGATGAAAGGGATAAGAATTATACCCTGCCTGGATGTTAAGGGGGGGAGAGTGGTGAAGGGGGTAAAGTTTGTCAACCTGAAGGATGCCCGTGACCCGGTGGAGGCAGCCCAAGCCTACTGTCAGGAGGGGGCTGATGAGCTTGTTTTCCTGGATATCTTCGCTACTGTAGAGAATAGAAAGACAAGGCTGGAATGGGTTAAAAAGGTCTGTGATGTGGTTACTATCCCCTTCGCCGTCGGTGGTGGTATCGGTAGTATTGCGGATATGGCGGCACTAATCGACCTTGGTGTGGACAAGGTTTCCATAAATACCGCCGCAGTGAAGAGGCCGGAACTCATTAAGGAGGCTTGTAAGCAGTTTGGCAAGGAGAGGCTGGTGGTTGCCATTGACGGTAGGAAGAATCCACCGTCTAGTAACCTTCCTCGACTTGAAGTAGTGGTCAAAAGCGGCACCGAGTCCACCGGGCTGGAGATTGTTAGCTGGGCAAGACGGGTGGAGGAGCTGGGTGCGGGAGAGATTTTGCTTACCAGCAAGGATGCCGACGGGACAAAGGAGGGGTATGACCTGGAGATGACCAGGGCAGTAGCCGAGGCGGTAGCCATACCGGTGACTGCTTCCGGCGGAGCCGGTAAGCTAAAGCACCTTTATGATGCCGTGGTGACAGGCAAGGCATCGGCGGTGCTGGCTGCTTCCATCTTCCACTTTGGAGAGATATCTATACCTGAAGCCAAAAGATACCTAAGGGAAAGGGGAATACCGGTAAGTGGTGAGGATTAAATAATACCAAGGAGACAGGCTATGAACAAAAAACCAACTTTATTTGAGATGGCTCAAGCTCAGCTAGATGAAGCGGCTAGTATCTTGAAGCTCGATTCTGGTATTCATGCTATTCTTAGAGAACCTATGAAAGAGTTTCACGTATCTATACCGGTGAAGATGGATAACGGGCAGACTAAGGTTTTTAAGGGGTTCAGGGTTCAGTATAACAATGCTCGTGGTCCCTGTAAGGGGGGTATTAGATTCCACCCCGATGAGACAATTGATGTGGTTAGGGCTTTAGCTGCTTGGATGACCTGGAAATGCGCTACCGTAGATATTCCCCTTGGTGGTGGTAAAGGGGGAGTTATTTGCAATCCTAAAGAGATGTCTGTCGGTGAGTTAGAAAGACTAAGCCGGGGCTATATAGACGCAATATGGGAGTTTATTGGTCCTGATAGGGACATCCCAGCACCAGATGTGTATACCAATCCGCAGATAATGGGCTGGATGATGGATGAGTATTCAAAATTAAGAGGGTATTGTATCCCGGGAGTAATAACCGGAAAGCCTTTAGCTGTAGGCGGTTCACTGGGCCGTGGTGATGCCACCGCCCGTGGCGGAGTATATACCATAATAGAAGCCGCCAAGCATCTAAATATTGATTTATCCAAAGCAACAGTGGCAATTCAGGGCTATGGTAATGCCGGCTCAAATGCCGCCATTTTACTAAACGATATGGTAGGGACCAAGGTTATAGCCGTTAGCGACTCCAAGGGTAGCATCTATAACCAGCAGGGCTTAGACCCACACCAGGTCTTAAAGCATAAAATGGAAACCGGCTCGGTTATAAACTTCCCCCAAGCAGAAAATATCAGTAATGCTGAACTGCTAGAACTAAACGTTGACATATTATGCCCGGCAGGACTAGAGACGGTGCTAACTGAGAAAAATGCCCCCCGAATTAAGGCAAGGATGGTAGCTGAACTGGCCAACGGCCCGACTACCCCTGAAGCCGACGAAATACTATACCGTAATGGGGTATTTAGCATACCTGATTTTCTATGCAATGCTGGAGGCGTTACCGTTTCCTATTTTGAGTGGGTTCAAGGTCTAAATAGATTTTATTGGGATGAGGATGAGGTTCACCAGCGACTCGGTAAAATTATGACCAAAGCATTTCAGGCTGTCTTAGCTGAATCCTTAGAGCGTAAGGTTAGTATGAGATTGGCAGCTTATATTGTTGCTGTAGCTCGTGTGGCAGAGGCGATGAGACTTCGTGGCTGGGTATAAGGACAATCCTGATAAATTGGAGCTGAACAAGTTGGGCAAATGCGCAAAGACATAGATTAACTATGTCTGCCGGAAGACTGTGAACCGTAGCTGGTGCTGCTCCGGTACACCTCAGCCCTAGCTTATGCGGGCAGACCTTCAAGCTACTCGCCCCGGCGCAGGCTTGTTTCACGTCTTCTACCCAGTGCCTGGCTGACCCGGTCAATCATAATAGCCACAATGACGATGCTAATACCAGCTAAGAAGCCTTGGCCCACATCAAGTCGTTGAATACCCCTTAGCACTTCAAGTCCTAACCCGGAGGCACCTATCATTGAAGCTATAACTACCATAGCCAACGCCATCATGATGGTCTGGTTGACTCCGGCCATGATAGTGGGTCGGGCAAGAGGCAATTGTATCTTGAACAGGAGCTGTAAGCCGGTGGAGCCGAAGGCCCTACCTGCTTCCACAACATCAGCGGACACCTCTCGGATACCCAGGTTGGTGAGGCGAATACAGGGAGGGACAGCATAGATAAATGTAGCCACCACGGCTGGCACCTTGCCCAATCCAAAAAAGAATACCGCAGGAATTAAGTAGACAAAGCTGGGCATGGTCTGCATACCGTCTAAGATGGGGCGCGCCACTGCCTCAACACGGTCACTCTTAGCGGCAAGGATTCCAAAGGGGATGCCAACAAGTACGGACACTGCTACAGAGGTAACAATTATGGCCAAGGTAGTCATGGTTTCATCCCAGAGCCCTATGATACCAATGAACAGCATTCCGCAAACAGTGAAAAGAGCAATCCAGCGCCCGGCAAATCTCCAGGCTATTAAGGCAAGGATAATAACTATTGCCCACCAGGGCAGCCACCACAAAAAGTGCTCAATACTTACCAGCGGTTCTCTAATGGCTATTGTAATGACATCGAAGAAGGGTGCCCCTTCGAGGGTCAGCCAAGCCACCGCGGCGTTGATCCAGTCGCCCAGTGGGAAAGAAAAAAATTCAGGAAAATCAAGCATAGTCTTTTAACTATCCACAGCCCCCCCCTCCCCCTTCAGGCAGCAGAATACAACGCCAAAAGCGGGGAGGGGTAGCTTTTAGGATAACCTCTCTTCTGCCCCATCAGATTTTGGTGGGGCACTTCGTAAGCTACATTTCGGCTATAGCTGCCTTGACCTTCTCGGCCACGTCAGCGGGAACGAACTTGGTCCACAATTCCTCACGGTTCTTGAGGAACCAGATGGCAGCATCAACCGGTTCGCCCCCGGTATCGTTCATGTATGACAGAACCTCTTCGAGGGTCGGTGAATCCATCTCCCACTTCTCAAACATCTCAGCCACATCAGGTGCCTTGTCCGGGAAGTCCTTGTGCCCCGCTATGAAAAGGTCAACGGATGGCCAGGCACAGCCGTAGTTCTCGTTCCATACCTCTTCGTCATAGGCAGGCTCTTCCAGCAGTGTCAGGTCGAGGGCACCAGCAATCCAGGTGGGACCCCACAGATAGCCTAGCCACGGTTCACCCTTGTCATAAGCACCCTGCAGGGAAGCAAAGAGTCCTGTCGAACTACCGGTGTTCATTATGTCATAGTGGTCAGTAAGTCCATAGGTTATAACCTGCTCTACGATGACTATCTCGCATTCCCAGCCAGGTGGGCCATTCATGATTAAGCCCTTGTCTGGATTCTCCGGGTTCTTGAACAACTCTTTATGCTCCGGCTGGTCAAGGTCGAAGACACTCTTCAGATTCGGTGCCATAGGCTCTATACCTCGCGCCGAATCACCTTCGATGACATAGGTAGGCACGACAAATCCGCTTTGCCAGTTATCGTTGTTAATAAAGCTCAAAAGGACGATATCACCGGCTGCCATTGCCGTGTCGTATGCCTCCTGCTGGTTTTGCAGCCAGCCTTCCAGAAACACATCAAGATCACCAGTGCGCAGTCCCTGGAACAGTGGTATAGTTTCTCCCGAAATCAGCTCTACCGGGTAGCCATACCCCTCCTCAATGATTATCTTGGCCATCTCAGACTGGAACTGGGCGCTGCCCCAGTTTAGGTCAGAGAGCTTGATTGTGGGTTTAACCTCTGGCTCCCCAGCACAGCCCGCTAAGACCAGGCTGATAGATATTATCCCTACTAGTAAAGCTAACAGTACCTTTCTCATCTGTAATTCTCTCTCCTTTTACTTTTATTTTCCACAGGAATATTAGGTCAAGTAGTGTGTCTCTATCACCTCCTTAATTATTCGTTTTGGTTGTTATTTTCGTTCTCCGCATACATGGCCCGAATCAGCACCGGCCTGGTGATTATCCCCAGCAAGTGTTTTTCTTCATCCAATACAGCCACGGGCACGTTCCCCTCGGCAAC
>JAUWZG010000015.1 GCA_030615425.1 Dehalococcoidia bacterium
CCTGCCTCGCCAGTGCAATGACGCTGCTAGGCGTGAAGCTAAAGTCAATCTATTGGTATATGATGGAATGCTTTATTCAGATGGTAGTGATAATATGTTAAAATACATAATAACATTTATATATAATCTTGGTGCTTGCCTGTCTTTATAAGTTTAACTTATGTGATGTCTATGCTCTAAAAGACTTAACTATCAAAGTATTATTTATAGATTAAGAATATTGTTTTAATGACTAGGGTGAAACAAATACAAGAGATGAGTTTGAACTTTTGGGGAGTATTAAATGACCACAGATATTTCTGTTAGTCCGTTTTATACGACAGGCCAAAACCCATTTTTATCCGCGTTTGCCAAGAAGTACAAACATTCTAAGGGAAGAGATGCTCCGCTCTTTGATAAGGACATTGTTGCAGGAAAGAATACCTATGTTTACGATGCTCACACATATCATACGAAAGTGCCTCCGGAAGCTATTACGCAGCTATTGCTTCACTATACTGGAGAAGGTGACTTAGTTCTTGATCCTTTCTGCGGCTCTGGCATGACAGGTGTCGCTGCTCTAGAGTTGAAACGCAAGGTAATATTGATTGACTTATCTCCAGCAGCGGGGTTTATTACGTATAACTATTTGACTCCAGTAAATCCAGTTATTTACGAGGATGCTGTTCAGCGAATCCTTGAAAGCTGTGCAGAAGATGAGCAGGCGTTGTATTCGACTACTTGTAGGCAGTGTGGCAGCACTATTCCTATTGAGTACATGGTTTGGAGTTATGGTGCCGTGTGTCCCTCATGTGGCCAGGAATTTAATGTCTGGGATGTAGCACGTGATGAGAAACCTTCAGTAAAGGAAAGCAGAATCAAAGCTGCGTTCAGCTGTCCCTATTGCTGTGCCTCGTTGCAAAAAAACAGGTTACAGAGGACAAAGCTATATCCTATTGAGGTGGGCTACAAGTGCTGTGGCTCAATGCAAAAAGAGGTTAGAGCTGCGCCTAATGCAGAGGATTTATCTAGGCTAGGTCAAATCGAGCAAAATGGTATCCCAGAAGCATTGTGGTACCCCAGTGACAGACTCCCTGAAGGTGTCAATACACGGCAAGCCATGAATCATGGAATGGACTCAATCGATAAGCTTTATACAATACGGGCGGTTTGGGCTGTAGCCAGGCTTTGGGACTTAGCCAAGCGATGGCCTGAGCATGATGTAAGAATGAAACTGCTTTTTACAGTTACCTCATTATACAAAAGGGTGACAAAGCTATCTGAATTTCGCTTTTGGGGAGGGAGCAGTAACACGGCAAACTACAACGTTCCAATGATTATGAATGAACAAAATGTGTTTAAGGTCTTTCGAAGAAAAGCTAAGACTATAGTTAATTACCTAAGATCAGCAGCAGATGTAAATAGAAGAGAATTTTGCATATCTATCCAGAGTGCGACCAGTCTTGTGCAAATCCCTGATAACTGTATTGATTATATATTTACTGACCCACCATTTGGCGGTAACATCAATTACTCTGAAATGAATTTTCTGTGGGAAGCGTGGCTTCAATGCTTTACGTATAATGCGGAAGAGGTAGTAATAAACAGGGTACAGAGGAAAAGTCTAGAGGAATACCAAGCTCTTATGACCAAGGCTCTAGGAGAGATGTACAGAGTGTTGAAACCAAATCGATGGATGTCAATGGCATTTCATAATTCGTCCGCCAAAGTCTGGGATGCTCTTTATCGGTCCATTATTGATAGTGGCTTTGTCCTAATCGGAACACAGATTCTAGACAGAAAACATGCAACTCTTAAGCAACTTGTATCTGATAATGCAGTTGGTTATGATGTAGTTCTCCATTGCAAGAAATATGCTGTGGATAGGCGCAAAACGGTAAGATCATCAACAAACGGAGTGGAGTCAGTCAAGTCATTTATCAAACAAGCCATCAAGGATCAACCAGAGGACTACGTTGTAAAGTACCTTCACGTGAAAAGAGAAAAGGAGATAGATTATCGGAAACTATATTCACGATGGCTTTGTGAGAGGATAAGTAAGAATCAGGTTATTGATGTCAACTTCGAAATCTTCAGAAACGAGGCTAGAGAGCTTTTTCAAGCAAATGTTGGTTTAAAGGCTAGGCTTCTTCCCGAGCAAGTTGACTAGGTCTTCAACCGTCATTCTCTCTATTTTGATGGTTAATAGGTCGGCATCGCGTGGAATATCGTGGACGACGTAGAATTGTAAGCCGGCAGACGTCCACCTAAATTTTTGACGTCCCTGTTTATCATAGCCTGCAATGTTCCTATTACCTCTTCTAGCCCTACCTGTTGATTTCCAGGTGAAATCATTGGGCGGGTATTCAATAGCAGGTTCCTCGAAATAGACAAACTCGGTATTATTTTGGAAACGGAAAAGAATAGCTATGACGTCCCATACATAGGCTTTTACTCTAGACTCATTGTAATGCTGCAAGATCAGCTTACCCAACTCATTATCTGAAAGCGATGCAAGTTCTTGACCAGATTTAAGCCTCTCTGCAGGATCTATCCGCGCTGTTATTATGTCTAACCTTTTGCCAAGGATATCTTTAGGATGGATACGTTGCTCTGTAACCTTCTCTGTCTTTACAACGTAATTCTTGCCTCCTAGGATAATATCGGGTCTTGGTCTATTGTCCCTCTTGCCTGACCAAATGCCACCTCGCGCTTTCGCTAAGATGTTTTCAAACACCTCACCTGTTAAATCCTCCGAGAAAGGTAATGACAAGTAAAGTGACAGAAGTACCTCAAGTTGTCTAATTTCCTCTTCTGTAAGAAACTTACCCATGATTACGATCCAGCTTAAATACGCTTTACAAACCGCAATGACTTTCTTACGGCTGGGAATCTCCTTTTTATTCGTTGCATTGATTTCGTAGTTTTTGATCTAGAAAGAGTATGACAGTTTGTGTCAAGCATGGCAAGCCTTCTTAGAAGAAACATTTAATCCCCCTCCCTTTGTCTGGCTGGGGCTGATATTGCGGAAAAGCCAGTCCCTCGAACCAATAACCCTGCAGTTATTGGCAGTGCCTCCCTATTCGCCGCCCTATTTGGCGCGGGATTACGGTAGACCCCCCTGAAATTTCGCGCTCAGGGCCACTTTTCTGCGGGCTGTATTTGAGTTGTTTCAGAAATATGGTTTGTCCAATAGGCATTTGAAAAATATGTTACAACGTAGAGCAGAAGTGACAAAAAAATATTGGCGAAGTTAAAAAATTGCGCCATAATAGTAAGGTAGAAGGGGAGGTGAGATATTATGAAGAATAATGGTGGACATGAATTTGAATACAAATCAATGGACCTAGCTGCTCCCTCTCTCCAAATAGATAAAGGGGAGCCATACCTTGTTGATAGGCTGATATTGGGTGGGGACTCGGCGAATGTTGTGCTGAGCGCCTATACTGGAACAGGCAAGACGACGCTAATGCTCGGGTTGGCTATTTGTATGGCTCAGGGCAGGCCAGCATGGGATAAACTACACATACCCAAACCGCTTAAGGTTGTCTATATAGATCAGGAGATAGTACCAGGGCAGATCATAGAGATAGCCCGCAATATCTCTGAGGTTTACGGAACACCGATGAAAGGTATGTTGACAGCTATTTCAGGGACGGCTGAGGCATTCAGCATAGAGAAACCACACAGCCTGCGTAGTCTACTGGAGAAACTTCATCGGATAAGGCCTGATTTCGTGTTTTTGGATGGTTGGCAGTGGTTTATAGAGGGCAAGATAAGCGATTGGGAAGTTGTAGGCAAGGCGCTATCATGGTGGAAGGAGGCTCGCAGGGAGATAGGCTTCGGGCTATGCATAATACATCATAACAAAAAAACAGGCGACCCTCGGTATAAGCCGAAGAATCCACTGGAGATGGCCGCAGGTACCCAATCTCTCATGGATCAGGCTCGAACCAAACTGATATATGAGCACCTACCTGGCTATGAGGATTACGGGCTGCTGTACGGGCGTTGCAGCAAGGCAGAATGGAACCCGGTCAGGATCGTGCTTGAGTATGATGCTGAAACGCAGAGTCACCGCGTAGTTGGTGATGATGAGACACGATATATGTTCGATAAGAAGACCATCAAGTTCATGTACGGCGAGGCCGACAGAACTGAGAGAGTTAACGGCTTGCTGAACCGCCTGAACGCTTGCGGTTATCGTGATTCTAAGGTAGCCCAATGCCTGGGCGTAAGCAGGGTTACGGTTTCAAAATGGCGCTCTGGCGTTTTGGAGCCGAGCGATGAAAGGATAAGACAGCTAGAAGAGCTGTTGGGCGAGCTTGAGGGTAACAGGGTAACAAAAGGGTAACAAAACGGCTTTTTGAATTTGGTTTGTTGCCCAGCCTTATATAAATAAAACTATAAAGAATAATATTACCAATGACCAACTACCTTTAACCGATGCGCCTTTGAGAACAGTTGAAGAAGACACCAAGCCCGGGCCGCTCTGCGCCAAATGCCTGCTGAGGGAGTAGCGCCGGGTAGGGGGGAGAGGGCTTACAAATCCCTCAAAACGCGCCATAATAATATAGGGTAGAAGATGATGCCAACAGGTAAACCGGGAAACGAGCCCGACATAGAGTCGCTGGTCGCCGCCCTGAGGAGGCTGTCCCCCCGGAGCCGGGAGCTGGTCACGCCGCTGATAATACGGCTGGCGGAGAGGGAAGGCATCAGCGTGGCGGAAACCGAAGCCCCACAGCCGAAATCCCTCGCCGAATGCATGGGGCTGTGGACCGCCAAGCTGAGGGGGGAGGGGCGCTCCAACAGAACGGTCAAGATGTACACGTACCTGGTCGGGCGCTTCCTGGAGAAACACCCGGAGCCGACCAGGGCCGACATACGCCAGCACATCGCAGACAGATTGGGGGAGGGCCTGTCTCCGGCGGCTGTCGAGAATGAGAGGAAGGCTCTGAGGAGTCTCTTCTCGTTCCTGCACCAAGAGGGGCTGCGGCCAGACGACCCGACCGCGGGGATTCGGCACATCAGGGTGCCGTATAACGAGCGCCGCTGCCCGAGCGTGGAGGATGTGGAGAAAGTGCTGGAGGTCGGCTGCCTACGTTCCAACGACACCGACAAAATCAGGCTGATAATCAGGCTCATCGCCACCACCGGGCTGAGGCTGACCGAGACCGCCAGCCTGAGGAGGGAGAACGTGGACCTGGACGCGCTTGAGCTCAGGGTCACTGGCAAGGGGAACAGGCTGCGGGTCGTCCCGCTGCTTCCCGAAGTCTCCCAGACCGTAGGGGATTACATGGAGAGGCGGCCGAGCGACTCGCCCTTCCTCTTCCCGGGGAAGACCAGGACCGGGTACGCGGAGATATACAACATCGAGAAGACGCTTAAACGGGCATGCCTGAGGGCGGGGGTCGAGCCGTTCACCCCCCATGGGCTGAGGCACTTCTACGCCACAGAGATGCTCAAAAAGGGGGCGAAGCTGGAGGTTGTTGGCAGGATCCTGGGCCATTCCAGTATAGGGATAACCGCCGACATCTACCGCCACGTCAGGACAGAGGAGATGCACGAGGAAACCAGGCGGTTCGCCCCGTTAAATGGACTTGAAGGCTCCACCTGAAGGGCAAGCATGGCAAAACCATCTTGTGGTAGAGTATGAGAAGGCCCGCAGCCGCTAGGTTGTAGGTTCGAGTCCTACTCGGGGAGCCAACTATTTCCATTCTCACCATCCCCTCTCTTTAACTTATCTCTTACTTCCCACCCTACAGGGGCTGGTGCCCCTCTTAAACACCCCCTTACAAAAAGTATATAGGGGTTTTACCCCCCCGAAGTTAAGGAGCTAAGCTCCTGTGGGCGGGAGGGTGGGAAAAAAGACAAAGACGGGGGTGGGAGGGGAGAACAAAGCCCCCAATGGGGGGCGGGAACAGTAGACATCAGTAATCAATCCAAGCATAAAACCCCAAATTTGAGCCGTAGCTGTGCCTATGTTATAATTTTCATATCGGAGCAAAACTATGTGGGATAGATTAGAGCAAATAGAGAAGCATTACCAGGAGCTAGACCGGCAAATAGCCACCCCTGAGGTAGCCACTGACCTAAAGCGCTTGCAGGCATTGGCTCAGGAGAAGGCTAGTATTGAGGGCCTGGTAACCAAATACAGACAATACAAGGCAACCGCCAGGCAGCTAAAGGACACAAAAGCGATGCTTGACGGCGGGCTGGATGAAGACATGAGCGCCCTGGCCAAGCAGGAGATAGAAAGCCTGGAGGCAAAGCTGGACAGTCAACTTGGCGAGCTAAAGCTTGCCCTTCTACCCAAGGATGCCAATGATGACCGAGACATCATTATGGAAATCCGGGCTGGAGCCGGTGGCGATGAAGCCGGATTGTTTGCCGCCGACCTCTTCCGCATGTATACCCGCTATGCTCAATCCAAGGGCTGGGAAACAGACATTATTGACAGCAATGAGAGCGGCATCGGCGGTTTTAAGGAAATTATATTTGAGATAAAGGGCAGGGGCGCCTTCAGCCGTCTGAAATACGAGCGAGGGGTGCATCGGGTACAGCGGGTGCCCGTCACCGAATCTTCAGGCAGACTTCATACCTCAACCGCTACTGTAGCTGTTCTCCCCCAGGCCGATGAGATAGAGGTGAACATCAATCCTGACGACCTTAAAATTGACTTCTACCACAGTCGGGGGGCGGGGGGACAACATGTAAATAAGGTAGCCACCGCCGTCCGCATCACCCACCTGTCTACCGGCATAGTAAGCACCTGCCAGGATGAACGCTCACAGCTAAGAAACAGGATGAAGGCGATGGCTGTGCTCCGAGCCCGACTCCTGGATTCGGAGCAGCGCAAACAGGAGGAGAAAATCACCCAACAGCGCCGCTCCCAGGTGGGCACCGGCGACCGCGCCGAAAAGATAAGAACCTACAATTTCCCTCAAGACCGCATTTCCGACCACCGCATTGGTCTAACCCTGCGTAACCTTCCTCGAACTCTGGACGGGGAGCTTGACGAGCTCATCGACGCCCTTGCCACCAGCGACCTGTCAAAACGGCTGGAGGGGCAACTGGCGTGACCCTTAAAACAGCTCTCAGTCGTGCCAGGGACACCCTCGCTGGAAATAATATTGAGGATGCCCCTCTGGAGGGCGAGCTTCTACTCAGGCATGCCCTAAACATAAGCCGAACCCAGCTATATCTAGACCTGGACCATGAATTAAGCCCCAAACAAGAGGAAACCTTCTGGCGACTGGTCGAACGCCGCTTAAATGGCGAGCCCACTGCATACACAACCGGGCATCGGGAATTCTACGGGCTTGATTTCTATGTCGACCGCCGCGTCCTCATCCCCCGACCGGAAAGCGAGCTGCTGGTAGAGGTAGCTCTCGGTCTGGCTCAAAATCACCACTTGCCCACAATAGCCGACATTGGCACCGGCTGTGGAGCTATTGCCGTCAGCCTGGCACTTGAGCTCCCCCAAGCCAGGATTTACGCCACCGATATATCAGCTGCCGCCCTTGAGGTGGCCCTGGTTAACTGCCAAAAACATGGGGTAGCAGATAGAGTTCATCTCCTCCAGGGCGATATGCTTGACCCCCTCCTTGAGCCGGTTGACCTTATAATAGCCAACCTCCCTTATGTCAAGGAGTCGGAAATAACCTCAATGAGGTTTGAGCCGCGGCTGGCGCTTGATGGCGGCCCAGAGGGAACGGAAAGAATACGCCAGCTATGCCGACAGGCGGATAGCAAGCTATCAGCCGGCGGCTTTCTGCTTCTGGAGATTGGACAGGGACAGAGAGAGGCGGTAACCACCTTCCTGCACACCCTCTTCCCCGATGGCAAAATAGAGGTCTTGCCTGACTTGAGCGGCATAGAGCGGGTGATAAGCCTCAGCTTAACCGCCAGCAAACACAAGGTGGCCAGATAATGGGGGCTAGCTCTACCATGGTCTCGGCAATACTCCTGGCCGCCGGCGAAGCCAAACGCATGGGTGAGCTCAAGCAACTGATGCCCCTGGGCAACACTACTATGGTGGAACAAACCATTGATAACCTTCTTGGTTCCGGGGTAAGCGAGGTCATCGTAGTGCTGGGGCATAAAGCCGAAGAGGTAAGGAAGAGAATAGTCAGCAGGCCGGTCAAGATGGCGGTAAACCCGACCTACCGCCAGGGTATGGGCACCTCCATAGCCGCCGGCCTAAAATTCGTTGATAGCCGAGCCCAGGCAGTCATGCTCACCCTGGCTGATCAGCCCTTTATTAATAGCCAGACCATCAACCGCCTGATAGAGGAATTTGAAAGTCACAATAAAGGGATTGCCATCCCCACCTATAAGGGTAGAAGAGGACACCCGCTTATCTTCTCCATAAAATATAAAACTCAGCTATCCCGGTTAAAGGGCGATATCGGGGGCAGAGAGATAATCAAGCGTCACCCTGAAGACGTCCTGGAAGTAGCCGTTGACTGCGAAGGCATCGTTTTCGACATCGATACTTTGCCCCAGTCTTGACACATAAGCGCCCCGATGCTAAATTAATCAATTGGGTTTTTTACTGAAGGCAAGCAGTAAGCAGGAGGAACGAGCACTATGAATATGATTGTCTGCATCAAGCAAGTGATTGACCCCGAGGCACCCCCCGCCAGCTTCAAGATTGACTCTTCCAGCAATAAGGTGGTGCCGCCCCAGGGGGTATCGCCGGTAATTGACCCCTATGCCGAATATGGTGTTGAGGCAGCGCTAAGAATTAAGGATGCCATGGGGGGTAAAATCACTGCTATCAGCCTGGGCACAAACCAGAGCAGGGATATAGTTAAAAAGCCGCTGGCTATGGGGGCTGATGAGCTCATCCTATTGGAGGATGAAGCCTTTGATGAGGGTGATAGCTGGTCAACAGCCTATGCCCTGGCCATGGCCATCAAGAAGCTCGGCGAATACGATATCGTCTTCTGCGGCCGGGAGGCTTCTGACTGGAATGCGGGACAGGTAGGCTCAGGCATTGCCGAGATACTGGGGCTACCCAGTGTAACCCTGGCCAAGAAGATAGACATCAGCGATGGCAAGGCAAGAATAGAGAGGGTAACCGATGAAGGCTATGAGGTGATTGAGGTATCTTTACCCGCCCTGGTTACGGTAAGCAATGAGATTGGTGAACCCCGCTACCCCACCATAAAGGGGATTATGGCAGCTAAAAAGAAGGAGCCAATTATCTGGAAACCAGTCGATACAGGGGTCGAGGTCTCTCAGATAGGGGCTGCTGGCAGGCACACCAAGCTGCTAAAATTGTTCCAACCAGTCCGCGAAGGGAAATGCGAGATTATTGAAGGCAAAAGCCCTGAGGAGGCAGCAGCTAATCTAGCCCTAAAACTAAGGGAATCTAAGATATTGTAAGGAGACAAACTTATGGCTGAATATAAAGGTGTGATGATTTTTGGCGAGGCTACGGAAGGCAAACTGGCAGCAATCGCTACCGAGCTATTGGGTTGCGGTAGAAAGCTGGCTGATGACCTGGGACAGGAACTATCCGCCGTCTTAGTAGGCAGTGGCATAAGCAACCTAGCTCAGGAAGCTATTGCCTTTGGCGCCGATAAAGCCTATATCGTTGACGACCCACTGCTTCAAGATTATCAAACCGATTCCTACGTATCAGTTACGGAAAAGGTAGTGGGGCAGGCGATGCCGCAGGTTCTCCTTCTGGGGCAGACCTCTATCGGTCGTGACCTGGCACCCAGACTAGCTTTCCGGCTGAATACGGCTGCTTCTTTGGGCTGCCTGGAGCTGGCTATTGACCTTGAGTCAAAGCTACTGCTGCAGACCAAGCCTGTCTATGGAGGGAATGCTCAAGCTGTCTTCACCTGCCAGTCCTACCCACAAATAGCCACCGTTAGAGCCAAGGCAATGGCGCCGCTGGAGCCAGACCAGTCAAGAAAAGGGGAAGTAATCACTGTTGACGCTGGTCTAGACCCCTCGGCAATAAGAACCAAAGTGCTGGAGAAGGTGCTAGAAAAGGTGGAGGGGATAAGGCTTGAGGATGCTGAGGTGGTAGTAAGTGGAGGTAGAGGCATTGGCAGTGCCGAAGGTTTCGCCCAGTTAGAGGAACTGGCCAGGATGCTGAAGGGGGCAGTGGGAGCTACCCGACCCCCCTGTGATAACGAGTGGATGCCAGCCGGGGCACAGGTAGGGCTTACCGGCAAGATTGTTACCCCTGACCTATACATAGCCGTAGCCCTCTCCGGTTCCAGCCAGCACATGTCCGGCTGCTCCGGCTCCAAGACCATAGTCGCCATAAATAAAGACCCTGAGGCAAATATCTTCCGGGAAGCCCGCTTCGGCATAGTGGGCGACTGGAAAAAAGCCCTACCCGCCTTCACCGAGAAGCTCAAGGAACTGCTCGCTGGGTAAAAATATTTGATTTTGACCTGTAGCCTTGATATGATACTGAAATAATTCATGCAAGGGGGCAAAGTAATGAAAATAGGAAGAACCATCTGTTTCTGTATCTTGCTAGCCAGCTTACTGACTCTTTTTTCGTCAAGCCCCGCTTTAGCTCAGGAAGAGGAGGAAAAGATTGAGCTGATCACCTCCTACTACAAGCTGGAGATAATCTCTGGGCAAAGCGCTGAGTTTAATGTGGAGCTGAACTACCAAGGGGATGAGGCTCGTATCTTTGACCTGGTGGCTACCGGACCCACGGACTGGTCGACATATATTACCCCAGCCTTTTCCGCAGGCACACAGATACTGGACATCAGGATTGAGCCACCGCTGCCCGACGAAACTTATAGTACAGAGAGGATAGCTGTTCACACTGCCCCCGCCTATGGGCTTATGCCTGAGCCCGGGGAATACCAGATAACCGTGGAGGCAGCCTCAGGAGAGATCAAGGGTACCATTCAGCTCACGGTGGTAGTGACGGCTCGGTACACCCTGTCTCTAAGCACACTTGATGGGCGCCTTAGCACCACGGCTACCGCGGGCAAGGACAATTACTTCTCAGTAGTGGTATTCAACGGAGGCTCAGCGGCTATTGATGATATCAACTTCTCCACCAATAAACCGAGGGGGTGGACAATTGAATTCTCCCAAGACGCGATAAGTTCACTGGAGGCTGGTGATTTTCAAACAATAGACTTGAATATTAAGCCGCCAGCCGACACCATATCCGGCGATTATGAAATCCTACTCAGAGCCTCAGGAAAGCAGGCTCCAGCAAATGAGCTTAAGATTAGGGTTACAGTGAAGACATCTGCCCTCTGGGGGTGGTTTGGAGTTGGCATCATCGTGCTGGTCATCGCTGGCTTAGCCTTTATCTTTATGCGATTTAGCAGACGGTAAAAGATGGGCAAGAAGATAGTAGTAGAGACCCAAGAGCTAACCAAGAGGTATGACGGCACTACTGTAGTTGACCACCTCAATCTCCACATCGCTGAGAATGAGGTATTCGGCTTACTCGGACCCAATGGCGCCGGCAAAACTACCACCATCCTCATGCTGCTGGGACTGACTGAGCCGGCATCAGGCACCGCCCGAGTATATGGCTTTGACTCCACCAGAGAGCCGCTCAAGGTGAAGCGCCTGGCTGGATACCTGCCGGAAAAGGTGGGATTCTATGAGACCCTCACCGCCAGAGAGAACCTTAGATTCATTGCCGAGCTCAATAACATTAGCTACGCTGAGTCTAACCGCCAGATTGAACAAATATTAGAGGCAGTGGGCATTGCTGACATGGCTGACACAGCCGTGGGTAAGTTTTCCCGCGGAATGAAGCAGCGCCTGGGCATAGCTGATGTATTGATCAAAAACCCAAAGGTAGCCATTCTTGATGAGCCTACCGCCGGACTCGACCCGGAAGGGATTAACCAAGTCCTCGACCTGATAGTCAACTTGTCTAAAGCGGGGACGACGGTAGTCCTCTCCTCCCACCGGCTCTACGAAGTGCAGAGGGTATGCCACAGTATAGGGATACTATCCAAGGGCAAAATGGTGGTCGAGGGTTCTTTAGACGAGCTGGGCAGAAAGGCTCTCGCCGAAGGTCGCTACAGAATAGAGGTGGAAACCGCCGAGCCAAGCCCGCAACTGGTAAAGGTTATCAACAAAATCAGCGGAGTAAGAAAGGTAGAAGCCAAAGGTAACCGGCTGCAAATAACCACTGATTCCGACCTGAGGGCTGAGATTTCTAAAGCAGTGGTAGGGAGCGGCGCACCACTAATTCAGGTGAAGATCCAGGAGTTCTCCCTGGATGATATCTATATGAAGTATTTCCACGAAGGTTAACTAAGAAATGATAACCATCCTGCGAAAAGAACTGGCTGATTATTTCACCAGCATAAGATGTTTCATATTATTTCTCTTAGTATTTGTTGCCAGCGCAGTAGCGATTTATGCTGCTCATCAGGGAATTCGTGGGCCAATCACTGAAACCGGCTTTGTTTTCATAAGATTGTTTACTACCGGGGAAGACATACCTTCGCTGACCATCTTCATTGCTCTCCTCATCCCCGTAATAGGGATAGCCCTTGGCTTTGATGCCATAAACAGTGAGCGCTCCAGCGGCACTCTGAATCGAATCTTGTCCCAGCCTATCTACAGAGACAGTGTAATTAACGGAAAATTCCTGGCCGGTATGGTTACCCTGTCTATCATGATAGGGGCTACCATACTACTAGTTGGAGGCTACGGTCTGAGAATGATTGGAGTGCCACCAACCGCCGAGGAAATCATCAGGCTCTTTATCTTCTTCGTTTCTGCCGTTATCTATGGGGCCTTTTGGATGGGTTTAGCCATCCTTTTCTCTGTTTTATTCCGCAGCTTGGCTATTTCTCTGCTATGCCCGCTCGCCATCTGGATATTGCTCGGCATCCCCGCTTCCGTTTTCAACCCCTATATTAATTTCATAGTGCCAGCCGTAACCGACTCTATAGGGACGGCCATAATGTTAGGCCGGCTTTCCCCCTATTTTTTGTTCGGAGAGTCTACTGCTGCGCTGCTTGACCCATCATTCAGAGGTCTAGGAATATTAACCGCCAGCGATACAACAGGAATGCTACTTAATCCCCTCTCCTTAGACCAGAGCCTTCTCATCGTCTGGCCACAGCTCACGGTTTTGATAGGGCTAACTGCTATCTGCTTCGCCATCAGCTACGTGGTCTTTATGAGGCAGGAGATAAGAGCTACTTAAGTTCTAAGTCTTCTCGGCTTGCCTGGCGGCGATAATCTTCTCGGTGACGTGAGCCGGCACCTCTTCGTAGTGGCTAAACTCTGTCTTATAGCTACCTCTGCCCTGGGTTATTGATTTCAGGTCTATGGCATAGCGCAGAATCTCAGCCAGTGGCACCTGAGCCTCAATAACATTGAGCCCATCCCCGGGGGTCATCCCCTGCACCCGCGCCCGCTTGGTATTAAGGTCGCCAATAATATCACCGGTGAAGTCCTCAGGGATGGTAACCTCAATATTCACTATGGGCTCAAGCAGAATAGGTTGCCCTTCTGATAATCCTTTTTTCAGCGCCCCCGCCCCGGCAATCTTGAAACATATATCCGAGGAATCAACGGGGTGAAAGCTACCATCATAGACCGTCGTCTTTATGTCGATAACCGGGTAGCGAGCCAGAACCCCTTCCTGAATGGCTTCATTAACCCCCTTTTCCACTGATGGGATATAATTCTTTGGTATACGGCCACCTACTACCTTATCAGCGAACTCACGACCGCTGCCACGAGATAAAGGCTCAAGCTTCAGAAAGACATGCCCGTATTGACCATGCCCCCCCGTCTGCTTCTTATGCTTATACTCAGCCTTAGTTCCCGCCGTAATCGTCTCTTTATAGGGGACGCGGGGTGTTTCCAGCTTCACCCCGACGCCAAACTTACGCTGCATCTTGTCGGCTGCCACCTCAAGGTGGGACTCGCCGATTCCAGATAGAATTGTCTCGTTGGTATCAGTCTCACGGCGCACCCGAAGGGTAGGGTCTTCCTCAGACAATCGGGATAGCGCTGCTCCCAGCTTATCCAGGTCAGCCTTGGTCTTGGGGTGCACCGCCAGGTTAAACGCTGGTTCGGGGAACTCTATGGGGGCAATCTTCATCGGCTTATCCTGACTGCCCAAGGTATCGCCGGTGCTGGTCAGGGTCAGTTTGGCTACCGCCCCCATATCCCCGGCTCCGAGCTGAGGTACCGGCTCCTGGTTCTTGCCCCTGAGCACAAATAGCTGACCGATGCGCTCAGCACCCTTACGGGTAGCATTCCACACCTGGGAATTGCTCTTAATGGCGCCGTTATAGACCCGGAAGTAGGTCAGTTTACCCACGTAGGGGTCGGCGCTGGTCTTGAACACCAGAGCCGCCAGCGGGGCATCCTGACTGGGCTCAATCCGCTCCGCTTTTTTGGCTGAATCGCTGATAGTTACCACCTTTCCCTCTTTAGCCGAGGGCAGATAATTAAATATTGCGTCCAGAAGCAAGCCAGTGCCCACATTCTTTAACGCCGAGCCAGTTAAAATGGGTACAACCTTGCCGGTTATTACCGCCTGCCGCAAGCCACCGCCCAGCTCTTCCAAGCTGAGCTCCTCGCCCTCCAGGTACTTTTCAATAAGCTTATCATCAACCTCAGCCGCCGCTTCTATCAGCTTCTCACGGAAAGAGTCGGCCTGGCTCTGCAGCGATGAAGGGAACTCAGCTTCTTTTGCCTCAGAGCCGGTATAGGCTTTCATGGTCAGCAGGTCAACTATTCCCTCGAAGCTGTCCTGGGCACCTATCGGCAACTGCACCGGCAGGCACCTGGCGCCAAACTTTGATTGAATCTGCCCCACAGTTTTATAGAAGTCGGCATTTTCTCTGTCCATCTTGTTGATGAAGATAAGACGGGGCAGTTCTGCCTGCTCGCAGTACGACCATACCTGCTCGGTGCCCACCTCCACCCCGGAGGCAGCGCAGACCATAATTACTGCCCCCTCAGCCACCCGCATTGCCGCCCTGACCTCACCGACAAAGTCAGAATAACCAGGGGTATCTATGAGGTTGAGCTTTGTCTCTTTCCACTGGCAGGGAAGCAGAGACAGGTTTATGCTAATCTGGCGCTTTACCTCATCAGGCTCATAGTCCGAAGCAGCAGTCCCGTCCTCAACCTTGCCTAACCGCTTAATGGCCCCGGCAGTAAACAACATTGCCTCCGAGGATGAGGTCTTGCCAGCGCCACTGTGAGACAGTAAAACAACGTTTCTAATATTCTCTAGCCCGTATTGCTGCATCAAATCACCTTTCCACCCAGAAAAATCTAAGATTTTTCTGGGAACCCGCTTATACTCTCTAGCTTAATCCAACATATTATAAACGGAGCTTGTTAATACGGCAAGTTCGTATTTATGAGATTATCCCCCCTTACCCCGCTAGTCTTCTTTTCCCACCCACCCTCCCACAAAGGCTTTGTTCCCCAGCCCCAGTGGGTGGGAAGCAAGAGATTCTTTAAAACAGCGGGGGAGTGGGGGGATATAGCCCCCCTTAAACTCCCCATAATGTATTTGGGGCTTTGCCCTTCTAAGACTTCCCCCGATAAGCAACTAGCGAGCGCGCCGTCGTCTTCTAAACAGGGAGGGGAGGAACCACAGGACGAAAATTATGCCGAAGAGGGGAAAGGGCAGGGAAAAACCACCGCCACCACTGGGGACAACGGCGGTTGCCGACGCCTCCGGCGGCTCTGCCGGGGCTATCACCTCTTCGGTTACCTCATATGCCGCCAGATTGCCGTCGAGGAACTCATCGGGCACCCAGCCCAGAGGGTTACGCCTGCCGGTAGCCTCAGCCCAGATCCACCCCTGCTCACCCTCCAGCCTGAAAAAGGCGGTGGCTCTATCATAGTCAGGCAGGTAGACCAGTGCCGCGGTATGACCCTCGCCGATTACTATCGCCGAGCGGAATCCCGCCCCTTTATACATGACCGCCAGCAGCACGGCGCTATCTTCACAATCACCATAACCAACGCTATTCTGGCCAACAATGGTTGCCAGCTCATCAGCATTCTGGGCGAACTCATCATGGTCAAACTGGTCAATATCAGGGGTATATCTAACCCTATCCCGAACAAAGCGAAATACCGCTTCTGCCCTCTGGATTAGGTCGGGGTGCTCTTCGGCAATCTGCTCACCCAGGCTATAAGCCAGGGCGGCATTTTCTCCCAGGCTCTCAAAGACTATAACCGGGCGGAAGGTTGTCTCGGTTATCTGATAAAAGCCGTCTTCGCCAAAGGCTCGGGTGCGGCATATCTCCCAGTCATCAAAGACATCGCCATTTACCTCGCGGAAACCCTCAGATGGAGATGCCAAGGCATAGCCAGTGCTTGCCAGCCCGGCGGATAAGATGACTATTAAACTAATTAAAATACCAGTCCTCTTCATAGCGGTCCTGTCAGTGCGGCATGAAGTACCAAGCCGAAGAAAACGAGATAGCCAAAGACATGTACCCCTGCTGCCACCGGGCTTTTCTTGATGCTGACAAACGGTATTTTAGGCGTTAGCTTATCCACAATATAGAATAGGGCTACCCCGACAATTAAGCTCACCACAAAGCTTATAGCCAATACCCCCCAGGTCCTGAAATCGAAGATGTACCACACTATGGGGGTGGTGACCGCAGTTAGTGCCGTGATAGCGCCGTGGATAACCAGACCAATCAGGATGAAAAAGCCGGCAATGAATAGTCCGGTAGCCACCGGGTCCTCTCCGATGCGCTCGCGGTGGGGGATATGAGGAGTGAGAGCATCCAGTGCCCGAACTCCCAGCCAGGCCAGAATAACCGAGATGAAAGTCAGCAATACCACCTTGGCCAGCCATATCAAAACAATTACCCAGTAGGGAGCGACTAAACCTAGCACATCCATAAGACAGCCTCCTTTTTGTTTATATTAGGCCAAGCAACAGCCGAAAACAATGCCAAATAAGACAATGGCAATGATAATCCACCATCTATATTTTAATACGAGCGTAAGTTTCTTCTCCTCCCCACATCAAACTACAGCCCGAAAAGTGGTTTAAGACGGGGTAAACCAGAAGCGCCAGCACGATAATAACCCCGGCCAGAGCCAGCCAGTACCACCTGACCCGCCTCAACCTTTCCCGGAAGACCAGATAGACGCCCAACACCACCTGAGCCACCCCACCCGCCAGCACGATGACCAGCTTCACGATAAAGGGCCCCGGGAAAAACCAGTAGAACAGAAAGATGGCCGGATGGAAGGGGAAAAAGGCGCCCAGCAGGCATACTGCGCCGTGAGCCAGCAGCAGCCAGCCGCCTATCTTTACCGATACCCTCGTATTGACCTCTCGGTATGCCATAAATCACTCCACCACCTCGATGATGCAGGGGACGGTGCTGTAATTCCGGCCCTTGACCTCAAGCCCGATTTCAAGGCTGTATTGCCCCGGGGCAATGTCAGTCGCTATCTTGATAATAAGCACTGTAGTCAGCGTTCCCGGCATTCCCCCACATATACCCCGGGCAAGTTCTATACCTGAGGGGATACTGGTAGCGTAGAGGTTCAGGCTGCCGTCCCAGAATCCACCCTCTCGCCTTACACGAAAGATGTTGTTTCTGGTTTCCCCCGCCTCCGTCTCGATATAGTCTCGGTAGCCAACACAAATTTCCCCGAACAAGTTGCTCAGGGTCACCTCAGTGCTCTCAATCGGCGGCCAGGGATTTTCTACTCCCTGGTGGTGAACATTAGCCCGGTAGGCAACGCCGGGGGGCGGGAACACAATATCGTCGGGGGCTTCCTCCCCCACTGCCGGTAATAAATCCTGGGTTGGTATAGCTATGTGTGCCTCACCGGTCTGGCAGGCAGTTACCAAAAGCAGGGCAACAACCAGCGCTACTATTAAGACCAGCTTCTTC
>JAUWZG010000058.1 GCA_030615425.1 Dehalococcoidia bacterium
AAACTCCCCTAGTTCCGACCAGGTGCCGGCAGCCACCTCCCCGCCATCGCCGTAAACCAATGACCAAAGCTTGAAATCGCCGCCTGAATCCTTCCCGGTAACAAACAGGTTCCAGTCGCCATCGTAAACGGTGGCTACGCCTGAGAGGTCGCCGGTTGACTTATCCCAGGCAACCTTATCACCCCAGCTACCATTTAGGCACTTCATCACATAGAGGGTCGCCTGGTCAGCGAAGAAAAGGGCGATATCGCCATTGGGTTTGTAGGCGGCAGCTATGCCATTAATGGCGGTGGTTGGGACGTAGCCCAGGAGCTGGGGGCTTCCCCAGCTCGCCCCGTAGTCGGTGCTCTTTAGCTGGTAGAGCTTGCGGTCGCTTTTAATCCAGAAGATGGAAACCTCAGCCCCCAGAGAGCAGCAAGCCACAATAACCACATCATACTGGTTGGTGTAGACCCACTGGCTGAAATCGGACTGGGGGCTGGGGTCAGCCACCCTCTGGCGATATAGCTTTCTGGAATCAGATGGGGGTGTTACCCTGACCCTGACCAGGGAGCCATCGGCGGGCGTGGTCACGGCGTGGAAGTAATCATCTTCCGAGCCGGCATAGAGCCTTGACCAGCGCAGGTTGACCACCCCGGCATGCCTATTTGAGGCTTCCACCTTGGCGTAGGGAATAGGAGAAGCCTCTTTCTGGGCGGCGAGCAATGTTGAGCTAAGCTGTCTCATTTTTCCCTGAGCCTTTTGACGGCTCTTTCGCCAAAGTATTCTACGATGACCGCCGAGACCAGTCCCACCAGAAGTGTCGGCACTTCTATGCCAGACATGATGCAGACACCATAGACTGAGAACCCCCAAACGATGATAAAGGGTCTGACGATAGCTTTTATGAACTCTATCCACTCTTTCATTTTGTTTACACCAATGCTGCCAGGGTATCAGGTAGTGGCTTATCTAACTTGCGGTAGTGGTTTGCCAGGTGCTTGGCTGCCTGTAGTATCTGCTCCGGGCTGGCATCAACCCTCTGCCCCCGATAGCCACCAGGGGAGAGGGCAGCCACCGCTGCCGGCATCCGCTCCCAGTCAACCGTCTTTTCAATATCAAGCTTCCCCTTCAGGGCTCTGGAGATGCTTTTCTTGTGATGGGGCAGCTTCCAGGTATCAGGGTCATCTGGGTCGCCGACGATGGCAAACGCCTCCTTGGGCAAACCGTCTTTAGCTTTAGGTAATGCCTCTTTTACTTTCATAATACCCTCCTTTACTGTCGGTAGAGCTGGCGAATTCTGACCTTATTCCTTCTTCCCAGCCTCTTCAACTCGCCCCCAAATTGTTTTAGCCTCTCATTGCCCCAGTTGAGGAACTCCACCGGGGTTCTGTCGCCGCCGACGCTAACCCTATTAATGGCATAGTTAGCCCATTCTACGGCGGCATAGCCCTCGGCGCCGATAGCCACTAAATCCTCGTGCTTGGTGGAGATAGTTGACCCCTCGGCATCAAGGGTATGGAGAATGCCGTAATAGACATTGCAGTTGGAGCCGTTGGGGGCTTCATCGCCAAACAGGGTCAGGGCATGTCCCCACAGGGCAAACTTCTGGTAGCAGGGCGGGAACTGGTCTGTCGGATACTCCACCGCCTCCACCATAACCCTATCGGCTAGAGGGGACATATCAATCACCCTGGAGCCTGGGGTGGTGGGCAGTGTAGCCTTTGTCGGCAGGGGAACTGCCTCAGAGAACTCCTTTACCGCATGGGAGATGTGCCTGTTCAGCTCATCATCGCTCCAGCGATAGTTCCCCGAATCTTCATCTTTCAGGTCGCGCCTGACGATGTTTCTCATCGTATCTAGGTCCATAGTTTCATACCTCCCCCCTTGATGGGCATTTCTATCTTGGCGGTAAGGCGGTCGGAGCCTTCTCCCAGTTCACTGGCAAACAGGGCCTCGAGCGAACCCTCCGTTTCAAGGCTACTGGCTTCAGCACCACTGCCAGTGTCAAGGGCGGCTAATAGCCTGGCAATAAGTCCTTCAGCACCACCGCCAGTTTCACCGCCAGCTAGTAGCCGGCTGGTAAGGGCTTCAATACCAGCGCCGGTCTCACTGCCAGCTAAAATAGCGCTCTGTGCAGGTGTGCCCTCTACACCAGAGCCAGCATCAGATGAAGTCTTAGCTTCCGGGGTTTCCAGAGAGTCAACGGCATCAACACCGCTTCCAGTTTCCGCCCCATCCAGTATTGCTTGGACTTGAGATAGCACATCTGAACCAGAGCCAGTTTCAGCTTTGACTAGGGTAGCTACTGGATTGCCTGATGCTTTAGCGTCTACACCGGAGCCAGTATCAGAAGATGCCTTAGCTTCCGGGGTTTCCAGCGAAACATAGGCGTCTACCCCAGAGCCAGTATCAGACGAGGACTTTTCGGTTGGGGGCATTTCCCCCTCCCCATAGAGGCTTAAAGTGACGGGGGAGTAATGGGTGAGAGCTTGGTTGGCACAGGGAATGTAGTCGCCGCTACTGGGGTCATACCACATCCCGTAACTGCCGCTCCAATCTGCCTCTAAATCCCCTGAGTCTCCGTGCGTCCCGATATAATCCCCTGTCTGGACATCCATATCCAGCCCAGAGAATGTCTGCTTGCTCCCGCCCGTTACAGTACCGAGGGTCTCAGAGTCACGGGTTGTGAAGGTATCGGTAGCAACCTCCTCAAAGGTTGCTACTTCAACATTGGATATACTGGCACCCCCTACCCAAATTTCCACGCTGGTGATTGTCCCAGCGGCATTGGCGGGATTCTCTTCAACAATGGGGTTGGTAGAGATACTATGACCAGCACTTCTATCCGTTGCTGCTGTGCCAATATCAATTGCTGCCATTACTTCACCCCGCGAATAACCTGAAACTCAGAAGCCCGTTCCACGATGTCTTCAACCTTTTGCTGGCATCTTTTCATGTTCGTGGTAGACATGTCCCCAGCAACAAAGCGCCTCTTGGACTTCAGTGGCTTTGCCTTCCACGCTTTCAGAATATCCTCGCCGTTAGCCCAGATGCCCCAAAATTCCTCAAGGCTTTCAGTCATCAGTTGCCTTATCTCGGCATCGGTGGCATCGGCGTCAACATATACAAAGTGATTGTGGAAGGGGTTATCCTGCCACTTTTTAGACAGGCTCTCAAGCCAGCTATTATAGTGGTCTTGGTCAACTGGTGCACCTTCAGCATTCACCTCGCCAGGGTAGCCTTCTTCAGGAATTATTGGGACTTGGACATGATGCTCCTCATAACGAGCATCACCTGGCTCAAGATAAAAGCTAAAGCGCAGTTGCACTTTGCCTTTGCGGACTGTGCAGCCAGTCGGCTCAATTTTGCCTATTGCCATCAAGCTCTCCCCCTGTTAGCTTAAAGTGATGCTGACCTCTAAAGTCCAGGTGCCACTTGATTTTGTGCCCAGAGAGTCAACCTTCCTGTTAAGGCACTTGCCACTGGTTGATTGCTTCACCACCCACTCATTCCAGGCGTAGTTAGCTTCGCTGTCACCGAAGCTAGCCTTAAGGGTTGCCTTCTGGTCGGCAGAAGTGGGATAGCCAGACTCCATACCCTTATAGGTCTTGTTGGTGGCTGCCTGCAGGTCCGTCTGGGTGGCATCGGCAGCAGTAGAACTATCACCAACGCCAATCTGGGCGTGGGAGTTATCGAAGATGTGGTCAGCCCCGGAGACAGCTCCGACGATCAAATCCCACATCTCATCAATGCCCACATTAAGCAGGCAGTTACCCTCGCGCTCAATCACCTCATAAGGCTGGAATCGTTCATAGAAGGCTGGCTCCGAACCACGGTAGGGCTCAATATCCTGGTGGTATTTACTGAGCCTGTAGTGGCAAATCCATCGGGCTACATCTTTGCTTTCCATTTTTTCCTCCTTGGGGGAGCTTCCTATGAAGCCCCCCCGAAATTCGCTTAATTTTAGTCCTTGACCCCGATTAAAGCGGCTGACTTAATTGAGCTGAACAGAGCCAGTGAGCAGTACCACTTAATTCGGGTTCGTGATGCGTCCTTGGTCTCCAGCGAGCCGATTGGCTCCACGGTCAGGTGACCGGGGCCGGTTAAGCCGCATAGAGCGCCTTCCCCCATCTGGAAGGCATAGATAGTGGAGCAGGTGCCTCCGCTGGTTGCCGTCTCTTCGCCGCCGGTAAGGACATGGGTATCCAGTATCCAGTCGTTGACGCCAACGGGAATGCCGTCCCACAACTGGACGAAGTTACCCCATTTATCTCTATCGGTCTCAATCATGCCACCGGCAGCCCTGACTAAAGCATTTATCTTTCGCCTGGAGCGCCGGCTCATAAGCATAATGTCCGGCTTACCACCCTTTATCGCGTCAATAAGCTCGTCCAGCTTAGCCAGGGTAAGGGTAGCCCCGGTACCATTCATGGCTATTACCTGGTCGCTGGCGGTGGTGGTATCAATCAGCTTCCTCAGTCCATCAAATTGCTTGGCGTTAACTGAAGAATCGCCATAGATAAAGGTTTCCTCAAACTTGTCCTTTAGCGCCTTAGCCTTCAGCTCGACCACGGCGGCTTCTAAATCCTGGATATTACTTCGGGTCGCCTTGAGGAAGTTATCAACGTCGGCATCGCCACCCATAATCTTCAGGTTTGCCGTTTTCTGCTCGAAGGTTGGTGTTGACTCAGCCCAGGTATCACCAACCTCGTAGAAGTCAATGGTAGGCAGGGTCTTTTCCTGGTTATAGGTCAGGACGTTACCCACAATCTCGATGAAGGATAACTGCTGAAGGACGGGCGAGTCCTTGACGATGGTCTCCACCACCCCTTGAAGTAGCATATCGTTTGACAGCTTGGCTGCCTCATCTAATGTTAAAGCCACTTTCTATCTCCTTTCTCCTATTGCGTATTGAATCTTGTCCCGCGGGGATAAAGCTGAGAGGTCTACTGGTGTCCTCTGTGGCGCTCCAGCCGGGATCCTGGCTCTGGCGATTTCAGCCTCCAGCTCCTGCCTTACCCGGTCAATAAAGGCCTGGGCACCCGCTAGAGAATGGTCAATCTCATCAATGCTATCCCCGACTATCGACTCCTCAGGCACACTAGGGTTTGCCTTGATTACCAAAGCCCGGTAGCTTGATATTGTCTGCGCCAGGCTTTCCTCCACCTCGGCCAACCTCTGCTCTAGCTCAGTCGCCGATTGCTTGAGGGCAGCCATCTGGTCATCCTTGCTGGCTATAGCCTGCTCCAGCTCAGAGATGCGCAAGTCCTTGGCAGCCAGCCCCTCGTCTTTCTCGGCTATTAACCCCTCAAGCTCGGTAACCCTGGAACTCTCCAGCTCCTCCCCGCTAGGCTCTTGGTTTTGTTTGTTATCTGGCAATTTTCCACCTCCTTATGAGGAAGATTCCTCAACGCCTTCGGTCTCCGCGGCTGAGACTCTCCCTCTCTCTCCGCCTCTCGTTGACCTGGCGTTAAGTGGGTTCCCAGAAAAATCTCTGATTTTCCTGGGCAAGTTAAGCTGCTTATTCATGGTGAGGATGGCCTCTCTTTCCTCCAGCCACCGCTCGAACTCATCCTCTGAGTCTTTAACCCCTATTTCATCCATAGCTCTACGTCTGGAGTGGATACCGGTCTGGACCAGCACCTGCTCGTTGGAAACCAGCCTGGTTAAGTCCTGGGGCAGTATCGGACTCCATATTACCCGCAGGCGGTTTTCGCCAAAGCTCTCACCCTGGTACCTCTCCAGGAGCCTGAGAATCATCCTGTTTCTACGGTTATAGACAGCGGTTCTGATAATCCGCTTCCGTCTCACCTTCTGCAGTAGCGGGTTAAGCTCAATCTCAAGGGCTACCCCGGACAAATCCCTCTCCGTGCCGCCAAAGGCAGCCCGCGGAGATTCCGATATATCATGCAGGGTTCGGTATAGCAGATTGATATAATCTATGTGCAGCCTGACCCCGCCCCCCTGCAAGAGGTCAAGCAGATAGGCTTTAGCATCCTCGGGGATATTCCATACTGCCCCGGGTCTCACTGTAATATCCTCGGACTCCTCCACATTCTCCAGCACGGCAATGGGGTTGCCCGATAACTCTAATATCCGGGATAGCTGTGACATCGCCCGGTTAAGCTCTCGCTGCGACTCCATAATCTGTGATAGGTCAGATATACCCCAGAACTTCTTTGGCTCTCTGAGGTT
>JAUWZG010000053.1 GCA_030615425.1 Dehalococcoidia bacterium
TAGCCAAGATGGAGAAGCAGGCAAAGGCCGGGGGTGGGGAAAAGCGCATCCAGAAGCAGCACGCCAAGGGTAAGCTAACCGCCCGAGAGAGGATTGACCTTCTCCTCGATAAGGGCAGCTTTGAAGAGCTAGACCCCTTTATTACCCACCGAGCTACCGACTTTGGTCTTGCTGAGCAACAATACCTGGGCGATGCCGTAGTTGCTGGCTTCGGTAAGATAGATAGCAGAATTGTTTTTATCTATGCTCAGGACTTCACCGTCTTTGGCGGGACAATATCTGAAGTCTCAGCCCAAAAGGCTTGCAAGGTCATGGATTTAGCCATGAAAAAGGGAGCGCCTATAATTGCCATCTGGGACTCAGGTGGCGCCCGCATTCAGGAAGGGGTGATGAGTCTCTACGGCGTCGGCGAAATACTGCTGCGCAACACCTGGTGCTCCGGGGTTATTCCTCAACTATCAGTAGTAATGGGACCCTCAGCCGGTGGAGCCGTATATTCACCGGCGATAACCGATTTCGTCTTCATGGTCAAAGGCACCAGCCAGATGTATATCACCGGTCCCGATGTCGTCAAGGCGGTTATCAGTATCGACATCACTCATGAAGAGCTGGGGGGAGCCAAGACTCATGCCGAGAAGAGCGGGGTGGCCCACTTCATCTCCGAGAGTGAGTCCGACTGCCTGCAGAGTGTGCGCCGCCTGCTCAGCTTTCTGCCCCAGAACAATAAAGAGGCTCCGCCAACGATAGCGTCTACTGATGACCCCGAAAGAACAGATGAGAACCTGCTCAACATCATCCCCGACGAGCCGACCAAGTCTTACGATATGAAGCAGATAATCACCAGCGTGGTTGATAATGGCGACTTTATGGAGGTGCACCAGAGCTTTGCCTCCAACCTAATTACCGGTTTTGGCCGCTTGAACGGCAAAGTGGTGGGGATTGTCGCCCAGCAGCCGGCCTATATGGCGGGAATTATTGATATCAACGCCTCAGTTAAGGGGGCCCGGTTCGTCCGCTTTTGTGATGCCTTCAACATCCCCCTGGTCAGCTTCGTTGATGTCCCCGGCTTTATGCCCGGCCCCAAGGAGGAGCAGGGCGGTATCATCAGGCATGGGGCTAAGTTTATCTACGCCTACGCCGAGTCCACCGTGCCCAAGGTTACCGTTATCACCCGCAAGGCTTACGGGGGCGCCTACATCGTGATGAGCAGTAAACACCTGCGCGGCGATATTAACTATGCCTGGCCTACCGCTGAGATTGCCGTCATGGGACCGGAGGGGGCAGTAAATGTCATCTACCGAGAGGCTATAGCTAAAGCCAAAGACGGAGATAAAACAAGACAGCAACTGGTCACTGAGTATAAAGAGAGGTTTGCCCACCCTTATATGGCTGCAGCCAGGGGTTATATTGATGATGTCATCGACCCGAGGGTAACCCGTTCTAAGCTGATTAGGGCGCTGGAGACGCTTGAGAACCCCAGTGATAGCACCCGCCCCCAGAAAAAACACGGGAATATTCCACTGTAAAGCGGCAAGGGAGAGGATATGGAGGATAAAAGGAAGCTAACCGCCGCTATCATAGGTGCTATCACTGCCTACATCCAGACAGAAAAGCCAACTCCTCCAGCAACCCCCAGGGTCAAGCCTAAAATAAAAGCCAATCAGTGGAAAATTCCCCGAAGACGGGAGTAAATAATGGCAAGTGAAAAGACAAAAAACCCATTAAAAATTACGGATGTTACCTTCCGCGATGGACACCAGTCCTCACTGGCAACGCGAATGCGAACTGAGGATATGGAAAGTATCGCCGCGGAGATGAACAAGGCAGGCTTCTATTCTATGGAGGTCTGGGGTGGCGCCACCTTTGACGTCCCCACCAGATTCCTCAATGAAGACCCCTGGGATAGACCAAAAATCCTGAAAAAGCTAATGCCCGATACTCCCCTCCAGATGCTGCTCAGGGGACAGAACCTGGTGGGCTACCGCAACTACGCCGACGATGTGGTCACTGCTTTCGTCCATCATGCCGCCGAGGTGGGTATTGACATCTTCCGGGTGTTTGACGCCGTAAACGACGAGCGTAATTTTGAGACCAGCCTCAAGGCAATTAAAGAATGTGGTAAGCACGCCCAGCTTTCACTATGCTACTCTCTCACCGAGCCAAAACTGGGTGGCCCGGTATACAACATTGATTATTATGTCAATAAAGCGCTTATCCTTCAGGATATGGGGGCTGACAGCCTGTGCATCAAGGACATGGCCGGTCTTATCTCCCCCGACGATGCCTATAAGCTGATTAAGGCGCTGAAAAGAGCGCTAAAGATACCGGTGCACTTGCATACTCACTACACCAGTGGTATGGCATCGATGAGCTGCATGAAAGCTATCGAGGCAGGGGTAGATATTATTGATACTGCCCTGGCTCCCTTTGCCCTGCGCTCGTCTCATCCCGCTGTTGAGCCGATTGTGGTTGCCCTTAAGGGAACGCCCAGAGACACCGGGCTTGACCTGGCTCACCTATTTAAACTAGGTCAATATTTTGAATCTATCGCTCCCAAGTATCGGGACTTCCTGGATACCACCCGAATGGCGGTCATTGATACCGCGGTGCTGCTGCACCAGATTCCAGGCGGTATGACCACTAACCTGGTAGCTCAGCTAAGAGAGGCTGATGCTCTGGATAGAATTGAAGAGGTCTACGCTGAACTACCGCGGGTGAGAAAGGAGCTAGGTTACCCACCCCTGGTTACCCCCACCAGCCAGATTGTGGGCATCCAAGCCGTCCAGAACGTCCTCTTTGGCCGATATAAGATGATATCAGACCAGGTAAAGGACTACTGCTACGGGTTGTACGGTAAGCCCCCCACCCCTATTGACCCCAAGGTGCAAAAAATAGTGCTTAAAGGCTACGAACGGGGGGAGACACCCATTACCTGCCGGGCGGCTGATATACTGGAGCCAGAGCTGGAGAAAGCCAAAGAGGCGACCAAAGACATTGCTAAAGATATAGGTGATGTGCTCATCTATGCCCTTTACCCCACCACCGGCATGCGCTTCTTAAGGTGGAAATATGGTCTGGAAGACCCACCCCCCGAGACAAAAGCCAAGACCTTGAATGATGTAAAGCGCGAAGACGAGCTCATTTCCAAGGCAAAAGCTGGCAAGCTGGCGGAGAAAGAAGCCACCGCCAGGGGGTCAAGCGTTAGAACATTTAACGTTTATGTCGGCGATGAGGTTTATAGTGTCGGCGTGGAGGCAGTTGATGCGCCACCAACTGCGCCACCGCCAGCGGCGCCCCCGGTGATGCCCCCGCCAGCCAAGCCGGCAAAAGAAGTTAAAAAGGTTGAGGAAAAAGCGCCACCACCGCCCCCAGCCGCCGCCAAAGCCGAAGAGACAGCCATTATCGCTCCCATGCCGGGGATAATAATACGCTATGAGGTAAAGGTGGGCGATGAGGTCAAGGCTAACGATGTGGTGGTTATACTGGAAGCGATGAAAATGGCTAACGCCATAACCACTCCGGTGGGGGGACGGGTTAAAGCCATAAATTTCGCCACCGGCGATAAAGTAGCCAGAGATGACGTGCTGGTGGTAATCGGCTAGCCATCTAATAGATCAAGCAAATAGTCCGTTTAGCAAGGCTCACGTGGGTAAAACATTAGCTGAGAAGATACTGGCTCAGAAATCGGGCAGTGATGCCCGGGCCGGAGACATTGTTATTGCCCAGGTAGACCTGGTCTTTGCCCAGGATACTACTGGACCACTGACGATAAGGCAATTTCAAGCCTGTAATTTAAAGCGCCTGGCCGACCCCAAGAAGACTATTCTATTCCTTGACCATGCTGCTCCCAGCCCCAACCGCGAGATTTCAAACGACCACCGGCTGCTGCGCCAGTTTGCCGGGGAGAGCGGCTGCCTTATCTATGATATCGGCGGCGGTATCTGCCACCAGATTGTGGCTGAATCTCTGGCTAAGCCCGGGGATGTAATCGTCGGTGCCGATTCCCATACCGTAACCGCCGGCGGCCTGGGTGCTTTTGCCACCGGCATGGGCTCCTCAGATGTAGCTGTTGTCTTCGGGCTGGGCAAGACCTGGTTCCGGGTGCCGGAGACTATCAAGATAGTAGTCTCAGGAAATTTCTCCCCTGGTGTTGGCGCTAAAGACCTCATCCTTCATCTCATCGGGACTATTGGCGCCGACGGCGCTACATACAAAGCGCTGGAGTTCGGCGGCGACAGGCTGGCTAACCTGAGTATGTCCGACCGCTTTACCGTAGCTAATATGGCGGTGGAGGCCGGGGCTAAGGTGGGACTGTTCCCCGCCGATAAGGTCACCAGGGACTATCTGAACCATCAAAAGCAGGGCGACCGCTACCAGCCACTGGCTGCCGATGATGACGCCAGCTACGAAAGAGAGATTAATATCGATTTAGCTTCTCTTGAGCCAACGGTAGCCAAGCCCCATAGTGTAGATAATGTGGCTCCGGCCAGAGAGCTTAAAGGGACCAAAATCCAGCAGGTATTCATCGGCACCTGCACCAACGGACGGCTGGAGGATATAGCCATAGCCGCCAAGATATTAAAGGGGAAGAAACGACATCCACTGACCCGGCTCATCGTTGTCCCGGCTTCGCCCAAAGTCCTGCTGGACGCTATCAGCGCCGGTTATATCCGTAACTTGGTCGAAGCCGGAGCTATTATCCTGCCCCCGGGTTGCGGGGCCTGCCTCGGTCTGCACCAGGGTGTGCTTGCCGGCGGTGAAGCCTGCCTTTCTACCGCCAACCGGAATTTCAAGGGGCGGATGGGCAGCCCCCAAGCCTTTATCTATCTGGGCAGCCCGGCTACGGCGGCAGCCACCGCTTTGACCGGAGAAATCACCGACCCCCGTGAGGTAATATAAATGCTTAAGGGCAAAGCTTTCAAATTTGGCGATAGCATCACCACCGACCACATCATACCGGGGCGCTTTGCCTACCTCAGGAGCAACCTGCCTGAGCTGGCCAAGCACGTTCTGGAAGATGCCGACCCCACCTTCGCCTCCAAGGTAAAGAAGGGAGACTTCATCGTCGCCGGTAGTAATTTCGGGCTTGGCTCCAGCCGGGAGCACGCCCCTCTGGTGATAAAAATGGCCGGTGTGAGCGCTATACTGACTAAATCGGTGGCCCGAATCTTCTTTAGAAACGCTATCAATCTGGGACTGCCGGTGTTAATATGTGATACCGACAAAATTGAAGACGGGGACGAACTGGAGGTAGACTTGGGAAAGGGCACGGTCAATGATATAACCAAGGGGAAAAAGCTCGCCTTTGGTAAAATTCCTGAGATAATGCTACGCATCCTTAAACGGGGTGGACTCATCCCCTATATAAAGAAGTATGGCGACTTTAAGCTATAATATAATATAGAGGGAGTCTCTTTTCCCACCCTCCCACCCGATAGAGGTTACACCTCTCCCAATTCCTTTTCACAGGGGGTGGGGTAAAAAGAGTGTTAGAGGCGAATGGGTGGGGAGAGAAGGAGAGGTAAAAATGGGGGCGGGGCTATAGAGTCTTAAAGAGGTGAAACCTTTTTGGGCGGGTGGGTATGGGAAGATAAACACCCGAAATCAGGGGGACACAGGGGGAGAGGTTAGAAGGATAGATTGATGGCCTATAACATAACCCTTATCCCCGGCGACGGCGTAGGACCTGAGGTCACTGAAGCGACGCGACGGGTGCTGGAAGCCAGCGGCGTCGGCTTCAACTGGGATGTGGTCTATGCCGGCGCCGACGCCGAGAAGAAGCTCGGCTCCCTTCTACCCGATGCCACCCTAAAGTCCATCAGGAAAAACAAGGTCGCCCTTAAAGGCCCGGTTACCACGCCGGTAGGCTCGGGGTTTAGAAGCGTTAATGTTGCCCTGCGCCAGGAGCTAGACCTCTACGCCTGCCTCCGCCCGTGCAAGATTTATCCCGGAGCGCCGACGGCATTTACCGATGTTGATATCGTCGTCGTCAGGGAAAACACCGAAGACCTTTATTCCGGCATTGAGTTTGAGGAAGGCAAGGCGGAGACGTCAAAGCTGCGAGAGCTGGTCAGCGAGGCAACGGGTAACAAAGTCAGGGAGGACTCAGGCTTCAGCCTGAAGGTGATTTCTGAGACCGCCAGCCGCCGGATTGCCAGATTTGCCTTTGACTACGCCCGGGCCAATAAGAGAAAGAAGGTAACCGCCGTGCACAAAGCCAACATCCTGAAATTCTCCGATGGGCTGTTTCTGGCTGCCGCCAGAGAGGTGGCTAAAGAATATCCCGATATTGAATTTGAGGACAGGATTGTGGACAACATGACCATGCAGCTGGTGCGCCGGCCACAACAGTTTGATGTGCTGGTTCTGCCCAATCTTTACGGCGATATTATCTCCGACCTCTGTGCCGGGGTGGTGGGGGGATTAGGTTTGGCGCCCAGCGCCAACCTGGGTGATGACGCCGCTATCTTTGAGCCAACCCACGGCAGTGCCCCTAAATATAGCGGGCAGAATAAGGTCAACCCGATGGCAATGATGCTCTCCGGGGTGATGATGCTGCGCCACCTCGGCGAGAGAAAAACCGCCGAGCGGCTGGAAAAAGCCATAGCCGCGGTTATCGCCGAGGGCAAGAATATCACCTACGATATGAAGCCCGATATACCCCATGCCAAAGTAGTGGGCACCTCACAGGTAGCCGATGCCGTAATCGAAAAACTTAAGGGGCTGAAAAATAGCTAGCAAGATAAGCATTATCGGCGCCGGGAATGTCGGCGCCACCTGCGCTCAAAGAATTGTCGAGCGGGGCTATGCCGATATCGTCCTGGTGGACATCGTTCCCGGTCTAGCCCAGGGGAAGGCGCTGGATATCCTTGAGTCAGCGCCGGTTATCAACTTTGACACTGGCATCATGGGAACCAATAGCTACCAGGAGACCGCCGGCTCCGAGGTGGTCATCATCACCGCCGGCCTCTTCCGAACACCGGGCATGACCCGCGATGAGCTGCTACTGGCTAACATGAAAATCGTCACCGAGGTCACCAGCAATGTAGTGAGCTATTCGCCAAAGTGCACTATCATTATGGTCTCCAACCCGTTAGATGCCATGACCTACCTGGCCATTCAGACCAGCCAGTTCCCGCGAAACAGGGTAACTGGCTTATCTGGCGTCCTGGATACTGCCCGCTTGAGCACCTTCATCGCCGCCGAGCTAAAGGT
>JAUWZG010000062.1 GCA_030615425.1 Dehalococcoidia bacterium
AAAGATACCGAGGTTCTGAGGAAGGTATGCGAGGTTTGCCAGGGTAAAAATCTGATTATCGGGCCGGTTGAGGAGGGAGACCATAAAAAAATTGGCGCTGTGGCTATCGGTTACCACCACACGGTGATTTCGTCAACGCCCATAGACATAAACCTAGCCAAGCAGCTTAATATTCTGCTGGGCAATCTCGGTGTCCCTGACGAGCTGATTGTAACGGACCCCACTACCAGTTGCATAGGCTATGGTATTGAGTATTGTTACTCAGTAATGGAAAGAATGAGGATGGCAGGACTAACCCAGCAGGATGAAAAGCTCCAGTTCCCTCTCATCTGTAATATATCTAAAGAGGCGTGGAAGACCAAGGAAGTGCATATCCCAACAGGGGAAGACCCCAAGCTTGGGGATGCCAAGAAGCGGGGAATCTTGTTGGAAGCAATGTCAGCTATGGTTCTGATTCTGGCTGGAGGGGATGTGATGATTATGAGGCACCCAGAGGCAATAAAGTTGGTTCGAGAGATGATAGCTGAATTGACAGCTTCCTAAAATAATCAAAGATGAGGGTGTTTAGTTGTCATTGCGAGGTCGCCTAGGCGACCGAAGTAATCTCTGAAAGCAATAGTGAGATTGCTTCGCGGAGCCTGTCCTGAGCGCCATGAGATTCTTCGCTACGCTCAGAATGACACGAAGCGAAGGGCTCACAATGACAGCTTGAGTTTCTAAACAGCCTCAAGGTTGGAAGGGGGTAAGCAGGATGGCAGAAGCAGAGACCAAGAGCATTGATAGCGCCAGTGTTAGGATGATTGAAAAGGCGGTTAGCGACGGGGTGAATACTGCCTTTGATAGAGCTGAAACGATGAAGCCCTGTCCCATAGGCTCGGTTGGTAGTTGTTGCAGCAACTGTGGTATGGGACCCTGCCGGGTACCCCTACCTAAGGGGAAAGAGGAAACACCAGAGGAGAAAAAGAAAAGAAGGGGCATCTGTGGGGCTACTGCAGAGACCATCGCCGCTCGCAATTTTATTCGGATGGTAGCTGGTGGGGCGGCTGCCCACTCCGACCACGGTCGTGGGGTAGCTGAGCTCTTCTTGGCGGTAGCTAAAGGAGAGGCTCCGGGCTACGAGATTAAAGACGAGCAGAAGCTACTGCAACTGGCTCTGGATTTTGGGGTCACCATCGGCGACCGCAGCAACCAGGAAATAGCCATTGATATCGGTGAGATAGCTCTGGCTGAGTTTGGTAAACAGGAGGGCGGAGTTCTGTTCCTGAGAAGGGCACCGCTAAAGCGTCAGGAATTATGGCGGCGAGAGGGAGTTGCTCCCCGAGGCATAGATAGAGAAATTGTGGAGATAATGCACCGAACCCATATGGGGGTTGACCAGGATTATCACAACCTGCTCCGGCAAGGAGTCAGAGCGTCTCTAGCTGATGGCTGGGGTGGCAGTATGATTGCCACCGAACTCCAGGATATACTCTTCGGAACCCCAGCGCCTGTTCTCGGTAAGATAAACTTAGGGGTGCTTAAACGAGACGAGGTAAACCTTATCATTCACGGTCATGAACCCCTGCTTTCGGAGATGATTGTCGCTGTGGCTCAAGAGCCACAGATGATAGAGCTGGCTAAATCCAAGGGGGCTAACGGGATAAACCTGGCTGGGATATGCTGCACTGCTAACGAGATACTGATGCGCCATGGGATACCGCTAGCCGGGAATTTCCTGCAACAGGAGCTGGCTCTGGTTACCGGGGCAGTGGAGGCCATGGTGGTAGATGTCCAGTGTATTATGCAGTCCCTGCCTGATATCGCCCAGTGCTACCACACCAAGATTATCACTACCTCACCTAAAGCTAAGATTTCTGGTGCTATGCACATAGAATTTGATGAGCACAACGCTATGGAGTCAGCCAGGGCTATAGTCAAGATTGCCATTGATAATTTCCCCAAACGGGGGAGCAATATTGATATCCCTGATGAGCAAAGTGACCTGGTGGCTGGATTCAGTCATGAAACTATCAACTACCTGCTGGGCGGTCTTTTCCGTGCCTCCTACCGACCATTAAATGACAATATCATCAATGGCAGGATAAGGGGAGTAGCCGGTGTCGTCGGCTGCAACAATCCCCGGGTTACCCACGATGCCATTCACTTGGCAATGATTAAAGAACTGATAAAGAACGATGTATTGGTTCTTCAGACCGGCTGTAGTGCTATGGCTGCTGCCAAGGCTGGACTTATGACCCCGGAAGCAGCAAAATATGCCGGCGATGGACTGGCTTCGGTATGTGAAGCAGTAGGTATTCCACCGGTGTTGCATCTGGGCTCTTGTGTGGATAATAGCCGAATCCTGATGGCAGCTACTGCCATGGTGAAAGACGGTGGCTTAGGCGATGACATCAGCGACCTGCCTGCAGCTGGGGCTGCCCCGGAGTGGATGAGTGAGAAGGCAATCTCCATTGGTCAATACTTTGTTGGCTCAGGGGTATTCACCGTCTTTGGCGTTAACTGGCCTACCCTGGGAAGCAAAGAGGTGACTGATTTCTTGTTCAAGGACTTTGAAGATATGTATGGCGGGATGTGGGCTTTTGAGCCAGACCCGATTAAGGCAGCCCAGCTGATGATTTCGCACATCGATAAGAAACGCAAGGCTCTGGGCATTGATAAGGCTAGAGAGCGAGTGTTCTATGATATGGCGATGAGAAGGGAGCTGGAAGCAGTTTAGGCGCCATAGTTATAAGAAGGTAACGGAGGGCTTAAGATATGTCTAAAATTATCGCATCAGCAGCTATCAGGGGGGCTTACAAGATTGCAGACCAAGCTGAGAAGAAGTGGCAGGAGGCGATGGACAGGTGGGGAGCAAATGAACCAGTGGGCTTCCCCAATACTGCCTATTACCTGCCAGTAATCTATGGAATTTTAGGAATTAAAGTCGAAAAATTGGGTGATATGGAACAGGTGCTAAAAAGGTGCAAATCCCTCCTCCCACCCCCGGTGAGGGAGAATTGCCCTTTACCTTACCTGGCTCCAGCCCTTGATGCCGGTATGGCAACCTTCTTTGCCGAGGAGTTACTAGAAGCCATAAGGTACTTGGAGCAGCCTGACTTCTATACCAAGCAAGAAGACCCTACTGATGATAATATCTGGTTAGGTGCCGCCGATGATGTCATCCTCAGAAAGAGGGGGATTGAATTCGTTGATGGCACCGCTCCTGGCTTTGCTGCTGTCCTTGGTGCTGCGCCGACCAATGAGATAGCAGTGAACATCGCCCGTGAACTTCAGAAAGTCAACCAGTATATCTTTATGTGTGCTGAGCATAACGGCAAGAGGTTCTCCGAGCAGCTGGTTGAGGCAGGAGTGCAGATTGGCTGGCCAGTCCGTCTGGTCTCCTTTGGTCCTGATGTAAGCGCCGCCGTATTTGCCGCCGGCTTTGCCACTAGGGCAGCCCTTTCCTTCGGCGGCGTTGAGCCTGGTGATTACCGAAGAATCCTTATCTATAACAAAGACCGTATCTTTGCCTTTGTTCTGCCCCTAGGCTATGTTACCGATGAGTGGTATGCTAATGCGGCTGGGGCAATCAATTGGGGATTCCCCACCATTGCTGATACCCCGATACCTGAGGTTTTACCTACTGGCATCTGCACCTATGAGCATGTGGTCTCTAATATTCCCCACGACAAGATAGTAGCCAAAGCGATAGAGATAAGGGGGCTGAAGGTTACCGTAGCTGAAGTTCCGGTTCCAGTAGCCTACGGTCCTGCCTTTGAGGGTGAAAGGGTTCGGGGGGAGGATATCTATCTGGAGACTGGCGGTGGGAGAACGCCAATGGTGGAGTGGGTTACCACTAAGCGAATGGAAGAGGTAGAGGATGGGAAGGTTGAGGTGATTGGTCCAGAGATGACCGATATCCCGGCTGGTTCCAGGTTACCTTTAGCTATAGTCGTTGAGGTGGCAGGGAGAGAGATGCAGGAGGACTTTGAACCTATCCTGGAGCGCCAGATTCACCACCTGGTAAACTATGCTCAAGGGTTGATGCATATAGGGCAGAGGGATATCGCCTGGCTACGAGTGGCTAAACAGGCTGTGGAGAAAGGCTTCAGGCTACACCACATCGGCGACATCCTTCATGCCAAGCTACACCAAGATTTTGGTCGGATATTTGATAAAATACAGATAAGACTCTATACCGAGGAAGATAAAGTAAAAGAGATAGTAGAAAAGGCAAGGTCAGTATATGGGACTCGGGATGCCCGAATTGAAGGCATGACCGACGAAACTACTGATATATACTACTCATGTACCCTGTGCCAGTCCTTTGCTCCCGGCCATGTTTGTTGTATCAGCCCGGAGAGAACCGGTCTTTGTGGTTCCTATAACTGGATGGATTGCAAAGCCTCTTACGAGATTAACCCCACCGGACCTAATCAGCCGGTGGAAAAGGGAGAGTGCCTCGATGCCAAGCTGGGGCAGTGGAAAGGGGTAAACGAGTTTATCTATAAGGCGTCCCGGCAGAAGATAGACCATTATAACTTCTACAGCATAGTAAATGACCCCATGACTACCTGCGGTTGCTGTGAGTGCATTGCTGCTGTCCTTCCCCTGTGCAATGGGGTAATGACGGTAAATCGGGAATATACTGGAGAGACTCCCTGCGGGATGAAGTTCACTACGCTGGCGGGGACTATTGGCGGTGGCTTGAGCACCCCCGGCGTTGTTGTACACGGCAAGTACAATACCTGCCAGAGAAAATTCATCGTTGGTGATGGTGGTATAAAAAGAATAGTCTGGATGCCCAAGATGCTGAAGGAGGAGATTGCCGAGCGGCTTAAGGCGAGAGCTGAGGAGGTTGGCGTCCCCGACCTGCCTGATATGATTGCCGATGAGACAATTGGCGTCACAGAGGAGGAGATTCTCCCCTTCCTGCAGGAAAAGGGGCACCCAGCCCTTTCTATGGAGCCAATACTGGGATAGGGAAGGAGCGAGCAAAATATGCCGCTTACCGGACTAGAGATATTTAAGTTACTGCCCAAGACTAACTGTAAGGAGTGCGGAGACCCTACCTGTCTTACCTTTGCCATGAAATTAGCTGCCGGTAAGGCGGAACTAAGTGCCTGTCCCTATGTCTCCGAAGAAGCAAAAGCCAAACTGACGGAGGCGGCAGCGCCCCCGATTTTGCCGGTTACTATCGGCATCGGCGACAGGGCATTGAAGGTTGGTGGTGAGACAGTCATGTTTCGCCATGAAAAAAGGTTTGAGAACCCCCCCGGTTTTGCCATCCTCATCAGCGATACCATGGAGGATTCTGAGATTGAGAGTAGGCTGGAGAGGTTCAATAACCTTCAATATGAGAGGATAGGTCTTCTCCTTCGTCCCGATTTGGTAGCAATAAGGGATGACTCGGGCGATGCGACCAGATTTGAGGCTGTAGTCAGTAAAGTAAAGCAAAATAGCGAGTGTGGCATTATCCTGATGAGTAGCAACCCTGATATCCTGGCTGCCGGCTTGAAGGTCTGCGCTGACCGGAAACCATTGCTCTATGCTGCTACTGAGGAGAACCTGGACAGCATGGCAGATTTGGCTAAGGGGAATTCATGCCCCCTGGCAGTAAAAGCCTCCAGCCCGGAGGAACTTGCCGAATTAACTACTAAACTGACCGATGCTGGGGTTAAGGATATCGTCATTGATTCCGGCTCCAGAACCCTACGCCGGGCATTTGAGGACCAGATAGTCATCAGGGGCGCCGCCTTAGCCAAGAAATTCCGCCCTCTGGGCTTTCCCACTATCGTTTTCCCCTGTGAGATGACCGATGACCCGATGAAG
>JAUWZG010000022.1 GCA_030615425.1 Dehalococcoidia bacterium
GATTGCCTTTCTCATTGCCGATGGGGTGATTCCCAGCAACGAGGGGCGGGGCTATGTGCTGCGTCGACTGTTGCGTCGCACGGCGCTCTTTGGCAGAAGATTAGGGCTAGATAAACCGTTCTTGGCTGAAACAGCCAGGACAACTGTTGAGCTGATGGGGCACATTTACCCTGAGTTGGTCCAGAGACAGGATTTTATTCTACAGGTAGTTGAGAATGAGGAAGCCAGGTTTGCTGAGACGCTTAGCACCGGGCTGGAGCTGCTGAATAACATCATGGCTGAGAGGGAGACCACTAGAGCGGGGGAGATTTCAGGAGTAGATGCTTTTCGGTTATATGATACCTATGGCTTTCCTGTAGAGCTGACCACCGAGATTGCTGCCGACCGCGGCTTTTCCGTGGACTTAGAAGGTTTTGAAAAGGAGATGGAGAAGCAGCGGGAAAGAGCCAAGGCTGCCCAGGTGAGTTGTGCAGATTGCGGCGCAAGGTTGAAGGAAAGTGATAAGGAATGTCCTAATTGTGGCTCTACTAGGAAAGCCTACAGCATAAAGGCTGGGGTCGAGATTGGCGTTAAGGTTACTGCAAGTGCTAAAACTGGAAAAGCAACCTTGCGTGGGAGAGGAACTCTGAGAGCTAGGGCAACGGTACATAAAAGCTCATTTGTCGGCTATAGCAGCCTTAGCTGTAAATCTAAAATTATTAACCTCCTGGTTGATAATAAGCCCGTAAAGAAGGTAAGGGAAGGTCAAGAGGCGAGCCTTATTTTAGAAACCACCCCCTTCTACGGGGAGATGGGGGGGCAGGTTGGTGATACTGGTGAAATAGTCGGCTCTTCGGGTAAGTTTTTGGTCACCAATACCGTTAATGTCCCGCCCGACGTTATCGTTCACCAGGGCAAGGTGGTTAAGGGCAGCCTGAGTGTTGGGGAGGAGGTCGAGGCAATAGTTGATGAAGGACGGCGACTCGATATCGCTCGCAATCATACCGCCACCCACCTTCTCCAGTTTGCTCTGCGCCAGGTTTTGGGGGAGCACGTCCAGCAGCGCGGCTCGCTGGTCGCCCCCGACCACCTCAGATTTGACTTCTCTCATCTGAAGGCGCTGACCGGGGAGCAAATAGCCGAGGTAAACCGCATCGTCAACGAAAAAATCCGCCAGAACCTGAGGGTATATGCTGAGGACATCCCCTATAAAAAGGCTATGGAGGAGGGGGCGATAGCCCTGTTTGATGAAAAATATGGGGACACAGTCAGGGTATTGAAAATCGGTAAGCCGTTTATTAGCGCCGAGCTTTGTGGCGGCACCCATGTTAGCTCGACTGGGGAGATAGGCCTCTTTCATATTATTGGCGAGAGCAGCATCGGCGCTGGATTGCGCCGCATTGAAGCCGTTACCGGCGAGGAAGCCGAAGCCTATATCAGCCAGCGCCTGTCCGATTCGCAGAAGGCGGCTGAACACCTGGACGCTGAGTTGGTTAAAGAACGTAAGCAAAGGCAAGCCTTGGAGAGAGAATTAGCCAGGAAAACCGCCGAATCTTTGCTGGCTCAGGCTGAGGTTATCAAGGGGGTAACCGTGCTGGCGGCCAAGATTCCCTCTTCCCGTATGGAGATTTTGCGAGAAATGAGCGACATCATCAGGGATAAGCTTAAGAGCGCTATCGTCGTTCTGGGCACAGTTTATGAAGACAAGCCCGCTTTTCTGGCCGCCGTAACCCCGGACTTGGTGGCTAAGGGCTACGATGCCGGTAAGATAGTGAAACAGGTAGCTGAGGTGGCTGGCGGTAGTGGTGGGGGGAAAGCAAGCCTGGCTCAGGCCGGCGGTAAGGACAAGAAGAAACTGGATGAAGCCCTTAAGCTGGTAAAGAGCTTAATATAATGCGTAGCCTTGGACTTGACATTGGGGATAGGAGGATTGGGGTAGCTCTCAGCGACCCCGAGGGCATATTAGCCAGCCCGCTTACTGTTATCAATCGCCGGGACGAGAGCTTTGATATAGAGGCTATTACCGATATTATCCGCCAGCAACAGGTAGGGCAGGTTGTTGCCGGTCTGCCGCTCTCCATGGACGGCAGTATAGGCAAGCAGGCGGAGAAGGCAAAAGATTTCGTCCAGAAGCTAAGTGAGCGGATTGAAGTTCCTGTAGAGTATAGGGATGAGCGTTTGACCACGGTATTGGCCGAGCGCCTGAAGCGGGCGTCTGGCGGCAAGAAAACTAGAAAAGCCAGGCACGATGCTCAGGCGGCGGCTATCATCCTGCAAGGTTACCTGGACGAAACACACGAGCCGAAGTTGACATAAATGGATTTCAATCTTAGTGAACAGCAGAAGATGCTGCAGAGGATGGCAAAGGAGTTTGCCATCAAGTCGGTTAAGCCGCTAGCGGCTGAAATTGACTCCAGCGGGCAGTTTCCTTTTGACCTGGCCAGGGAAATGGGCAAAAAGGGATACCAGGGACTGCCCTATCCTGCTCAATACGGAGGTGGCGGGGCTGGTTATACCAGTTATACTCTGGTGCTGGAGCAAATATGCCAGGTATCAATGACTGTTGGTGCCATTATGGCCATAAATACCGTCCCTGAGGAGGCGATATTCCGCTTCGGCAGCGAGGAACAAAAGAAGACCTTCTTGTCTCCTCTGGCGCAAGGTAAACTGCTGGGCGGGGTTGCCTTTACCGAAGCTGAGACCGGCTCCGACCCTCAAGCAATCACCACCATGTCCAGGAAAAGCGGTGATGGCTATGTAATCACCGGTCAGAAACAATTTGTCGCTCTTGCCCCGGCAGCCGATTTAGTTCTGATCTTCGCCAAACGGGGAGGAAAGGGGTTAAACGCCTTTATCATTGATACCTCCTCTGTGGGGTATAACCTCCGTGAACCCTGTGAAACTATGGGGCTAAGGGGGTTGGGCACCTCGGTGGTATATCTTGATGACCTTTATGTACCTCAACAAAACCTGCTTGGGAAAGAAGGGCAGGGGTTTGACATCCTTCTTGAAGCTATATCTCTGGGGCGGTTGGGGGTGGCGGTGGAGGCGGTGGCGGTAGCTCAGGCAGCCTTGGAACTCTCCATGGATTATGCTAAGCAGAGGAAGTCCCAGGGTAAACCGATTGCTCAACTACCGGCTATCCAGTGGCATCTTGCGGAGATGGCGAGCCGCGTAGAGGCTGGCAGGTGGCTGGTGTATCGGACTGCCTTCCTCCGTGACCAAGGGTTAGATATTAAGTATGAATCTTCACTGGCTAAGCTCTTTGCCTCGCAAATAGCGGTTGAGGTCACCGGGATGGCAATGCAGGTTCATGGCTCGTATGGCACGATGAAGACTATGGAAGTAGAGCGGCTTTACCGGGATGCCAAGATGACCGAGATATATGTCGGCATCTCAGAAATACAGCGCAATATTATCGCCGAGCATTTAATTTAGGGGGAGTCTTAGAGGGGCGAAGCCCCTCTTGAAATTCTCCTCCCTCTCCCCTTTGTAAGGGGAGAGGGATAAAGGGTGAGGGGTTGGTAAGTAATCTCAATAGCTTCCGTTTAATACAAACCTGTCCCCGGAGCCAAGCCCGCGCCGGAGAGCTGCTAACGCCGCACGGGGCAGTACCCACGCCGGTGTTTCTGCCCGTGGGCAGTCAGGGAGTAATCAAAACGCTGACCCCGGCAGAGGTTAAAGCTATTGGGATAGCTATGGTATTGGCTAATACTTACCATCTCTACTTAAGGCCAGGCATCAGCGTAATCGAGAAGGTAGGAGGTTTACATAAGTTTATGAGTTGGGACCAGGCTATTCTTACCGACAGCGGTGGCTATCAGATATTCAGCTTGGCGCCGCTGCGTCGGGTAAGCGATGAGGGGGTTATATTCCGCTCCCATATTGACGGCAGCCAGCATCATCTTACCCCCGAGCTAATTATTCAGTATCAGGAGAGCCTTGGTGCCGATATTATTATGGCTCTGGATGAGTGCCCGGCACATGACGATAGTTTTGACCAGGTGAAAAGGGCAACAGAGAGAACGCATAAGTGGGCGGAGAGATGCCAGAAAGCCCAAAAACGCCGTGACCAGGCGCTATACGCTATTGTGCAGGGTGGCATCTTCCCCAAGCTCCGGCGGCAATCGGCAGAATACCTCACTTCGTTAGACTTTCCTGGTTATGCTATCGGCGGATTAAGTATCGGAGAGCCCAAGAAGGTAACTCTAGCCATGATTGAAGAGACGGTGGCTTTATTGCCGGAGAATAAGCCACGATATCTTATGGGGGTAGGCTCTCCCGAGGATATCGTTGAGGCAGTAGCCAGGGGGTGTGATATCTTTGATAGTGCCCTGCCTACCCGCGTCGCCCGAAATGGCGCCCTGTTTACCTGGCAGGGGAGGAGGAACATAAGTAATGCTGCCTATAGCCAGATGGAGCAGCCTATTGTTCCCGACTGCGATTGCTATACCTGCCGCAATTTCTCAGCCGCTTATCTCCACCACCTGTTTAGTTGCGACGAGCTATTAGCCTATAGATTAGCTACTATTCATAACCTGAGTTTTATATGTAACTTAATGGCTAAAATAAGAGGTGCCATTGAGGATGGCACCCTCCTATCTTTCAAGGATAACTTCTTAGCTAGTTACCAGCCCACTGATGAGAGGATACGGCTCAGCCAGAAGCAAAAGTGGCTGGAAAGGCGAAACTTGAGCCAGTAGCTGATTAAACGCTGGTTATATCCTCACCAACCGGGTCAACCCTCACCCCTCTGGAGATAGCCCAGGCGATTCCAGCTTCAATATCCTTCTCCTCACCCTCAAGCTCCAGTTCTATCCAGCCTCTATCCTCGGTGGCGTCAGCCCGGTGGATATTGGTTGCCAGGTTGAACTGCTGACCAATAGTATAAATAATTGGCTCAGAGCTTACCTCCGGGGCATAGGTAAGCATTACCCGCCGTTTTGCCATTTCTACCCCCTTTCCATCGGCATTCCCATTTTATATAGGCGCTGCCCGATGAGCCTTGCTTCATTGATAATTCCCTCAATATTAGTGGGCACCAGGGCAAGAGCACACTATAACATCTACGCTCTCACTGGCTTCACCACCTCTACCGTCGGTTACAGTAACGGTAATATAATAGGTTCCATAGTCATTAGGAGCAACCCAAGTGACAGTATCCCCTTCCCCGGTAATGTTCCCGGCATCCGCTGACCAGGTATAGGTTAGCTCATCCTCATCTGGGTCTGTGGCAACGCATATAATAGGGGTATTGGAAGCCTTTTCCACTCTGTGCCACTCTGCAGTCAGAATCTTAATAACCGGGGGGTGGTTGGGGGTTACTACATTGAGGGTTAGCTGTTCGGTGGCTATACCATCCCTGCCATCGCTTACTTCAACGGTGATGATGTAAACACCGGGGGCATCAGGCGCCATCCAGGTAACAGTAGAGCCTTCCCCGATGATATCGCCGTCGTCGGCTAACCAGGTATAGCTTAGCTCATCCTCATCCGGGTCTGAAACAGCACATTCAATTTGGCAGCTACCTGACGGGTTAATCTCCGCTCCATTAGTGGCGGTAAGGCTGGAGATGACTGGTAGTTGATTGTCTAGCACACAACAACCGCTAATGAAGAGGGTAGCAACAACCAAGATGATTAAACTGACTAGCCACTTTGGCTGACCAGAAATCAATTTCATTATGTATTCTGCTCTCCTTTCCGTTTAGTAAACCACCATTGAAAAGTTAGAAAGCCAGCCGGGTGAAACAATATTATGATTATGGCAAAGAAAAGAAGCACAATATCCAGGGACAGGGCTTGCAATGGGGTCATGGCGCCGAAAAGCTCTTCCAATATCCCAAAACAGCCACATTGCCCAAATTCCTTACCCTGGCTTATTGCCCAGGCATTGTTGGCCATAAATCCGGCAATAAGCGGTAGGCTCAGAGTAGCGGCAATTCTGGGGAATACTCCCAGCAGCAGAAGCGCTCCCAGGATTATCTCAACCCAGGGAAGACCATGGCCAATAAGATTGGCTACGGTGGGTGTCCAGAAAGACCCGAGGAGGGCATCAATAAATTCAGTCTGCCCCGGCAGCTTACCAGCGCCAGCTACCAGTAGCATCAGCCCCAGGAATACACAGGGGACTATGACTATTAACACCCTTTCCCGTCTGCTTTTTAACTGCGGTTTCAGAAAGTCCATTGAGCTATCATCACCACCTGCGTATTAGGCGGGGGTTTGGCAGATTTTCACCTCACCCCACAGCCCTATTTTATCACCATGAATGATTACCACGCCAGTCAGCCCATCAATGCCCTGGGCGAATTCAATGCCGCTGGGTATATCGTCGGGCTGGATAATCAGGTTGCCGATGGCAGTGGCGGCGGCATCAGCTAAAGCGGCTGATTGGGAAAGCACTATTACGGCATCGGCTTTCCCCTGACTCAGAGAATGCCCCACTGTCCCCGAAGAGGTGCAGATGCCCATCGGCGTATCCTGTCCCTTGATTTCCAGTCCAATCTTGCCGGTTAAGGGCGATTTTCCAGCATAAATCCCTATCAGTCTGTTATCTAAGCTCTTCAGATAGATATCGCCCCCATTTTCTACAATAATCTCCGGGGAGGAGTCAAGAAGCTGGCTGCCGACAAACTCAGCTATAGCCCCGGCCACTGAAGCCATAGGACCAATTCCCACCTTTCTTGCCGATTCTGCCATCTCGGTGACAATGCGCGGGGCATCATCTCCGATGGCGACCGGTTCCAGGGAGGTGAGAAATGAGGGATGTCTTGCAATGTACTTTTCCAACAGGTCACGGTACTTCAATACCAGCTTGAGTGCTTTCCGCTTCAGGTTAGTTGAAGCACGGATATATAAATCTGTTTCCTTGACCACTACATTGAAAGAGACCAGGTCTTCATCTTTAACCCAGTGGCGATAGGTTCTCGGTTGATACATGGACTAGAAGTGCACCTCCATAGCTCGCGGGGGGCAAGCCTTGATACATAGTCCGCAAGCCACGCATTTTTCATCATAAAAGTCGACCCGCCTGGTTAGAGGGTCAAGTTCAAAGGCGCCCGAGGGGCAAATAGTAATACAGGCACCGCAATGGGTGCACCTTTCCTCATTGCGGAGGACATCCTGGCTGAGCGATTGTATCCTCACCCCGGTTTCAGCCAGATACCTGATACCCTTATCATACTCCTCCTGCTCCCCGCTCAGTTCTAATACCAGCAGCCCTTCTTCTTCCGGGGTAACCAGAGCCTTTAAGATATTAAATTCAAGGTCGTAGTCCTTAGCCAGTCGGCAGACTATAGGACGCTCTACCACCCGCTTGGGAAAGTGCAGGACTATTCTCTTGGAAACATCCATTTTCGTCTCCTTGTGTTTGCTATTCAATGGGTCGTTCTTTAAGTGGCTTAAAGGTTATCCCTGATTCTACCCCAGGCAGGGGCGCCACTGGTTCGGTTAGCAGGAACTTCCCGCTCAGTATCCATTGCTTTAGCGTATTAGCAATCTCCACTGCCCTTGGGTAGCTAGATAGGGAAGCAGTAGGCACTTCTTTACCCTTGAGTTTTACCTTGCCGCTCTTCAGTTGAGCATAGCTAACTTCGCCCAATATATCCGGTTTCAGATTGGGATAGGCGTCAGCATAATCAATAACGGCGGAAAAAATCTCGGCGTCGGTTACCGTGGTGTAGCCCAGGATTTCTTCAGAGAGTATGGGGATGGCTACGCCAATGCCTACCGTTAGGGTGCAGCCATAGCCCAGCATACTGGTTCCCATCAGCCATTTGGGACTCATTTGCTTTAAATCGCCAATAACGCAGAGTGTTCCCGCCCCCCTCTTGGGGACTCCCTTTTCGGTGCGGGGCACGTCTGGGTTGTGCTGTGTGCCATGCCAGGCGATGAAGCCTATACCACCCCCCAGGAATACCCTGGTGCCGATGCCGATGGTCTTGTAATAGGGGTCATTGAGCAACGGCGAAAGCTGCCCGGCACTGCAATAGTTGATATTGCCCAGGTTGGCCCGCAGCACGCCCATATAGGTATAGATTGTCTTGTCCGAGGCGTTTGCCGCCACATTGTCGTTCTGGTAAGCATTCCTGATGTTGAATAGCACCGCCTCATTGAGGTCTTTGATGTTAATCCAGGTCTCTAATTTTTTTCTGGGGTAGCAGTCGGTGCCGTAGGCGATTGCCTCCAGCCTGACGTCCTTGCCGGCGACAAGTTCCTCAATTACATGCCCGCCCCCATAGTTGAATTCGCCGGGATAGACCTTGTTTCTGGGGTCATCATCGGGGAGGGCATTGGCACCGATGAATAGGTCTACCGCCGCCAGGCCGGTATAAGCCGGGACATCATTAAGGTAGGCTCGGCCGCCACCGAGCTTGATTCTGGGCTTGGAGTGTCCGATATTAAGGTAGGCGCCAGATGAGCACATGGGACCGAAGGTGGCGGTGGTAACCACGTCTACTTCCTGGGCTGCCTTCTTGATGCCCTTCTCTTTAGCAATATCTATTATCTCCCCAGCAGTAACTACTACCGCTTTGCCCTGCTGTATCTTTTCGTTTATCTCTTCAATCGTTTTTGCCATATTGAAACCTCCTAGATATTAATATTTACGCGCTGCGCTGTCAAACTGTAGTTTGCGGTGTAAAAACAAAAAGCCCAAGAAGTATAGTGTTCTTGGGCTTGGTTAACTCTTTGGTCAGTTGGGGAAGTTAGGTTGGCATGATCCCCGAACTGGCGGCACGCCAAGCCCAGGGCATCATCATGCGAGAAGCCCCTGTATTGAAGCTAAGCTGTCCCTTCCAGTTCGGCACTAGTTTTGCCTCCTTTGTATGCCAACGTTTGGGATTGATGATATTGTATAGTATTTATATTCTGGCGTCAAATTTTAGTATATTAGGTAATCCCTATATTTTTATCAACCTCACCCCCTTTTTAATCTAGCTCTTTCTTCCCCCCTCTTCCCTTTTAACATGTGTTTTTCTTCCCTACCCACCCGCCCAATAGGGGTTTTACCCCTCTTAAACACCCCAACAAAAGCACGGGATTGGGGGTGAAGCCTCCGAGGGTGGGTGGGTGGGGAAAAAGAGATAAGTTAAAAACGGGGGGAGTCGATGTATTTCACCTCTCAAGTTGAAGAGCCCCCCTTTATAAGCTATAATCAGCTATAACCTATATTAGGAGGCGATTTTGCTCAAGAGTCATAGCTGTGGCGAACTGAGTAAAAAGGATGTTGGCACCGAGGTAACCCTGGCTGGCTGGGTAGACCGCCGCCGAGACCACGGTGGACTGATATTTATTGACCTGCGAGATAGAGAGGGCATAGTCCAGGTAGTATTTAACCCTGAAACATCACCCTCTTGCCATGAAGTAGCCAGCCAGATGCGCAGTGAATACGTAATAAGAGTCAGTGGTGAGGTGGCTCTCCGTCCTAAGGGAACCGAGAACCCTAAATTGCCCACCGGTGATATTGAGGTCATCGTCCGTAATACCGATATACTTAATCCATCAAAGACCCCTCCTTTCTATATCAATGAAGAAATTGAAGTGGAAGAAAACCTGCGTCTCAAGTATCGCTACCTCGACCTGCGCCGGGCCCGGATGGGAAAGAATCTAATGCTTCGTCACCGGGTGGTGAAGTTTATTCGCGATTTTCTGGATGCCAAGGGGTTTATCGAGGTGGAGACACCGATTTTGATTAAGAGCACACCTGAAGGGGCTCGTGATTACCTAGTGCCCAGCCGGGTTCATGAGGGAAAATTCTATGCTCTTCCCCAGTCGCCGCAGCAACTCAAGCAGCTGCTGATGGTCGCTGGTGTAGAGAAATACTTTCAGATAGCCAAGTGCTTCCGAGATGAAGACACGCGGGCTGACCGCCAGCCTGAGTTCACCCAGCTTGACCTGGAGATGAGCTTTGTCGAGGAGGATGATATCCTTAGTTTGATGGAGGAACTGTTCACGGCTATGGTGAAGACGGTTAAACCTGAAATGCAGGTTACAAAGCCCTTCACCCACCTTAGCTATGCTGAGGCAATGGAGCGCTATGGCACGGATAAGCCTGACCTGAGGTTTGGTCTGGAGCTAAAAGATTTGACCGACATTGCCGCTCAATCTGAGTTCTCTATCTTTCGTTCTGCCATTGCCGAGGGGGGTAAGGTGAGGGGTATATGCGCTCCCGGTTGCGGTGGTTATAGCCGCCGTCAGCTTGATGAGCTGAATAAGCTGGTGCAGGGCCTTGGTGGTGGGGGCTTGGTAACTATGTCACTGGGCACTGCTGGCGGGAACTTGAACGATTTAACCATTAAAGAGGTAAAGTCGGTCGCCGCCAGATTTCTAACCCTAGACCAGATTAAGCAGATGGCGCAGCGTTTGGGGGCAGATAGGGGAGACTTGCTGCTTATCGTCGCCGGCAGACCTGAGCTGGTGGATATGGTACTGAGCGAGTTGCGACAGGAGATGGGCAAGCGGCTTAAATTAGCCGACCCTAACCTGCTTGCCTTTGCTTTCATTGTGGAATTTCCCTGGCTGAACAGGAATGAAGAGAGCGGGCTGTGGGAGCCGATGCATCATCCCTTCACTGCGCCCAGGGATGAGGATATGCCCTTGCTGGACAGCGCTCCAGAAAAGGTGCGGGGCAGGCACTATGACCTGGTATGCAACGGGTGTGAGATTGCTGGCGGCAGCATCAGGATTCACACCAGCCGGCTGCAGAGGAAGGTATTCAAGCTGCTGGGCTATAGTGATGAGGAGGTTGAGGCACGCTTCGGGCATCTGCTGGAAGCTTTTGACTACGGTGCTCCCCCTCATGGTGGTATAGCCCCGGGCATTGACCGCATTGTGATGTTGCTGGCAGGGGAAGAAACCATCAGGGAGGTTATCGCCTTTCCCAAGAACCAGAGCGCGGCTGATTTAACCTTTGATGCTCCTTCGCCGGTTAGCGATGAGCAGCTAGCTGAATTACACCTGCGTCTGCGAGAAGAAAGGTGAAGGTAACCAGAGAGAAAGAAGAGAATTGCCAGGTATTGCTCACCATTGAGATGGAGCCTGCCGAGGTAGAAGAGTACTTGGAGAAGTCCTATCATCGGCTGGCCAAGAAGGCCAATATCCCCGGCTTTCGTAAAGGAAAAGCACCACGGGTGGTGCTGCAACGCTATATAGGCAAAGACAGCCTCCTTGAGGATGCGCTACAGGATCTATTGCCTCAGGCTTATGAGAAGGCACTCAAAGAGCAGGAGATTGAGGCTATCGCCAGCCCATCTATTGAAGTAACTCAGACTGAGCCGGTGGTATTTAAGGCGACAGTGCCGCTCAAGCCCACCATTGAGCTTGGCGAATACCATGGCATTAAACTCAAACCAGAGCCTGTAGAAGTAACTAAGGACGAGGTCGGCGCCGTTATAGAGCAGCTACGCCGCCAGCATGGCACCTGGGAGCCGGTAGAGCGTGCCGCCGACTTTGATGATTTGGTAACCTTAGATGTTGAAAGCCAGGTAGAGGGAAAGCCGTTCATAAGTCAGCAGGGAGTTCAATATCAAATTCTTCATGACCAGCCTATTCCTGTGCCCGGGTTTGCCGAGCAGCTATCCGGGATGGAGGGTGGTGAGGAGAAGGAGTTCACACTCCAACTCCCCCAAGATTACCCCCAGGCTGAGGTGGCGGGTAAAGAAGCTCGGTTTAAGGTGAAGGTTAGCGAGATAAAGCAGCAGAGGCTTCCCAAGCTAAACAACGAATTTGCCCAGCTGGTCAGCCCCGAGTTCAAGACATTAGCCACCCTCCGCAAACAGGCCTCCACTAGCCTTCGTCTGCGGGCAGAGCAGAAAACAAAAGAGGAATTTGAAGAACGGCTAATTGATGCCGTGGTTGACTTAAGCCGAGTAGAATTCCCGTCGGTTTTGGCTGAGGCGGAAACTGACCGCCTCATAGAGCAGCAGGCGAGGTGGTTGCAGGCAGGCGGTGGGGGGCTGGAGGAATACCTGGGCAGGGTCGGTAAAACGAAGGAGGAAATGAGGGAGGAGCTGCGTCCCTTAGCCACCAAGAGGGTTACTCGCTCCCTGGTGCTGGGGAAGGTTGCTGAGGAGGAAAAGATAGAAGTTGCCGATGCTGAGATAGATGCTGAGCTGGAGAATATTGTGCAAAGTGCCAGTGGGAATAAGGACGAGATGCGGAAACGCCTGGATTCTTCTCAAGCCCGCCCTTCAGTTGAGCAGTTATTGACTACCCGCAAAACGATAGAGCGGCTGGTGGAGATAGCTGGAGGTTCAGCGGGTGCCCGTAAAAAGTAATACCAAGGTGGTGAAAACCATTTGTCGCATGTGCTCTAGCTGCTGTGGCATAGATGCCCACGTGGAGAAGGGCAGGCTGGCTAAGGTCACTCCTATGAAGGAGCATCCAGTCAACAGGCTGTGTGTCAGGGCGCAGGCGATGCCAGACTGGTTATATTCGCCAGAGCGGATTACCCATCCCCTCAAGAAAATAAACGGGGCATGGCAGGAAATCTCTTGGGATGAAGCCTTTGATATTATCGCCGACAAGCTGGCTGGGATAAGGGAGCGTTACGGGGCTAAGGCGCTGGTGGTGCACCTGGGCGAGCCCATGGTCGGTATCGAGGTGCCGAGGGTAGCCATCAGATTCTGTAGCCTGTACGGAACACCTAATTATACCTCAGGGTCTTCCCTATGCTTTGCTGCCAAGGGGATCGGGCACGGCTTGTCTATAAGCCGGCGTATGTTCCCCTTAGCTCCAAGCTACAAAGATACCCGCTGCGTAGTCGTCTGGGGGCGTAATCCACAGCAGTCCAAGATAGGTGAGCAGGCAGATGTCCTTTCGGCTCAAAAGCGGGGGGCTAAGTTAATCGTGGTTGACCCCAGGGCGACCCCGCTGGCAAAAAGGGCAGACCTTCATATCCAGATTAGACCCGGGACTGATTGTGCCCTGGCGTTGGGTTTAATACATGTAATCATAGCCGAGGAGTTATATGATAAGGCTTTTGTCAATAAGTGGACTCTTGGTTTAGATAAGCTAAAGGAGCACGTCAGGGAATATAGCCCTGAGGTGGTAGCAAAGATTACCCGGGTTCCGGCGGCTCAAATCAGGCAGTTTGCCCGGATGTATGCCGCCGGCAAGCCGGCGACTATCACTCAGGGCGTCTCCTTAGACCACTGCATTAATGGTGTACAAAATAGCCGAGCCATTTCAATTCTGATAGCCATCACCGGCAACCTTGATATAGCCGGGGGGAATATCTATAACTCTCCGTTGCCGCAAACCAGCCTCAGGGTAAAGGGCAGGGTAGCTGTTGATGAGGCTATCGGCGCTCAGTACCCGATATTTAACCAATTTACCGGTCAGACCACAGCCATGCCGGTAGCCGAGGCTATAATTAGCGGTAAACCATATCCGGTTAAAGCCCTCATCGTTCAGGCTTGTAATCCTGTCTTAACCTGGCCCGATAGCCATAAGGTCAGGCAGGCGCTGGAGAGACTGGACTTGCTGGTGGTATCTGACCTGTTCATGACCGAAACCGCCAAGCTGGCCGACATTTTCCTCCCCGCCACCGCCTTTCTAGAGAGGAAAGTCCTTAGGGATTACAGCACTAAGGGGCTGCCGCTGATTACGTTGAGCAACAAGGTAGTTGAGCCGCCGGCTGACTGTTTGGAGGACTGGCAGTTATGGTCTGAACTGGGCAGAAAGATGGGCTACGCTGATTATTTCCCCTGGCAGAGCGCTGATGAGTTTTTTGCCTACCTTCTTGAGCCTTCGGGTATAACCCTGGAGCAGCTGGAACAAAATCCGGGTGGCATAATATATAGCCGGCTTGACCGCCAGCGAAAGTACGAGCAGGAGGGACTGGATACTCCATCGGGGAAGGTGGAGCTGTTCTCCCCGACGATGGCAGACTACGGGTATGACCCCCTCCCCACCTTTACCCCGCTGGAAAGCCCGGATGAGCGCTATCCCTTCACCCTGCTTAGCGGCACCAGGACAATCGCCTTCTCCCACTCACAATATCGCCATATTGCCAGGCTGAGAAAGCTGGTGCCTCAACCCTTGGTGGAGATTAATCCTGACTCGGCAAAGAACCTTGGCATTGCTGACGGCGAGCGGGTAGTTGTGGAATCTCCGAAGGGAAGTATCACCCTGCAGGCTAAGGTCACTCCTGAAGTTCCTCCGCAGGTGCTCAGCATGCAGCACGGCTGGGATGAGGCTAATGCCAATATCCTGACCGATAATGAACCACACGACCCAATTTCTGGTTATCCCGGGTTCAAAACTACCTTATGCCGGGTGAGAAAAATCGGGGAATGAGTTATAATTAGGTAATAGTGAGCATATAAAAGCTAGCGGGAGGAGAGAAATGAATGTCCAACCGACGAATGTAATACCAATGGTAATTGAAAGCGGCGCCAGAGGGGAGCGAGCCTTTGATATATACTCGCTCCTTCTGAGAGAGCGCATTGTGATGTTGGGTATGCCCATTAATGACCAGGTGGCTAATGTTATTATTGCCCAGCTTCTCTATCTGGAGCGAGAGGACCCGGACAAAGACATAAGCCTCTACATTCACTGCCCCGGTGGCATCATCGCCGCTGGTCTTGCTATTTATGACACCATGCAGCTTATACGCCCTGAGGTATCCACCATCTGTGTTGGGCTGGCAGCCAGCATGGGGACGTTGCTTCTCTGTGCCGGGGCTAAAGGCAAACGCTATGCCCTGCCTAACTCCACAATACACCTGCATCAGGCGTTTGGTGGCGCTCAGGGACAGGCAGCCGATGTGGAAATTGCTGCCCGGGAGATTATGCGCATGCAAGAGCTAATCCGGGGTATTTTAGCTAAGCACACCGGTCAACCAATGGAAAAGATAATGCATGATACCGACCGTGACTTCTACCTTAACCCGGAGCAGGCGGTGAAGTATGGGCTGGTGGATGAAATCCTGACCAAGCCCAAAGAGAAGTAGCTATAGCTTTTTATTATAAAGCTTCTGGTAGTGCTGGGACAGTTGATTAAGGGCAGGTAACCCTGGTCTGGCTCCTATTTTGGTGATGCAGAACTGGGCTACAATATCGCCAAGTCGACCACATTCCTCGAGATTTTTCCTCTTCAGTAGTCCATAGATAAAACCGGCGGCAAAGGCATCACCAGCGCCGGTGGTATCCACCTCCGCTCCTGTATCTCGGCTACCAGATTCGATTACGTATTCGTTCTCGGC
>JAUWZG010000034.1 GCA_030615425.1 Dehalococcoidia bacterium
GGAGCGGATGCCCAAGCATGGGCGAAACCTGGCCAGGGTATATATGGATGCTATTCTCAAGCGGTTGAGGGGGCGGGGAAAGTGAGCAGGTGGTATTAAGGGGTTTGCTCCAGTGTCATTAGAAGGTCTCCCTCTTGACAAGAGCAAAAAACTAAGAGTGAGAAGTTAGTAGCTTCTATGACCCCTTGAACCTAAGTCAGTGTCTCATATTATCGAGATTATAACCGATTGCAACAAGGAGCACGCCAGCCATGCTATAATAGAATAAATCCCAACACTCATAATCATACTCAGACCACATCTGGAGAAGAGTAATTTGAAAATACTTCTTATTTGTCCACAATACCCGGATACTCTCTGGAGCTTTAAGCACACCTTAAGATTCCTTTCTAAACAGGCAAATTTCCCCCCTCTAGGTCTATTAACTGTAGCAGCCATGCTTCCCCCTGAATGGGAGAAAAAGCTTGTAGATATGAATGCAGATACCCTAAATAACAAAGACATCGAGTGGGCTGACTATGTGTTTATCAGCGCTATGGTGGTACAGCAAAAATCAGTAAGAGAGGTCATTAACCGGTGTAAGAAATATGGGAGTAAGATTGTCGCCGGTGGCCCCCTTTTTACTGCCGGGTACGAGCATTTTGACTTTGATGATATAGAGCACCTGGTACTTAATGAAGCAGAAAATACACTACCGCTATTCCTGGAGGATTTAGAGAAGGGATGTGCCAGGCATATTTATGAATCCAAGGTACGACCAGATATAACGACATCCCCGGTACCTTTATGGTCGCTCCTCGATAAGAAAAAATACCACAGTATGAATATACAGTATTCGAGGGGTTGCCCGTTCGATTGTGAGTTCTGTGAGATAACAGTAATGAACGGTCGCAAGCCAAGAACCAAAACTGCTGCCCAGATATTGAATGAAATAGAAATATTATATGACAGTGGATGGCGGTCCAGCATATTCTTCGTTGATGATAACTTTATCGGCAATAGACGAAAATTAAAATCGGAAGTTCTGCCAGCGATAATTGAGTGGATGAAGGAAAAGAAATACCCCTTTACTTTCTCTACTGAAGTCTCCATAAATCTTGCCGATGATGAAGAACTAATGATGCTGATGACCGATGCCGGGTTTGACACAGTGTTCACTGGCATTGAAACCCCAAATGAAGAAAGCCTCTCCGAATGTAACAAAATAACAAATAAAGGCCGTGATTTAGTGGCATCTGTTAAGACACTTCAAAATCATGGTTTTCATGTGCGGGGAGGATTCATTGTCGGTTTTGATAGTGATCCACCTTCAATTTTTCGAAGCCAGATCAATTTCATTCAGAAGAGTGGTATTGTTACCGCTATGGTCGGTATACTAAATGCTCCCCCGGGAACGAGGCTGTATAAGCGTTTGAAAAAGGAAAACCGTATATTGCCTAGTTTGTCTGGTGATAACACCGATGGTGAAACGAACATCGTCCCCAAGATGCCCCACGAAATGCTGGTTCAGGGTTACAGGGAGATACTGGACACAATCTACGCTCCCAAGTTATATTACCGTCGGATTAAAACCTTCTTTGACGAGTACCAGCCACGGAGTAAAATAAGTACCAGCGTAAAACCGCACCATATTGTGACACTGCTTAAATCTATATGGACTTTGGGCGTTAAGGAAAAGGGACGGAAACACTACTGGGATACGCTAGTTTCTGTCTTATTTAAGAAACCAAAGGTCTTCCCCCTATTTATTAGCCTTTCAATTCAGGGATTTCACCTCCGTAAAGTGACCCGGACAATACAGAGCACAAAAGCACTATATGAATTAGGGGCTTGATGGCGTCAGATTATGTACTTTAGCTATAAATCTCCGAGGTTCAAATTTAACCGGTTAATAATATTTGATATAGTCTGATTAATTCAATGCCGCCGTACGGTAAGAGAAAACAGCCAATAGGAGTTCTGCCTATTGATACCCCTGGTGGAGCTGGGGGGATTCGAACCCCCTACCTTTTGACTGCCAGTCAAACGTTCTCCCAATTGAACTACAGCCCCAGAAAGACACTATCTAATCTAGCAAAAAATGGCGGGGAGCGCAAGTCTAGACCGGCACGCCCAGTGCTCTGAGTATACCTCCCAGCCCCCAGTAACCAGCAGCAGCCACGGTTATCCCCTTAATCGTCTTACCTGCCAAACAAATAAGAAAGTAGCGCTTTATGCCAAAGCGCAGTGCTCCGGCAGCTAGAGCCGCAGGGTAGAAGAAGGGGTTTATCACTGCGGAAAGAACAAACAGCGTTAGCGAGCCCCTCCTCTCCACCCACCCCAGCATCCGTAAGTAGGCTGCCTTAATCTTCTTGTGCTCTATACCGTTGAGGGCAGTGCCACCACCATAGCCCGTCATATAGATAGATAAGCCACCAACTGTCTCGCCCAAACCGGCGGCGGCACCAACAAAAATTGGTCCAAGGTAGGGGGCGAACGATGGTGCCATTACCGTGCCCAGAGCAAATACCACCGGTGTCATGGGCACCGGAGCCAGAATAGTGGCTCCACCAAAAACACTTATAACAAAGGCACCCAGATAGCCATACTGCTCAAATGCCCGGACATCCTCCCAGAAAAAAACCACTGCCACTCCCACTCCCACAGTCAGGAGCAAGCTCAAGATACCAACAATATATTCCCACCTCTTCAAAGCTCCCTTCAGCTTGTCCCAGTTAAAGCTCACCCTTCACCTTGCCTTTACAAATATAAACAAACTATGCCAATGAATTTACCGCTCAGGCAGCAGCTTTGGCTCCCGCTCTGACGGTAAAGGTCAAGCCCTTATCCCCAAGGTCAACCATAACCGTATCACCCTCGCTGAATTCACCGCGCAATAACTTGGTCGACAGAGGATTCTCAACATACCGCTCAATGGCTCGCCTTAAGGGGCGGGCTCCATACACCGGGTCATAGCCTTCCCTAGCTAGCCATGATTTCGCCTTATCACTTAGCTCAATGTTCAGCTTACGGTCAGCCAGACGTTTCTGCAAGTCCTCCACCAGCAAATCAACAATCTGCCTTAGCTGCTCCTCGGTTAGCTGGTGGAAGACGATTATCTCATCTATCCGGTTGATGAACTCAGGGCGGAAGGTCTTCTTCATCTCCGCCAGTACCCTCTCTTTCATGGTGTCATAGTCCAGTTTCTGAGCTTTAGCCTCCTTCTTGGGAGCAAAACCGATGCTCATCTGGCGCCTGATAAGCTCAGCACCAACATTGCTGGTCATAATGACCACCGTATTCTTAAAATCAACCGTACGCCCATGGCCATCGGTCAAGCGCCCGTCATCAAGTATCTGGAGCAGACTATTAAATACCTCAGGATGCGCCTTTTCCACCTCATCCAAGAGAATCACCCGATAGGGACGCCGCCTCACTGCCTCGGTAAGCTGGCCCCCCTCCTCATAGCCAATATATCCCGGTGGGGCGCCTATAAGGCGTGATACGGTGTGCCTCTCCTGATACTCCGACATATCCAGGCGCACCATAGCATTCTCATCATCGAAGAGGAAGCGGGCTAGAGTCCGCACCAGCTCAGTCTTGCCGACGCCGGTTGGACCGAGGAAGATGAAGCTACCAATAGGCCGCCCCGGATCCTTAAGTCCGGCACGGCTCCGCCTGATAGCCTCGGCAACGGCGGTAACCGCTTCATCCTGATTTACCAGCCGTTCGTGAATCCGCTCCTCCATATGAAGTAGCTTCTCGGCTTCACCCTCCAGCATCTGGGATATCGGGATACCCGTCCACTTGGAGATTAGCTGGGCAATATCCTCCCCATCCACCACCCCGTCAATCTTCTCTTCTTTAAGCCACTTGCTTTTAGCCTGGTTATACTCCCCCTCCAGGCGCAACCTTTCCGCTTTGAGCTGGGCGCTACGCTCAAAGTCCTGCCGCTGTGAGGCTGCCTCCTCCTCATTGACTAACTGCTTAAGTTTCTGCTCTAAGGATTTAACCTCGGGCGGTGCGCTCTCGGTATCAATGCGCAGCTTTGAGGCTGCCTCATCAATGAGGTCAATAGCCTTATCCGGCAGGTACCTATCCGAAATATAGCGCTGACTCAACTGAGCCGCCGCCTCCAGAGCCTCGTCCTCAATCTTAATCTTGTGGTGCGCCTCATAGCGGGGGCGCAGCCCCTTGAGTATCTCAATCGTAGCCTCAACGCTGGGCTCAGTGATGAATACCGGCTGGAGACGGCGCTCCAGCGCCTTGTCCTTCTCAATGAACTTGCGGTAGTCATCCAGGGTGGTGGCTCCAACACACTGCAACTCACCATGAGCCAGGGCTGGTTTTAACATGTTACTGGCATCAATAGCCCCCTCAGCCGCTCCAGCCCCGACTACAGTATGCATCTCATCAATGAACAGGATGACTTCGCCCTGCGCCTGCCTTACTTCATCCATTACCGCCTTAAGTCGCTCCTCAAACTCGCCGCGGAACTTGCTCCCCGCCACCAGCGCCCCCATATCCAGAGCCACTACCTTGCGCCCTTTAAGAGAATCGGGGACATCGTCAGCCACAATCTTTTGCGCCAGCCCCTCGGCAATAGCCGTTTTACCCACCCCGGCATCGCCCACAATCACCGGGTTATTCTTGGTGCGCCGGGTAAGTATCTGCATCACCCGCTTAATCTCATCTTCCCGACCGATAACCGGGTCAAGCTTGCCCTGGCGAGCCATCTCCGTCAGGTCACGACCGTACTTCTCCAGCGAACGGTATTTGCTCTCCGCCCTGGCATCGGTAACCCGGTGCCCGCCACGGAGCTTCTGCAGCGCCTGAAGTACCTTCTCTCGGTCAACGCCGAAGCCCTCCTTGAGAATTCGGGCTGCCTCACCCTTTTCGTCTTCAACTATAGCCAGCAGCAGGTGTTCGGTGCTGATGAACTCGTCCTTAAAGTCGTCTGCCCTATCACCGGCTGTCTTTAGCAGTTGAACAATACGCGGTGTAGCATAGATCTGTGTCGCCTCATAGGTAACCTTGGGCGTTTTCTGCAGAGCAGCTTCCACCTTATCTCGCACTGCGTCCACACTGGCGCCAAGTTCGGTTAAGATTTTCCCCACCAGTCCTTCCTCCTGCACCAGGAGGGCTAACAGAATATGCTCCACATCCCATTGGCTGTGTTGAAACTGCGTAGCTATTTGCTGGGAGGCAGCTAATGCCTCCTGCGCTTGTTCAGTAAATCTCTCTTGCTTCATAACTTATATACCCTATACATTCTAATATATTATCACCAGCCAGCACCAGCCTAACGCTCTGCCTTCCTTAATCTATCTAGCTCCGATTCCAGCTCCTGCACCTGGTTCTGAAGTTCCAGCATTTGCTGCATTATCCTGATAATAACCTCCACCCCGGCCAGGTTAATCCCCATATCATCCACCAGGGTCTTCACCCGCCTCAGGCGGGCTATATCCCTCTCCGAATATAGCCGAATATTACCCCGAGACCGGGACGGCTCTATTATGCCAACTCGCTCATAGTAGCGCAAGGTGTAAGTCTGCACACCCACCATCTTGGCGGCTACACTTATCACGTAACACGGTACAGTATCATCAACATTCATAATAACCCTTCCTTATAACCCTTCCTTTCAACTTGGGCGAAGCCCGCCAAGCTGCTTCAATAGCTCCTTCTCCTGCGGAGTCAGGTTGGTGGGCAATACCACGTTCACCTTAGCCACTATGTCGCCACGGTTAGAATCGCCCAAATGTGGCATACCCTGCCCTTTGAGGCGGAAGGAACGCCCATTCTGAGTCTCGGGTGGAATCTTCAGTGCCAGCTTGCCTTTAAGCGTAGGCACCTGAACCTCGCCACCCAGCACAGCCACCACCAGTGGCACCGCCACCCCAATATACAGGTCATCGCCCCGACGCTCAAACAAGCGGTGTGGCTTAACCAAAGTCACCAGGTAAAGGTCTCCTTTTACCCCACCAGAGCCCGTTCTTCCTTTACCGGCAAGGCGAACCCGAGAGCCATCCTTAACCCCGACCGGAATCTTGACCTCAAGGCGCTTACCATCCCCAAGGGCAATCCGGCGGGTTGACCCATGATAGGCTTCTTCCAAGGTTACCTCCACCGGAACTTCTACATCCCGACCTCGCCTCGGTTGAGCCTGACGACCGGAACGGAAACCTTTAAGCAGGTCATCAAACAAGTTGCCAAAATCACCCTGGCCAAAGTGAATCCTGGTGGCGCCACCACCCGGCCTAAACTCCCAGAATGGCGCCTGCTGCCGCCCCGCCCGGGCAAACTGGTCGGCATGCTGCCACTGGTCGCCAAACTGGTCATACTTCTGCCGTTTCTCCTTGTCGGACAGCACCTCGTAGGCCGCGTTTACCTGCTTAAACCTTGCCTCTGCCGACTTGTCGCCGGCATTAACGTCGGGGTGATACTTGCGCGCCAGCCGCCGGTAAGCCTGCTTTATATCACGCTCACTGGCGTTGCGATTAACCCCTAATATACTATAGTAATCCTTACCAGCCATCTTTTCCCCTATATGTACAAAACCATTATAAACTATTTTATAAGATATGTCAATAATTTACAAGGAAAGTTAACAAAATTTTCTAAAACCGCTGGGGGTGGAGCGGGGTAGCCTCTTAGCCTTTTATAGTTCGGGAGAAGATATCCAGGAACTGGTGCAGTATCCTGGCAGTTGCCCCCCAGATTACCCTCCCCCCATAGTGATAGAAGTATGAAGTAACTTTTTGACCGTTTATAACCTCAGTCTCCTCACGCAGAGAGTTCTTATCCATCAGCGCCGAAAACGGGACTTCAATTATCTCATCCGTCTCCCACCCATCCACCTTGAACTGATATGGCCAAGGGATAACGCCGACAAAGGGAGAAACAACATAGTTTGTCACCGCCGTAACCGTATCGTCCAGTTCCCCCAATACCTCAACGTCACCAGGGGCTAAGCCTATTTCCTCAGCACACTCACGCAGGGCGGTATCGAGCAGTGTTCTATCCCCCTCCTGGTAGGCTCCCCCGGGAAAGGATATCTGCCCCTTATGCTCCTTCACCCTCTCTGTCCGCTTAGAAAACAGGATATAATACTGCCCCTCCCGGCGGTAGATAGGCACCAGCACCGCCGAAGGCACCAGCCCAGCATCAATGATATGCTGCTTCTGTCTCCGGGAAAGGGCTTGCTTAAGCCTTTGCTCCATAGCCCTCATAATAACACCGCCCCCCCAGCCAGGACAAACTGAGCTAGTTCAGATAGATTGGTGACACTGATTATCATGTTTCGTTTTTCTATTGACCCCACACCCCGCTGTTTTCAACTTATCTCTCTCTTCCCAACCCACCCACCCTATAGTGGTTAGACCCCTTAACTTCAGGGGGAAGTAAAACCCCACTCCCACCCCCCACCCTTAAAGGGGGGGTGGGGATGGGGACACCACTGAACGGGGGCGAAGCCCCAATAGGGCGGGAGGGTGGGAAAAAAGACAACGAAAAATGGGGGGAGGGAACAGTAGGTATCAGTAAACAATCTAGGCCAATACAAACTTGACAACTAATATTTGCTTCATTATAATATTTGAAAACCTGCTCCCCCACCTCAATAAACCTAACGCAAGGTTGCTTCTGGATTGAATTCTTGAAGTTTGGTTTTCCCAGATGTCAAAGTATATCTTTGTTACTGGTGGTGTAATTAGTTCCGTTGGCAAAGGCATCACCGTCGCTTCCATCGGCAACATTCTGAAGAGTCGCCAAATCTCTGTGTCGGTGCAAAAGTTAGACCCTTATCTCAATGTTGACCCGGGGACAATGTCTCCCTACCAGCATGGTGAGGTATTTGTCACCCAGGACGGAGCTGAGACTGACCTTGATTTGGGCAATTACGAGCGCTTCATTGATGTTGAGCTTACCGCCGATTCCAGCGTTACCTCGGGTCAAATCTATAGTTCCGTTATCACCAAGGAGAGACGGGGCGATTTCCTGGGAGGAACCATCCAGGTGGTGCCCCATGTTACCACCGAGATAAAGGAACGCTTTAAGCGATTAGCTGAGAAATCAAAGGCTGAGGTGATTATTATTGAGGTCGGGGGCACGGTGGGTGATATTGAAGGACAGCCCTTCCTAGAAGCCGCCCGACAGATGCGAAATGAGGTGGGTCGGGATAACGTGCTCTATGTCCATGTTACCCTTCTCCCCTACCTCAATTCCACTCAGGAGGTAAAGACCAAGCCCACCCAGCACAGCGTTAATGAGCTCAGGCGCATTGGTATCCAGCCTGATATTATCGTCTGCCGCAGTGATTACCCCATCTCGGAAGAGATAAGGGATAAAATATCCCTGTTCTGTGATGTGGAGCGAAAGGCGGTCATCCCCCTGCCCACGGTATCCACCATCTATGAGGTGCCGCTCGTCCTGGAGGAGGAGGGATTGGGGCAACTGATTGTGGCCAAGCTGGGACTTAACCCTCGCCAAACGGACCTGAGCCAATGGCAGGAGCTGGTCAACCTTATCAAAACGCCCCGTGAGCCGGTAAATATCGCCCTGGTGGGGGAATACGTGGAACTAAAGGATGCTTACTTTTCAGTTCGGGAGGCACTATACCACGCCGCCCTATATCATAGCAGAGATATTGAGATTAGCTGGGTCCCGGAGGAGGCCCTGGAGGCTGATGGGGGCGATTCGGTACTAAGCTCAGCCCAGGGCATTGTAGCCACTGGCGGCTTAGGCGTTAAAAATATAGAGGGCATGATAAAGGCAGCAACCTATGCCCGGGAGAACAACATCCCCTACCTGGGGCTGTGCCTGGGGATGCACGCTATGGTAATCGAGTTTGCCCGCCATGTCCTGGGTTCAGCCGAGGCAAACTCCACCGAGTTTGATGCCTCTACTCGCTATCCAGTCATTGACCTCCTCCCCGACCAGAAGGATAAGAAGACCAAGGGAGGCACTATGCGCCTGGGTAACTACCCCTGCCAATTGGCTCCAGGCAGTCATGCCGCTCAAGCCTATGGGCAGAGCTTGGTCTATGAGCGCCACCGGCATCGCTACGAGTTTAATAATCAATTTCGTGCTCAGCTAGAGAAGGCAGGAATGGTCTGTAGCGGACTATCCCCCGACGAGCGGCTGGTTGAGGTCTGCGAGCTAGCCAACCACCCGTGGATGGTAAGCTGCCAGTTCCACCCCGAATTTGGCTCCCGCCCCGGTCGCCCCCACCCCCTGTTCCGCGATTTTATCGGTGTTACCAAAGATGTACTAAGGGAAGGAGCACAGCCGTCGCTACCCCTTTCCCCCAGTTTATGATAGAATACCCACATTTAAAGGAGGTATAAAATATGAGTGCCAAGGGAAAAATAATCTCCTGTATTTTGCTCCTGGCTCTAATGGCTATGCCCCTAGTCGGTTGCAGAGTCAATTTTCCACCCAGCGCCGATTTCATCTACTCACCACTCTCTCCCACCACCGATGACACTATCTTATTTAACGATAATTCCACCGACGACGGAAGTATAGTTACCCGGGACTGGAATTTCGGAGACGGGAATACCTCTACGCTACAGAATCCCACTCATTCATTCACCAGTCCAGGCACATATACCGTTAGTTTAACCGTGACTGACGATGGTGGAGCGTCAGATATCCACACCGTGAACATAACCGTGTCCTCGCCTGCACAAATCGGACCGTGGGATGCTATCGAGATATTAGTGAAGGAAATAATACCCCCGGCTTCTGCATACATAAGAATTTCGGCATTTATGCTGTCCGAGCCACTGCAAGCAGGTGATGTTGTTACCTCATTCGGCGGTACAGATTATCCCATAAACGCCAGTACCTGGTTCATCTTTATAGATGACGCACCAGAGGCATTCTATGCTCACAATACCAGATATGTTTTTATGGATGCCGTAACCGCAGCCTATACTATTGTCAATCAAAGCTGGCCACCCCTGATAAATGGTTTCTCTATGTGGGACACCCAGAATGTGGGTAGAGGACATCTCATTGAGCTCTGGTCTATCTTGGATAGTCCGGCGCCTATTGCCAGCGTCATCAGCGATGCTCCCATCGGTGATTACGGGGATGCCCCCGATGAGGAGTGGGAACTTTACTATGGAATTATAGCTCATTTCCCCACCCTGTTTAACACCACCAACAGCCACTTCGGTCGTCCGGGAGGACATACCCTCAACGTGGGCGAAGAGACGCTGGGAATAAATGTGAGTGCTGAGGTGGATGCCATTGACCCCAACGACCCGGACGGAGTGCCCAATTTAGTTGACGCCGACAGCGATGAGAGAATGTATGTCATCATGGAGGGCACCAAAGCCAGACTGGCTTTCACTGTTACCGTTAGTCCCAACGCTCCGGATATAACCCGATACGCCAACGCCTTGATTGATTTTGACCAGAGCGGAAACTGGAGCACCGGTGCCTTCGGACTAGAGTGGGTCGTGGTCAACCTGGGGGTAAATGTTGCCCCTGGTTCCTCGGAAACAATACTCACTCCAGAGTTCTCCTGGGGAAACCAATTGGTGCCTACCTCAGAGGTATGGATGAGGGTAGCGCTAACCAGAGCTGAGGTTGATGAAGCCCTGTTCGCCAACGTAGGCGGCTGGGATGGAAGCGGACAATATGCTTATGGTGAAATTGAAGACCACTTCGTTTTTCTCATCGATAACCCGCCGCCACCCGATGGAAATGGACCACCACCCGATGGAAATGGACCACCACCACCGGGTCCCAAAAAGGGTCCCTGTGGCTATGATATAAAGTATTACGTCCTTATCATTAACTGTGGGGACAGCGCCGACCACCTAGGTAAAGGAACCCCTTACCTGCAAGCATCGGCTAACACGATGGCAGGTGTTGCCACTGCCCAAGGTTATATCTCAATGGGTAATCTTGGTCCCGGCAGCAATTCCCTAGCCGAGCTCGGCGTGGCCTTCGACAATCTGGCTGATGCAGTGCAGTGTGGCGACCATGTCCTGATATATATCTGCGGACATGGCCGTGAGAGTGGGGGTATTGCTATCGCCAATAGCGCGGGTAGCGTGCAAGAGTGGTTGAACCCCACAGACCTGGCTAACCTTTTAGGCAAAATCGACTCCTGCAAGGATCTGGACTGCGACACGCCGGAGACATGCTGCCACGTTAGTGTGATAATAGAATCGTGTTTCTCAGGAAACTTTAACGTCCCCGGAGTAACCGGCCCAGGAAGGTCGGTAACCGGAACATCGACTGACACT
>JAUWZG010000074.1 GCA_030615425.1 Dehalococcoidia bacterium
GGCAGGTTCAGGAGTTCGGCTACCTGTTCATCATGAAAGGCGCCTACAGTCACGGCGCCTAACCCCATGGCGGTTGCTTGGAGGCATAGGTTCTGGGCAGCATGTCCCGCCTCCATGTGGACGTATCTTATACCCCTTTCGCCGTATTTACTGGTTGTCCTTTCATATACTGCGGTGAATACAATGGAGATGGCTCCCTCCTTTACACAATCTTGCCCTAGCGCAGCGCTGGCTAGCTCAGCTCGCTTATCACCATCCATAGTTTTAACCAGTTGATGTCCGTCTGGTTCATACCGGTAAACCCCTGAAATCAAATCTTCAACATCACCAGCCACCAGATATAGCTCAAGCGGGTACAGAGCTCCTGCGGATGGAGCCGTTCTAAAGCCTCGGGGATCGGTAAACCCCTGAGCCGCCCATAGAAGCTGAGATACTTCCTGAAGTGTTAACGGCTCACCAGTGTAGCTTCTGATTGACCTTCGGTTAAGCAAGCTTTGCTCAATAGATACATCGCTGTCGTATCGTGGCTCAGGTAGGTTTATCACTTCGGCTTGCTCCTGAGGAGGCGTTTGGGTTATGGCTGGTTCGGCACAGCCGCCGAAAGTCACCAGCAATATGGCTAGAGTGGTCAGATAATGCCGGTAATAACGCCCCATGTTTTACCTCCCTGCCACTCTGTTTGGTACAATAATACCCGATTTTAACAACCTGTCAAGCAACACCCCACCGTTTTTAGATGTCTTTTTCCCCCGCCCCCCGCTAAGCTTTCTTTCCCACCCACCCGCCCTTAGAGCTTTGCCCTTAAGCCCTTGCTTTCAGGGGTATTTAGAAGGGGCGCTAGCCCCGGTAGGGTGGGAGGGTGGGAAGAAAGAGATAAGCCAAAAAGAGGGAGGGGGATGGGTGGAGAAACCCCCTAGCAAAAGCGGGAGATTGGGGGCAAAGCCCCCGAGGGTGGGAAGAAAGCCAATCTATCTGGTAAGAGAGATAAAAGGGTGCTACAATACTCGGTAGGTTTAAAGCCGTGGAAAGTAAGTTAACTACCCGCTGCGGGGGGGTTGAGTTCAGGTGGGGGGAGCGGACCTATATTATGGGAATCTTGAACCTCAGTCCAGACTCCTTCTCCGGGGATGGGGTGGGTGATGATATTGAAGCTGCTGTAGCTCAGGCAAAGCGTTTAGTTGATGATGGAGCCGATATTATAGATATCGGTGGTGAGTCCACCCGTCCCGGCGCCCCGCCGGTATCGGCTGATGATGAGTTGCGGCGAGTAATGCCGGTTATTGAAAGGTTGGCCGGTGAGCTCTCGGTACCGTTGAGTATAGACACCTATAAGTCGGCGGTAGCCAGTCGGGTAGTGAAGGCAGGCGCCAGGATGATAAACGATGTCTGGGGCTTAAAACGAGACCCCCGGTTAGCTCAGGTAGCTGCTGAGGCAGGCGTGCCTATTATCCTAGTGAACCACCTGCAAGATACCGTCCGATATGATATAATGGCTGAGGTTATTTCCAGTCTGGAGAAAAGCATCGAGCAGGCTATGGAAGCTGGGGTAGCTTGGCAGAACATTATCATTGACCCCGGCATTGGCTTTGGCAAGAGCGCTGAGCAGAACCTGGAGATTATTCGCCGTTTGCCTGAACTGAAGGCTTTGAATAGACCTATTTTGCTCGGAACCTCTCGTAAATTTATGCTCAGTCAGCCGCCTGACCAGCGCCTGGAGGCGACAGCCGCCACCGTGGCTATTGGCATTGCCAGTGGTGCTGACATGGTGCGGGTTCACGATGTTCGGCAGATGGTGCAGGTGTGTCGCATGAGCGATGTTATCATACGGAGGAGATAAAGTGGGCGTTGAATCAGTAGCCGCATACCTTGGTCTTGGCTCGAATCTGGGAGACCGCCAGGCTAACCTGGACCGGGCGTTAGCCTTTCTAGGGCAGAGGCTGCGGGTAGAAAAGGTTTCCTCCATATATGATTCTGAGTCAGTGGGCAATACCGAGCAGCCTCGTTTTCTTAACCTGGTGTGCCAGGTCAACACCAATCTACCCCCAATGGCATTGCTTGCCCTGGCTAAGGGCATTGAGAACAAGCTGGGCCGGTGGGGTGGCCCCTCTGGTGCCCCCCGCACCATAGATATCGATATCCTGCTCTATGGCGACCAGGTTATTGAAACCCCGGAGCTGGTTATTCCTCACCCCAGAATGACCAAGAGAGCCTTTGTTCTTGTTCCTTTGGCGGAGATTGCCCCTGACCTGGTGCATCCGGTAAGTGGCAAAACAGCTAAGGAGCTGCTCAAGGCGGTGAAAGAAGTCCAGGGAGTATTTAAGTGGGAGGGTGGCTAAAGGGGAGTGTATCAGATATCGGTAGAGCAGCATTTTGATGCCGCCCATTTCTTGAGGGGTTATCGGGGCAAGTGTGAGGCAATGCACGGGCATCGCTTCCGGGTGGTGGTCAGGATAGAATCTTCCGGCCTTGATGACATAGGCTTAGCCTACGATTTTGTGGAGCTAAAGCAGCACCTGGCTGAGGTTGTATCAAGGCTTGACCATACCTGTCTAAATGATGTGCCCCCCTTTGACCAGATAAATCCGTCTTCAGAGAATATCGCTGCTACCATCTATAAAGAGCTCCAGCCCAAGCTGAACGGGGTCTCAATCGCCTGCGTGGAGGTATGGGAGTCCCCCGAGAGCGGGGTAAGCTATAGCCCTGACTAACCGCGCTGCTCCGGCGGCAATAGGTTGGGGATGCCATCCACAATGGGGTAATTCATCCCGCATTTGGGACAGTAAAGAGAGCCGGTAATCACCTCAGTTTCATTCTCTTCCTCCACAGTTAACTCCAGCTTCCCATTGCAAACCGGACAGGCAAGAATATCCATCAGCTCTCTTTTCATAGCCCAATTATACCAGATTTCCCTTGGTAGCGGGGGCGGGATGGTTACAACTGACTATTTTATAGTATACTTCGGGCAGACTATTGATTGGAGGTGAAAAGATGCGGTTAGAGAACAAGGTAGCCATCATTACCGGAAGTGCCCGAGGCATGGGCCGGGTATTTGCCTTGCGTTTTGCCAGAGAAGGGGCTAAAGTAACCGTCTGCGATATCCTTGACTGTGAACCAGTCGCCAAGGAGATAGAAGCCATTGGTGGCGAAGTGCTGGCTCTAAAAATTGATGTTGCCAGTGAAAAAGATACCGCTGAGATGGCCAAAAAGACCGTTGACCGCTTTGGCCGGATAGACATTCTCGTTAACAATGCCGCCATTTTCGGCGGTGAGAATTTTATGATACCACCTGAACAGCTAGCGGCCAAAGACTGGAACAGGATTCTGGAAGTGAACGTCACCGGCCTATTTCTTGTCTGTAAAGCCGTTATTCCCTACATGAAAAAGCAGGGTGGGGGCAAAATTGTTAATCTTGCTTCAACCGCTGGTTTATCTGGTTTGCCCCTCTTCCTCCACTATAGCGCCTCCAAGGGCAGTGTTATTACTATAACCCGTGGCCTAGCAACCGCACTGGGCGAATTCAATATCAACGTAAATGCGGTGGCACCTAGCCTGGTCATGACCGAGGCGGCGCAGGGGTTTATTTCCGAAGAGTTAGCCAGACAAACAGTGAATAAACAACTTATCAAGAGAAGCATACAACCAGAAGACATCGCCGGGGCGGTGCTCTTTCTTGCCTCTGATGAAGCTGACAAGATTACAGGGCAAACACTCGCCATTAACGCCGGCGAATACCTGCACTAAAAAACGGGAACGAAAACCGCCCCCGAGAGGGAACGGCCGAATCAGATACAAAATTTGGTAGCGGGGGCTGAATTCGAGCCAACGAATGCCGGGCTAGCAATACGGAGCCATTAACGCTATCAAATCGATGGAGAGGATAACCGCCGTCAGCTCGCTTGTTTTAAGCTTTCCACCATTTGCCTGCCCAGCTTTCGGGCTTCTTCCACCAGGGGAATGTTATTCTTGGCCTCCCCAATTCTATTGGCATAGCCACTGGCGATGAATATCCTGTTCTCTTCGACAGCGAACTCGTCAGTGAATTGCTTCAAGGTATGCAGGGTATCCTCAATCCCCTCCTGCTCAGCCACCACAATGATACCCACCGCCCTTGCCTTGTATTTCCGGTTGTGTTTGTAGAGGAAGTAGTTTCGGTCGATGAAGGCTTTCATCTGGGCTGAAACATTGTAGTAGTAAACCGGGGTTGCCAAGATAACTCCGTCTGCCTCGCAGAACCTGTCCAGAATCCAGCCCGCATCGTCCTGCTGCAGGCAGGAGTCAAAGGAGGCGCAATCGTCATGCCCGAGGCAGGGGTTTACCTGGTATTGGCTGAGGACGAGCTTTTCAGTTTGTGCCCCTAGCTTTGCCGCCTCGGCAAGAGCCTGGTCCACCAGGTAATTGGTGTTACCCTTCAGCCTGGGACTGCCAACTATAGCCAGAAGCTTCAATTCGTCCTCT
>JAUWZG010000040.1 GCA_030615425.1 Dehalococcoidia bacterium
TATAGTGGCTGCCGGGCTAGCGGAGCGTATAGAAATCCAGATTTCTTATTCTATTGGTGTTGCCCACCCCCTCTCCGTCTCCATTGAGACCTTCGGCAGCGCCAAGGTCGACCAAGAGAGCATACTCAAGCTGATAGATAAGCACTTTGACCTCAGACCGGAAGCCATTATCCGAAGCCTTGACCTGCGCCGCCCGATATATAGACCCACTTCTTGCTACGGGCACTTCGGCAGGGACGACCTTGACCTCCCCTGGGAAAAGATAGATAAAGCTGAGATGCTCAGAAAAGAGGCACTGGGTAAGTAATGAATGGGGAGTTTAAGTGGGGCTTCGCCCCTCTTCTAAAACAATCGTCCCCCTCTCCTTTGAAGGAGAGGGGGACAAAGCGGGTCCCCAGGAAAATCGAAGATTTTTCTGGGTGCTTGAGGGGGTGAGGTAGATAAATAATCCTATAAAATTTGGCACCGATGGCTGGCGAGGGATTATCGCCCAGGACTTCACCTTTGATAATGTGCGGGCTTGCTCCCAGGCGGTGGCTGACTACCTTAAACAAGCAGGCTTAGCCAGCCGGGGGCTGATTATTGGCTACGACAATCGCTTCGCCTCCGAGGATTTTGCCCAAGCCGCCGCTGAGGTAGTTGCCGCTAGCGGGATAAAGGTTTACCTCTGCCCCAAGGCTACCCCCACGCCGGCGATAAGCTATAGCATTCTGGCTAAAAAGGCGGGCGGGGCTATTATCATCACCGCCAGCCATAACCCGGCTACCTGGAACGGCTTCAAGTATAAGACCGAGGACGGTGCCAGCGCCTCCTCAGAGGTTACCGCCAAGATAGAAAAACACCTCTCCCATATCCTGACCACAGGGAAAATAAGCCGCCTACCACTGTCCCAGGCGTTAGACCAGGGAATAGTAAAATACCTCGACCTGGCGCCGATCTATGCTCAACAGTTAGCCAGGCTCATTGACCTGAACCAGCTACGCCAGGCTAAGCTCAAGGTAGTAGTTGACCCTATGTATGGGGCTGGCGCCGGCTACTTCAACATGCTGTTGGACGGAGGAGATATCCAGCTGGTGGAGATAAACGGTGAGCGCAACCCACTCTTCCCCGGGATACAACCCGAACCAATCGCGGCTAACCTGGCTAAACTATCGGCCTTAGTCAAACAGCAGAAGGCAAATGTTGGCCTAGCTACTGATGGTGACGCCGACCGCCTGGGCATCATTGATGAGAATGGAGAGTTTCTTACCCAGCTCCAGGTCTTTGCCCTGCTCTGCCTCTATCTGCTGGAGGTGAGGGGGGAGCGGGGCGCTTTGGTCAGGACGCTCACCAGTACCACTATGGTTGACCGTTTGGGCGAAATATTCAATGTACCAGTATATGAGACGCCGGTGGGCTTTAAATATGTTGCCCCCATAATGCTGGAAAAGAACGCCCTCATCGGCGGGGAGGAATCTGGGGGCTATGGCTTCCGCGGTCACATGCCAGAACGAGACGGCATCCTGGCTGGCATCTATTTCCTCGACCTCATGCTCAAGACAGGTAAAACCCCCTCGCAACTGATAGACTATCTCTACAGCAAGGTAGGTCCTCACTACTACCAGCGCCGAGATTTCACCTTCCCCGAAGAGCAGCGCCAGACGATAACTAAACGCGTCAGCGATAATCTGCCCCAGTCCATTGAGGGGGTCAATGTGGCCAAGATAAACACCACCGATGGCTTCCACCTTACCCTGGCTGACACCACCTGGCTGCTCATCAGATTCTCCGGAACCGAGCCTGTGCTCCGCATCTATGCCGAAAGTGACAGCCCAGCTAGGGTGGAAGGGCTGCTTGAATTAGGTAGGAAGCTGGCTGGGGTCTGAGAAAGGATAAAGATGGAAGATAAACTTCCCCGGAAAACAGAAAAGCCCTGGGGGTTTGAGCTGCTATTCGCTCATACATCAAAGTATGCCGGCAAGTTAATCTTCGTCAGAAAAGGGCACCGCTTAAGCCTTCAATATCATGAAAAGAAGGACGAAACTATGTATTTCTATCAGGGAAAGGCTTTGCTTGAAATTGAGGGCAGCGACGGGCAGCTGGTGCCGAACACATTTGAGCCCGGCGCGTGTATAAGAATACCTCCCCGCACCAAGCACCGCCTGAAGGCTATAGAGGACACTACCTTCTTTGAAGTCTCAACCCCTGAGCTTGAAGATGTGGTCAGGCTGGAAGACGATTACGGACGGGCCAAGTAGCGATTATATAGCTATCGCTCCTTGAAAGTCAGTGCGCCGGTAGGGCAGCTAGCCACGCATTCACCACAATCCTGGCACGCCGACTCAGCCATTGGCTCATCACCAAAGGTGGTCATTCTACGCTTAAAGCCGCGATGGGCAAAACCAAGAGCGCCGATGCCCAGACGCTCGCGGCAGACCCAGATACACTGGCCGCAGAGGACGCACTTGTTGGGGTCGTATATAAACTCAGGGCTACTGGAGTCTACCTCTAGATTGCGCAGAATTTTCCGGAAACGCCTCGTCTTAAGCTTAACCCCCAGGTGAGCGGCTATCTTCTGCAGTTCGCAGGAGCCGTTGGCGGGGCAATGGGCACAGTCAACCACGTTGCTCGCCAGCAGCAGCTCCAGGGCGGTGCGCGCCAGCCTTAGAGCCGCCGCACCCCTGGTATTTACCACCATACCCGGTTCTACCGTCTCGGTGCAGGCGGTAACCGGCTTACTTTTGCCCCCCACCTCCACCCAGCACATACGGCATGATGCAGCAGGCTCTGAAACATCACGCCGGCCACAAAGATTGGGGATATAAATACCGTTATTTAGCGCCGCCCACAGAACTTTCTCCCCCTGGGGGGCGGTTACTTTCTTGCCGTCAATGGTTAAAGATACCTTATTCATCTTCCTACTTTGGCACCAGGCTTGGCGGCGATAGCTTGACCACAGCATTATATTGAGGAGGGCAGGATGTAACGCAGGTGCCACACTTAACACACTTTTCTTGGTCAATAATCTTATACCGCTTCCTGGGGTGGCTGGATATGGCTTCCACGGTGCAGGTGCCGACGCAGGCATCGCAGGAGCGTTCGCACTTTTCGGGGATGATGTAATAGGCGATAAGCTCCGGGCACATCAGTGCCGGGCACCGTCCCTCCTTGATATGCGCCTCATATTCGTCCCGGAAATAGCGCAGGGTGCTAAGTATCGGATTGGGTGCTGTCCTGCCCAGACCGCAGAGCGAGCCCGCCTTTATGTCCTCCGCCAGCTCAACAAGCATATCCAGGTCTTTAATTTTTCCCTTACCCCTGGTAAATTCGCCCAGGACTTCCAGCATCTGTTTTGTTCCCAGGCGGCAGAAGGTGCACTTGCCACAGGACTCCCGCTGGGTGAACTCTAGAAAATAGCGGGCTATCTCCACCATGCAGTCGTCCTCATCAAGCACAATCATTCCGCCAGAGCCCATCATCGCCCCGGCATCGGTCAGGGAATCAAAGCCAATGGGCAAATCCAGAGCCGATTCCGGCAGGCAGCCGCCGGAGGGACCTCCTATTTGCACTGCCTTGAAACGCTTGCCCTCCGGAATACCACTGCCAACATCAAAGATAAGCTGGCGCAAGGTGGTGCCCATGGGCACTTCAGCCAGCCCGGTATTAACTACCTTACCCGCCAGGGCAAAAACAGCCGTCCCGGTGCTACTTTGAGTGCCGACGCTGGCAAACCTCTCCGCCCCCTCCCCAATTATGTGGGGTAGGCAAGCCAGCGTCTTCACATTATTGATAAGAGTCGGCTTGCCATAGAGGCCGTTGGTGGCCGGGTAAGGGGGGCGGTAATACGGGGTGCCCGGTTCCCCCTCCAGCGAGGCGATAAGAGCTGTCTCCTCGCCACAGACGAAGGCACCTGAGCCTTGAAAGAGCTTGATATCAAAGCTGAAGTCGCTGCCCAGGATATTCCTGCCCAGCAGGTTCAGCTTCCGCGCCTGGCGGAGGGCAATTCGGGCTCGGCGAACAGCCAGTGGGTACTCGGCACGAACATAGATATAGCCGTATCGGGCGCTGGTAGCATAGCCAGCAATGAGCATGCCCTCCAGCAATGAATGCGGGTCACTCTCCAGGATAGCCCGGTCCATAAAGGCACCGGGGTCACCCTCGTCGCCGTTGCAGATTACATACTTTGGCTTACCCGGGGCGTTACGGCAGATTTCCCACTTCTCCCCGGTGAGAAAGCCAGCACCGCCCCTCCCCCTCAAACCCGACCTTTTGACTTCGTTTATAATCTTCTCTGGCTTTAGCTGGAGCGCCTTGGCCAGAGCCGAATAGCCGCCACTAGCAATGTAGTGGTCTATATCTTCGGGGTCGATGTGTCCGCAATTCTCAAGGATAACCTTCTTTTCAAACCTGGCTCGAGGGAAATCGGAAAAGCTAGGAACAAGGTCATTTTCTTCCAGAGCAGCAAGGACGAATTCAAGACAGGGGTCATCGCCGAGGATAAACTCCCTGATTAGCCTCTGGGCTATCACCGGATTGACCTGCCGGTAGCAGATAGGAGGATAGCCCGGCTTAATTATGGTGACTATCGGCTCGGCGTAGCAATGCCCCATGCAGCCTACCTCGACTACGGGGCAGTCAAGCTCATGCTTTTTAAGCTCGCTTTTTATCGCCCGCAGGACTTCCAGAGCCCCGGCGGCACGACCACAGGTGGCGGCACCCACCATAATTACCGCTTTGCCACCCAGGAGTTCCCGCCATTGGGATTCGGCACGACTCTTTATCTCCCGGAAGGTTGAGGCTACCCTTTGATGCCCGCTTGCTTTCACCGCTTTTCTTTTTCCAGTTTAAACGAGAGCAGGATTCCATCTACCCTGGTCGGTTCCACCTTACCCTCAGGCTTATCATCGACCACGGTTACCGGCGCCATAACACAGCAGCCTACGCAAGCGACAGTATCCAGGTCGAACTCCTGATCAGGGGTGGTCTGCCCTCGGTCAATACTCAACCTTCTCTTCCAGGCATCCAATGCGATGTAACCACCCTTCATATGGCAGGCTGTGCCTAAACACACCCTTATCGAGTGCTTACCAGGAGGAATAAGCCGGAATTGATTGTAAAAGGTGACCACACCATAAACATCTATCCCTGGCATATCAAGAAATTGGGCAATCTCCAGCATGGCTTCCCGGGGAAGATAGCCAAGCCCGCCCTGAACCTTTTGCAGGATGGGGATAAGATTGCCTTTTTTTCGGCCAAAGCGGTTTAGAATTCGCCTGGTCTGCTGTTTGACTCTAGCCTTTTCTTTAGCCATCGCAGCCAGTTGAATTATATGATAGTGAGCCTATCTGTGCAACCGGGGCAAAGAGAAAGGGGGCTGGGCTTAAAAGCCCAGCCCCCTAGTCGGGCTATTTATGACGGTACCTGGGGTAGTTCAAGCTGCGCCTTCCTTACTTCTTCCTCGGGATAGGCGTAATCCTCAAGCTGCCCCGAGAGGTATTTCTCATAGGCAGCCAGGTCAAAGTGCCCATGTCCACTATGGGCTATCAGGATAGTCTTTGATTCACCTGATTTCTTGCACTTAAGGGCTTCATCAATAGCCACCTTGACATTGTGGCATGGCTCAGGACCGCTGATAATACCCTCGGTGCGGGCAAACTTTACCCCAGCCTCAAAGGCGGCAGTCTGGGGTACAGCCACAGCTTCAACCAAGCCCTGTTTATGAAGGTGGCATATAGTGGGTGCCATCCCATGATAGCGCAGTCCACCGGCATGAATTGGCGGCGGGATAAAGCCGTGACCGAGGGTGTACATTTTAATCAGGGGAGTCATCCCAGACAGGTCACCAAAGTCATAGGCATATAGTCCCTTGGTCACGCTAGGGCAGCTTTCCGGCTCACAACAGATAATGCGCATGTCTGGCTTCTTTCCGCTAAACTTATCCCGAATCCAGGGGAAGAATTGCCCGGCAAAGTTTGAGCCGCCGCCAATGCAGCCGATAATGATATCAGGGTAGGCATCGGCCATCTCCATCTGCTTGCGGCATTCCTCTCCGACGATGGTCTGATGAAGCAGGACATGGTTAAGCACGCTACCAATCGAATATTTATAGTCTGGATGGTCTATCATATACTCTATTGCCTCGCTAATAGCCAGACCCAGGCTACCGGGACAATCAGGCCATTTCTCCAGCATATCCCGCCCTGACTTGGTCTCAGGGCTGGGGCTAGGGACACAGTTAGCCCCCCAGGTCTCCATGGCGATGCGCCGATAGGGCTTCTGGTCATAGCTAATGCTAACCATAAACACCTTGATCTCTAGACCGAAGAATGCCCCAGCCAAACTTAGAGCACTGCCCCACTGCCCAGCACCGGTCTCAGTACATAAGCCCTTGAGCCCTTGTTTCTTGGCATAGTATGCCTGAGCCGTTGCGGTATTGGGCTTGTGGCTCCCCGCCTGGTTTGTCCCCTCGTATTTATAGAAAATCTTGGCCGGCGTATCCAGAGCCTTCTCCAGCCGACGTGCCCGATGCAACACCGTTGGCCTCCAGGTACGGTAAACCGCCTGTAGCTCCTCAGGGATTTCAATCCAGCGGTCTGTCGTGTTGAGTTCTTGCTCAGCACACGCCCTGGAAAATAGACCTGCGGCGTCATCTACGGTTGCTGGCTTTCCCGTTCCCGGGTGCAGCACTGGTGGCATATCCCCGGGCATATCAGCCATAATGTTATACCAATGAGTTGGCATGTCCTTCTGGTCAAGAAACCACATTGACCTTTCCATTTTGTCCTCCTTTTATTTTGAATTTCTAGTTTATTTAAAAAACCTACCGCCCTTTAAGGGGCAGAAGGTTTACTTCCGCGGTGCCACTTTTCTTAGCAATTGCCGGCTGACCACTATTCAGTAAAATAATGCTTAAATATAACCCAGTTAGTGGTTTTTGTCAATACAGCGTGGGATTAAGGGAAACTTGTCAATCAAACCGAGAAGGAATATAATACCGCCAAATGGTGAAAGGCTATCTTCTCATCAAGCTGATTCCAGGGTTAGAATCTGATGCTCTCTCCCAGATTCGTGCCATTCCAGGAATCACCGATGTAAACCTCGTGTTCGGACAGTGGGACGCAATAGCCATAGCCGAAGCTAAGACCCTGTTTGAGCTATCCAAGGTAATCATTGGCGAAGTGCGTAGCATCCAGGGTGTCCAGGATACTACTACGCTGGTGCAAGGTGAGCTATAGGCGACACCTTGGGTTTTGCCGAAAAGGGACAGAGAATGCCGCCCATAGTCTCCATTGTCGGTAAATCAAAGTCAGGAAAGACAACCCTTATCGAAAAGCTGATTGGTGAGCTAAAATCAAGGGGCTACCATGTGGCTACCATCAAGCACACTCCCCAAAACCTGACCTTTGATGAGCCGGGCAAGGATAGCTGGCGCCACACCCAGGCAGGGAGCGAGGCTACCGTGATTAGCTCTCCAGATAAGCTGGTGTTAATCAAGCCCGCTGCCCGGGAGAGCAGCCTTGAGCAGACAGCCCATCTCCTGGGTGAGGACTATGACATCATCCTGACCGAAGGTTTTAGCCAGGGCGATACCCCCAAAATAGAGGTCCATCGCCAGAAAGCCGGCCCACCCCTCGCCACCGTCAGGAAGCTCATAGCTATAGCTACCGATGAACCCCTGGAAACCAAGACCAGGCAGTTCTCCTTAGAAGATATCAAAGGTTTAGCCGACCTTGTGGAGAAAGGTTTTATAAAGCCGCAAAGGGAGCGAGTCTCCCTTTACGTAAACAATGTCCCCATAGCCTTAAGCAGCTTCCCCAAACAGATTATCAGCAATATCCTCCTGGCTCTGGCCTCAAGCCTGAAGGGAGTGAGAAAGGTCAGAAGCCTGGAGATTTTCCTCAGGAAATCCCGGGTTAAAAGAGATGAAAATGAGAGCATCAAAAAAAATTGAAAAGGTCCAGTTAGTTCTTCCTCCGCCAAGGAGACCAGATACGTATATAACCAAATTTGCAAGATGGCCTCAGCCTCTTGTGCGCCACGCTCGGCAGATTATCTTCCAGCTGGCTGAGGTGGCCGTGTCCAGAGACCTGTTTGCCGCTATACTACAGCGCCTAATTCGGCTACGTCCGCCAAGGAGGCCAGATACGGATATAGCTAAATTCGCAAGATGGCCTCAGCCTCTGGGCATTCTATCTGTAGGGACTTATATCAAGCAGAATAATCCTTTTTCCCTCTCAATTGTAAGGTCTCGTTTGAATTCAAATACAACGTCCTGATATAGGGCATCTATGTAACCTTTTACTTTGGCAATTTTAACGCCCTTTTCAAGCTCAATTTCGTCATATTCGACACCAAAAGCTTTGCTCAGGAAGCCAATGAAAATACTTCTCAGCTGGTCGTGATGTGCTTTCTTTTGTTTGACTTCCTCAATACTGGAGAGGTACTCTTCAAAATACTTCTTAAATTCTGATTTATTCATATCTTGATATTAATATACGCCACTAAAGGCATTGTTTCAATATCACTGGCTTACCGACATGGTTTAATGGGGACAAGGGCTATTCCTTACCTATCAGAAGATTAATAATATACGTTTCGAGAGTAACAATCCGTCATTTTGTTACTACGACGGAAGCATCACACTGCAAAAAGCAACCAAGAGTACACAGAGACCTGCCCCCGTTTGACAAAGAGACTCTCTTTAGTGTATAATAAGCGAAGTTCAAGTTTAGGTTATTACAAGCTTCTTATAATCCCATTGAATCTATATCTAGTATTGGATGACCCGAACTCCAACTAAAATTACGAAGAGAGGAGGTCATCCGATGAGTTTCGAGAACAAGACACTTATCTGTACCGATTGTGGTGCCAACTTCACCTTCAGCGTTGAGGATCAAGAATTCTACCAAGCCAAAGGCTTTACTAATGAACCAAAACGCTGTTCCTCGTGTCGCCAGGCGAAAAAGGCCGAGCGAGGTGGGAGTGGCAGTCGTGGTTTCAGTAACTACGGCTCACCCCGCCAGATGTTCCCAGCGACTTGTGCCTCATGCGGCAAACAGACCGAGGTTCCTTTCCAGCCTCGCGGTGATAAGCCAGTGTACTGTAGTGATTGCTACCGAAAAAACAGACCGGCCAGGTAAACTGGTTTGACCTTGTGGACATACAGGGGCTGGAGATAATTGGTCCGTGTATGTCCCTAGAATGTGTTGGTGTGTTATGTCGCCGCAAGTCTTGATACGTGAAGGTGAATCCCAAGATTCCCTGTTGCGTTGCTTTCAAAAGATGGTGCAGACGAGTGGAATCCTGCGCGAGGCAAAGGCCCATCGTCATTTTCTATCCAAGGGAGAGACAGCACGTTTAAAAGCGCAAAAGAGCGCCAGACGAAGGCGCCGTTACGGGTAAACCAGGAAGCAATCAATGAGCT
>JAUWZG010000002.1 GCA_030615425.1 Dehalococcoidia bacterium
GGATACACCTGTCCCGCCAGACCCCAGAGAATGAGCGAGCCGTCAAGCAGTGCTAGGCTTGAGCTACCCGAAGGCAATTCTGCCGCCAGTTCAGCCAAACGGCGGCACTCGTCAACAGCGCGCTTTATTCCCAGAAGGACGCCTTCTATTGGCTGCTCCCGGCCTTTAGCCCCGTCAGGGGCAATAACCAGGTCTTCGTCCCCGAAGTAAAGCGAAGGGAAGCTGTCAAGCAGCGCCTCGGGCTGGGCGCCATAGCCAAGCATGACCGTTCCTATGTTTATCAGGTAGCACCTGGTCGACTTATGGCGGTCGACATCAATATGAGAGCCGTCGGTGGCAATAACCGAAAATTCTGGAGGGAGCGATGGTGGTTTGTAGTGCTGGTCAAGCCCATCAACCAAACCAGCCACCAGCCAGGTGGTCTTGCTGGATTCAATCTTCTTTCTCAGGTGCTCAAGGTCAATGGACTTATCATGGAGTATATTAAGGGCGTATTGCAGGCGCTTTTGCCTCTCCTCACCGTCGGCTTTCAGCCTGGCGACCATGCTTCCCACCTGCGCCGCTACCTTGGTTAAGTCCAAGGACATCGCTTTTGCCCAGCTACCTCAAGATGCCTCTGACAATAACATCTACCGCCTCGTCCTCGTCCAGACCCCTTGCCATTAAGGTCTCTACCTGTTTTTTATCTATGCTACCGATAGCTGCTTCGTGGGTTACCTTTGCTTTGCCATCGGTTACCGAGACGATTGGTATTGCCCTGGCTACTGCCTCTGTCCCGTTGACCAGCTCTATGCAGTCAACATGTCCCCTGGCATATGGTGCATTGCCGTAGGTTTCTCCTCTGACCTCAGCCTTAGCCTTGTCACCCAGCACCAGGCGGCTCTTGGCTAGACCCCTGGCTCCTGTTCCGTTGAGATGGATTTTCTCCCATATCTTTATATCGTCAGACCCCTTGCCATATGCCTTTACTATCAATTCCGCTACTGCCTTTTCCTGGCAGGTCACCTCAAAATCGTAGTCCAGCTTTCCCACCAGCCCCTGGCTTAGGGTGAAGGTGCTCTGCCATACTCCCCCCTTGCCAACTTTAACCTTTGCCTTGGGGATTACCTCAATGCCACCAGACTCCCCATGATAATGAGTTTCTTTATAATCGAACCTGGCATTATTCCCAATCTCAATATCGGCGTCCATTTTGTGTATCACTTTGACGGCATTGGGGAAGATGCAATGGGCAATTACATGTACCTCGCTGTTATCTCCAGCGTTCACCTTCATCACGATTTCCTGCAGTCCTTCCTTGGGGAGAAGGCCAAAGCAGAGGTGGACGGGGCGGGCTATCTTGGCGCCTTCCTCTACCAGGAGATTGACATTGACCCCGGTTTCAGTCTCCTTGGTCTCTATTTTTAGCCCTTTAACCCCATCGGCGCTCAGCACCCTATTCTCATGGATAACCAGTTTGGCTACATCCTTACTCTGTAAGGCGCTCTTATCGCCGCCTGCTTTCTCATAGGCGTCAATCATCCCCTGGTATTCTTTTTCCACTGAGTAGCGAATCATCTTACTTAATATACTGGCTCATTGATGTGGAGGCAGGTTTGGCAGTTATCCTTGAACCACAGGCTTGTTTCCGATGGCGCCCCGGTCTTGATTATCTTACCAGCGCATAATATAGACACCCGGTGGGCTATCTCTACCACCCTTTCACTGTGGGTAATGAGTAAAACCGACGAGCCCTGCTTATTCATTTCCACGATGCCATTAAGTATCAACGGTAAGGCGACAATGTCTATGCCGGAGTCAGGTTCATCCAGTATGGCTAGTTTGGGGCGCATCGCCAGCACCGAAGCCAGCTCTATCCTCTTCCTCTCACCACCGCTTAAGGTGGCGTCAATATCTCTATCCAGGTATTGCCCTGGCTCCATCCCCACCATCCATAAATAGCGTTCAATCTGGTCAGTTTGGCCATTATTGCTGCTGAGCGTGAGGTAGTCCCTCACCCTTAGCCCCTCCACACGGGCTGGCTCCTGCCAGGCTAGGGTTATCCCCTTCTTTGCCCGCTGAGAAACAGAGAGGCCAGCAATATCCTGACCCTCAAAAATAATCTTTCCTGCGGTGGGCTGGTAGCTATTTGTCCCCATTATAAGGTTGGCAATGGTAGTCTTACCGGTGCCATTTTCACCCAGGATGCCATGTATTTCACCCTTATCAACATGCAAGCTCAAATCGTTAATTATTGAGTTGCCATTTAATGTCAAGTGGAGATTTTCTACTGCCAGCATGCTGTCACCTCCAAGCGGTGCCTATAACAGTATAATCTATCAGGGTGATAAACTCAAACGCTTCGACATTTACTGAGCAGCCCTCCCCTGTTTTCAGTCGTTTTTCTTCCCACCCTCCCACCCTCATAAGCTGCGCTTCTAAAACTTTCTTCCCCACCCCTTTGCCTCTAATACTTTCCTTCGGTAGCCCCCCGACAAAGTTGGAGTAAAAGAGCTGCATTAACCCCTGTGGGGTGGGGAAAAGAAATGATGAGAGGTGAAACCTCTTAAGGGCGGGTGGGTGGGAATATAGAGAGATGTTTGAAACGGGGAGGGGACGGGGGCAACAACACCTTGTTTACCAAGCATAGTATCTGCTATCATCAGACCATCGTCTAGGGGAGTCGTTATGGCAGTAGGCTATGTCTATGACCCCGTCTATCTCAAGCATGACACCGGAGAGCATGTAGAAAATGCCCAAAGGCTGGAGGCAATCATCTCCCACCTGGAGCAGACCGGGCTTAAATCACAACTAACCCTGGTCAAACCCCGCCCCGCCTCAGTAGAAGAACTAGCGCTGGTGCACCAGGAGCAGTACATCTCCCATATTCAGGAGGTAGCCCAAAAGGGCGGTGGCTGGCTTGATGCCGATACTGTAATGTCGTCCGACTCCTATGAGGCTGCCCGATATGCTGCCGGAGGCGTTATCCGGGCGGTGGAGGCGGTGATGGCTGGGGAGATAGCCAGTGCCTTTGCCCTGGTCAGACCCCCCGGTCACCACGCCACCTCCCGGCGAGCTATGGGCTTCTGCCTGTTTAATAATATAGCTATTGCCACTCGTCATGCCCTGGCTCAATATAAGCTGGAACGAATCCTCATCATTGACTTTGATGTCCACCACGGTAATGCAACCCACGAAGCCTTTTATGATAATCCCCAGGTGATGTATATCTCCACTCACCAGTATCCCTTCTACCCGGGAACCGGCGACTTCAAAGAAACTGGCGGCGGAGCCGCTAAAGGGACCACTATTAATATACCGCTGCCCGCTGGCTGCGGCGATGGTGAATATCTACCGGTCTTTGAGCAGGTTATCGTCCCCGCCGCCAAGCGGTTCCAACCCCAGCTTATTCTGGTCTCCGCTGGCTACGATAACCATTGGGCTGACCCGTTAGCCCTGATGCAGGTGAGTGTCACCGGCTTTGCTCAGATGGCGAGGGTTATCAAGGGGCTGGCCGATGAGCTCTGCGGCGGTCGTCTGGTCTTCACCCTGGAGGGTGGCTACAACCTCAACGCTTTAGCGGCTTCAGTAAAAGCCACCTTTGATGTCCTGTTGGGCAACACCGCTATTGATGACCCTCTGGGTCAATCACCACGCAGCTTTGGGGCACCGAACATTGGCCGCCTAATTGAGGCAATAAAGGAAATACATAAACTGCCTTAGGTGTGCTGGCAGAGGTCGGGAGAAGTAGAGCACTGCTCGCACTTGCCGTCGCAGGGCTCAACATGAATAGTTACGCTGGTATAGGACAACCTGGCTTCTATTTCCTGCTCCAGCTCGTCGCATAGCCGGTGCGCCTGTTCCACACTGATATGCTTAGATACTACAAGGTGAAAATCAATATAACGCTGGTTTCCTGCCTTGCGGGTGCGTATCTGATGGAAACCGGCTAGCTGCTCGCCATGCTCCCTGAGGCAGGAGAGTATCTCATCCTCTTCTGCTTGGGGTAACTTGGTATCTATCAGGCCACCAAACGACTTCTTCATGGTGAGGTAAGCAGTTCGGGCAATTATTGCCGCTACTAGCAGGGCAACAATGGGGTCAAGTATGGTAATTCCGGTTAACCTTACCAGAATTAGCCCCACCAGGACTGCCCCCGAGCTCAGCACATCGGCGAACATATCGCGAGCAGTGGCTTCTAAAGCTAGGGAATCGGTAGCACGGGCTACCCTCAAGGCATACCAGGAAACCGCCAGATTTATGGCTATTGCCGCTGCTGTCACATAGATACCTATGGTTACTAGCTCTATGGCTCCGCCGACAATTAGTCTTTTTATTGCCTCATAAAAAATTGTGCCCGCGGCAATAAATATCAACCCGGCTATGACCACGCCAGCGATATTCTCAGCCTTACCATGTCCGAAGGGATGTCGCTCGTCGGGGGGCTTACCTGAAATCCTGATGCCAATGTAGCCAATGATTACCCCGAACAGGTCAATAGCACTATGGACGGCATCAGCCCTGATAGCGATACTTCCGGTAACGACGCTCGCCACTACTTTCATGACTATCAGCGAGCTGACGGCAAAGATAGAAAGTTTGGCGACGCTCTCTTTAGTGGCTGGCATAGTTTATGCCCCATCTATACACGGCTGATTTGTCAGCCATTATTTGGTATTTTCTTTTCCTTTTGGGCAGACCTTAAGACAAATTGCACAAGTCTGTTTCCGTCCTAAAGTCTGTCTTGTACTCCAGAGGTGCTGATTATACCTTTTGACATCGAGCAAACTGCTGCGCAAGCTACCTGATGCCCACGAAGCTCCCTTTATTGCCTTTACCGGACACCCATCAACACAAGCTGTACAGTCACCGCAACTGCTCTCGATAATCGGCTTGTCTACAGAAAAAGGCATATCTGTGATAAGTGTCCCGATTCTTACTCGAGAACCGTGCTCCTGCGTAATAAGCAAGGTTGACTTCCCAATCCATCCCAAGCCTGAAAGTGTGGCCAAGGTCTTCTGAGGGATTTCTTCCCCTAGGTCTGGCAGGTCATCAGAGGGAATACCGGAAGTGATTGTGCGCCATTGATACCCCTGAGAGCTAATAAACCCTTTCGCAGTGTCGTAGATGTTCTTTGCTTTTTCACCGAGCTGCGTACTCATTTTGAGCCAGTTATTATCATTGGGGAGATCGTCTACAGCTACATCGTCGTATCGGATGACAAAACAAATTCCGAATGGAAATTCATCAGTAATTCTCATATTCAATTGTTTCAAATCAGCAAAACCAATTAAATTAGCCCCTGCTCTCCCCAGAAGGTTTCGCAACCAAGAAGCGTACTTATTCTCAATTGGCTCTGTCTCTTGCATGATGGTCATAGCCAACTATAGCTTTAACTGCGTAGGATGAGCTTGCCCCACTCCCCCCTCTCCCAGACTATGAGCAGGGTGGGGGCGATACACAGTGAGCTGTAGGTGCCGCAAATTATGCCGATGAGGAGAACTATGGCGAAGTTCTGAATTGATGCCCCAACAAATAGTAGCAGGGCTACTACCACGAACGTGGTGGTCAGGCTGGTATTCAGGGAACGGCTCAGGGTCTCAACTAGGCTATTATTAACCACCGCCTCAAAATCGGGACTTATACCTCTGGTCAAATTCTCACGTATTCGGTCAAAAACAACCACCGTGTTATTGATGCTGTAACCGATAACGGCTAAAACACCGGTGATGAACATCAGGTTAATCTCCCAGCCCATAATAGCGCCCAGTATGGAGAAGATACCCGTTACCACCACCACATCATGTATCAGGGCGATTATGGCACAGATACCGTAGTGGAAGGGTTTGGGCATGCGGCGAAAGGCCCAGGTGATATAGAGCAGTATACCAACGGCGGCTACGCTAACGGCAATAATTGCATTATGGGTGGTCTCGGCCGCCACCATGGACGATACTGAATAGAACTCCCTCTCGGTGAGGGAGCCGAATCTGGCGCTCAAAGCATCCTCTAGGTCTGCCTTCTCCTCCCCGCTTAGCTCCTGAGTACGGATTAAGAAATCGCCCTCTCCGGTGCGCTGAATAATAACATTGGGATAGCCCAGATTGACCAGTTCCTGTTTTAGTTCTCCCTGCTCTACCTCCTGCTCAAAGCTCACCGTCATCATCGAGCCGCTGCTAAATTCAATCCCCGGTTTAAGACCGAAGACCACCAGAGCAATAATGCCAATCAGGATGATAACCTCTGAGATAATCAAGAACAAAGACCTTTTACCGGCAATATCAAACATCACTTTCTCTCCTGATAAGCACTAAACAGTTTGGTCTTCTTGGCTAAGGGAGTGCCCACGAATAGGCGCAGCAGGGTGCGGGTAACTACAATAGCGGTAAACATGCTCACGGCCACGCCAATAAACAGGGTTACGGCAAAGCCCATCACCGGGGCGCCGGCGACAAGAACGCTGCCCATCCAATAGAGAATGCCGCAGACGATAAAGGTGGTTACATTGCTGTCCCTGATAGCCGTCCAGGCACGGTTGAAGCCAGCCTCAATAGCCGCCCCCAGGGTTCGTCCCATCCTGAATTCCTCCTTCATCCGCTCGAAGATGAGCACATTGGCGTCCACCGCCATACCGATGGACAGGATGAAGCCCCCGATTCCAGCCAGGGTCAGGGTGACCGGAATCAGCTTGAATATCGCCATGACCAGCGCTCCATAAAAGACCAGAGCCAGGCTGGCTAAGAGCCCGGGCAGGCGGTAGTAGACAATCATAAAGAGCATAACCAGTACTATGCCGATTAGCCCCGCCTTAAGGCTCATGTCAATGAAGTCTTCGCCTAATGTGGGGGACACGGTCTGGTCATAGATTATTTCAAGCGGTATGGGCAAGCGGCCAAAGTTCAACTGCTTGGATAACCGATTAGCCTCATTCACGTTTAGTCCTGTAATCACCCCCACATCGGTAATAACGCTGATAATAGTAGGGGCAATGGGGATTCCATTATCGTCTAGCAGCGCATAGTCACCATCAAAGATAGCCAGCGGCTCGCCGATAAGCCGCCCGGTGATTTGCTCGGATAGCTGGCCCCCCTCCTCGTCCCATTCAAAGTGTAGTTCTACTCCCCCCATCTCACCTGGGCCCACATAGGTATTTGTCTTGAAGTAGCGGCTAGTTAGTGCCATTTCCTCGCCGTCAATCACTGCCGTAGCCGGCTTCCATCTACCCAGTTCATTCTCCCACTTCGCCTCTTCGTCGGCGGCAGCCAGTTCCCCAAACGCCAATATGTCCACCCGTCCCAGCGCTTCCTTCTCTTTATCAGTAATGTTGAGGCCGGGCAGCTCAACCAGAATTCGGTCTGCGCCCTGTATCTGGATAACCGGCTCGGTTACCCCCAGCGGGTTAACCCGGTTATTGAGAATCTCTTTTGCCCCCTCCAGGGCGCTAGCTCTCTCGCCCGGCTCAACTTCAGACAAATCGGCCTGATAAACTATGTGGATACCACCCTGCAAGTCCAGTCCCAGCCGCATTTCCTCCCGGTCAAACATGGGGTAGATTAGGGCGCAAACGGCAAAGGCAAAGAGCAATAATACTACTATGAAAACCAGCGTATTTCTTCTAGTCATATCTATTCACACTGCCTTAGTTGCTAGCCTCTCACGGATATAAGCCAGAGCCTCCTCTCTGGTAGCCACCTCACCTGAGGCTTGTGCCTCGCGCACCGCCTCCAATGCCTCTCCAATCTTGGGTCCGGGGCTTAAGCCGAAGATATGGATTAAATCATGCCCGTCAACCAGTTTAGGTGGAATCACCAGCCTCTCCTGCTCGAAATGCTGGCCTAATATATACTCCACCATCTGGGTATGCTCCTGCCACCCCGCCAGATTTAGCTGTGGTCCCCTGGTGGCTAAATGGTCAGCCAGGCTCAAAAAAAGTGTATCAATGCCCCCGTCAGCGGTATCGCGAAAGTAACGGTAAATAGCCCGCTGGGTGGGAAGTTCATTATGACTCAGCTGCCCCGGTCTGAGGTGATACTTTATCACAACCTCCACTATTTTTACTTCTTTGCTGCTAAATCTCAACTTTTCCAGGATATCCACCGCCACAGCTGCCCCCAGCTTAGCGTGTCCCAGAAAGTGCGTCCGTCCGTCTTCGCCAACAGCTTTAGTCTCGGGTTTAGCCACATCATGAAGTAGCGCCGCTAGCTTGAGTAGTGACCTCCTGGTGCTACCGCTGCTTACCTCCTGGGTGAAGTGCTGGCTCAATACCTCTGACCATGGGGCAATAGCCAGGACCTCATCATTGGCATATTCCCAGCTTCCCTGATGAAGCAGAAAATCAACGGCAATCACCGTCTGTATTGAATGGTCAAAGACATCCCAGAAGTGCTCCTTGGGTTGCTCAACTCCCTTTGCCTGAGCCAGCTCGGGAAAAAGAGCCTCAACCAGCCCCAGGTCATCGAGGTAGGATAAAAAACGCTGGGGTTGAGGGACGGCCAGCAGCCGGAGTAGCTCCTCCCTCAGTCGCTCACCAGCTACATCAGCTATAAGGTGGCAATTGCGTTGGATTAAAACTTCAGTCTGGCTATCAAGACCAAAACCAAGCTCAGCCGCCAGGCGCACCGCCCGTAATAGGCGGGCGGCATCCGACTGGAAAGCTGTCTCAGAGACAGTCCGAATCACCCCCTGTTGAAGGTCAGCCCAACCATCAAACGGGTCTATGAGACGAACGTCGGCGTCATCCTTGGCTAACTCCCCGAGGTCAACGGCTATGGAATCTATGGTGAAATCGCGCCGGCCTAAGTCCTGCTCAATGCTGTCCTGAAATGTGGAGAAATCAAGCTGCCACCGACCTCCAGATGGTGCTTCCTTATCAACCACCACTACCCTGCCCACCCTGTTCACCTTATCCAGCAGGATGAACTTGCCACCAAGGGCATCGGCTATCTGGGGAGCAATCTCCACCGCATCGGCGGCTAGCACAATATCAATGTCAGCCGTATCTCGCTTAAGCAGCACGTCGCGGACAAATCCACCGACAAGATATGACTTTATATCCTGCTCGGTGAGGAAATTGCTTACCGCAGCTAGTATTGATGAGGCTCTAGGCTCAATAAATAGCTTCAAAGCTTCTTTACCCAATAATATTCTAAAGTTACACTATACTACCAGTTCGCTCACTTAGCAAGAGGGAATTCAGTAAGAGGTTGCCAACAAGCGCTTTTTCCCGGGCAGGCTTCAGTAGCGGCTAATTAGACATTGTTGGGGGTGAATATTGGCCAAAGGCGCTGTTATTGACTTTCTTCAGTCATGCCCTTGGCAATGCTCTTTAAGATAGTGAGGATTCCGATAACGGCGCGCTGCACATCAACCGGCTCCTGGGCTAACATCCTAGCCACATAGGGGTCCAGTTCTCCGCCGCCATAGCGAGAACGACTCTCAGATATGCCCGCGGGGCTGGGAGACAGATAGCCGGCTAGAGTAAATAACTCGTTTTCCTCAAAGCCTAAAGGTTCGGCGATTCTTCGAAGGATTGAACCTGAAGGGAAACGTTCTCCTCTTTCAATGCGACCTAGGTGTGATGAAGATACGCCTGACATAGCACTAAGCTGGCTCAGTGTTAGCCGCATTGTAATTCTTCCCTGCCTGATTATTTCGCCAAAGTTGTTGCTTATATCTCGCTCCATAGTAGGTAAATTATAATTCGCCAAATGGCAAATGTCAATACCTATTAAGCGGAAAAATTGACTAATTTAGATAAAGGCCACTTGACAAAGGGCGGGCTTAGGGTTATAATATTGCCAGTTGGCATGAAAGTGAGCATCATGCTACTGAAAACAAGGGTTTTTGACCTATACCACAGGAACTATAAGAGCCTGTCTGAGCTAGCCGAGGCTATGGAAATATCGGTAAGCCAGGTTTACCGCGTGCTTGAAGGCAAGCGGAATATCAATCGGAAATTCATTACCGGGGCAATGGAAGCCTTCCCCGGCTACAAATTTGATGACCTTTTCTATTTTGTCCCTGAGGTGCCAGTTGGCAAAACTGCCCGCTCCACTGTAGCCCGGAGTCATCATTAAGGTTCATCAGATGGAGCGGGAGGGTTGGTCAGTCGGCTTTGGAGGCAAATTGGCAAAAGCCCCTCTTAGAGCTGAGCTGTATCAGGTTCAATCTTGTATAGCTTAGCCGTTCTTTCCAGGTGGTCTATATAGAGTACCCCATTTAAATGGTCTATCTCATGCTCCAGTACTTGAGCCAGAAGTTCATTTGCCTTGATTCGTATCTCCTTCCCCTTCGGGTCTCGCCCTTTAACTGTAACTGACTCAGCGCGCTTAATCTCCCCAAAATAGCCAGGGACGCTCAGGCAGCCCTCGGTTACCAGGCGTTCGCCCGTCCGTCGCACTATCTCGGGGTTAATCAGGACTATATCCTCCTCCTCTGGTATGCCAATAACAATCACTCGCAACAGGGTGCTCACCTGCGGAGCGGCTAATCCTACCCGCCAGGGAACGGCGTGCATCGTCTCACGCATATCTTCTATTAACCTCTGGATTGAGCTATCAATAGCTTTGACCCGTTTTGACTTCTGTCTCAATACAGGGTCAGGGAGAACACGAACAGGAAGAACCGCCATCTTAACCCCCCAAGAGTTTATCAGGTTCCAGTTTACTAAACCAGACCTACCGGGTCAATGTCTACTGTCCAGCCCTGAGGGAAGGGTATTGGTGAGAGAAAGGCAGAAAGCTCTGAGCCGCGAAGTATAAGCTGCCACCGAAACCTGCCCCGTAATCGGTGAATAAATGCCGGGGCTGGTCCAATGAGTTCGATGTCAGCTATTCCTTGTGATTCTATTTCTTGGCTTAAGCCCTGCTTCATTCTTTCTGTCTCCCGCTGGCAAAGGGCATCGTTGGGATGGCTATAGGTAAGGCAGGCCAGCCGGGTGAAAGGCGGGTTATGAAGCTGGCGCCGGTAGTCAATCTCCCGCTCATAGAATGAGACATAGTCGTGTTCGGCGGCTGCCTGAATGGCATAGTGCTCAGGGGCGTAGGTCTGAATAATAACCCTTCCCCCCAAGGTGCCCCGCCCCGCTCTTCCCGCCACCTGAGACAGGAGCTGAAAGGTTCTTTCCCCGGCGCGGAAGTCGGGCAGATTAAGAGCGGTATCGGCGCTGACCACTCCCACCAGGGTAACCAGGGGTAAATCCAATCCCTTGGCAATCATCTGGGTGCCGATGAGAATATCCGCCTGGTGGGCGCGGAACTTGCCCAGTATTTCATCATGGGAATGCTTACCCCGGGTAACATCGCTATCCCAGCGCAGTAGCCTGGCTTGGGGGAAACTGTACTCCACCTCCTGCTCCAGCCTCTGGGTGCCCAGACCCAAAAATTTTATCCTGCGTCTGGTGCAGCGGGGGCAACTCTCGGGGACTGGTATCCGGTAGTTGCACTGGTGGCAGACCAGGGTATCCTCAACCAGGTGATAGGTGAGAGGAACCTCGCAACGCTTGCAGCGGAGGACAAAGCCACAACTGCGACACTGGATAAAGGTGGCTGCTCCCCGCCGATTGAGAAAGAGGATTACCTGCTCCCCGTTGGTCACCGCCTGGCTCATCGCTTGCGACAGAGAGAGGCTGAAAAGGCTCCTGTTCCCTGCCTTGAGCTCCTCCCTTAAGTCTACCACCTCAACCTGGGGCAGTGCCGAGCCATCACGGGGGGTAACCCGCCCCGGAAGCTGAAGTAGGCGGTAGTCCCCTCTTTGTGCCTGGTAGAAGGTCTCTACATCGGGGGTGGCACTGCCCAGAATGACCACGGCTCCGGTCAGCTCAGCCAGTTTTATGGCTACATCACGAGCGTGGTAACGGGGCGATTTATCATTCTGTTTGTAGGTCCACTCATGCTCCTCATCAATAACGATGAGACCGAGGTCGGGCTGGGGGGCAAAAATAGCACTCCTGGGACCAATGACCACATCAAATTCCCCGTCTCTTATTCGCTGCCACTCGTCGAACTGCTCACCCAAAGACAGTTTGGAATGGAGCACCGCCACCCGGTGGGGGAAGCGGGAGGCAAATCGCTCTATAGTCTGGGGGGTGAGGGCAATCTCGGGGACTAAAGAAATGCCCCGCTTCCCCAGCTTTACCGCCTCAGCCAGGGCTTGAAGGTAGACCTCGGTCTTGCCGCTGCCGGTAACCCCGTGGAGGAGAAAAACCTCAGCTTTGCCCTCCGTCAGGCTGGACTTAATCGCCTCAAAGGCTGCTTTTTGGGTTGGAGTGAGGGTGAGGGGTTGAGAAGGCGCGATATCCCGATAGGAAATCGGTTCGCGGATTATTTTGACCTGCTCGACGGAGACCAAACCCCGGCTGACCACAGCCTTAACAACTGATGATGAGCAGTCAACACTCTTTCTGGCTTGAGCAAGCGACACCGGCTTGGTCTGCTGAGCCAGGAATTCAAGAAGGACTGCCTGTTTTTTAGCCCCTTTTTTATGCAGTTTGGCTGCTTCTTGCCGGGCTTCACTGGCTGCTACTTCCAGACGAAGATAAGGTACCCTCTTCGGCCTTGCCCTGACCGGCTCTAGCTCATAGCTTCTTGTGGCCAGCCCTCGTTTTACCAGTCGTGAAACGATGGTTTGAGCCTTTTTCTTGCCTAACGCCTTCTCAATCTGCCTTAGACTGACCTTGTCCTGCTTCTGGACTAGGTTCAGAACCTGCCTTTGTTCTGCGTTAAGAGCGGACAGGTCAAAATCGTCAGGGATTGAGGTGGCGCTGACAAAAGTGACTGTCTTGCGCTCAAAGCCTGGCGGTAACATCAAAGCCACAGCGTCAAAAAGGGGTGATAGATAATGCGGGCTTATCCAGCGAGCTAGTAACACCTGGGCTGGGGGCAGGAGGGGGCGGGGCTCAATAACACCGGCTATTTCCTTGGTCTCCTCCACCGAGGGGTGGGGGCTTAGCTCCAAAACGATGCCCTGGAGCAGCTTATCGCCAAAAGGAACCCATACTGCCTGCCCCACATCAATATCTAGATGGGGTGGTATAGCATAGCTAAATGTCCGGCGCTGGGCTACTGGTGAGTTGACACTAACTTCAGCATACCTCATCCTGCACTCCAACGAGGTAGCCTTACCCTAATCTTTTTTCCGCTTTTCCTTAGTCCGAGATGCCTTACTACTAAGTCCACGCATATAATAAAGCCGGGCTCGGCGCACCTTTCCATGTCGCACCACCTCCACCTTTTCCACCAGTGGCGAGGAAAAAGGAAAGGTATGCTCCACGCCTACGCCACGGGCAACCCGTCTCACGGTGAAGTTTCCGCCATCGGCGCCGCGGCGGACCTTGATCACTACCCCGTTGAATACCTGGGTGCGTTCCCTACCCCGTTCCACAATCTTGGAGCTCACCTTTACTGTATCCCCAGGGGCAAGGGCAGGAATATTGGGATTTGGTTCGTCTGTAAATAATGTAGTAACATCCATATTAAGATTACCTCAATTTTTTCACTAAATGCCTCTCCTCAGGACTTAGCTTGGCTTTGTCCAATAGCTCAGGGCGGTGCTCCCACGTGCGCCGGATAGCCTGCTCACGGCGCCAGTTATCAATTTGGGCATGGTTTCCCGAGAGTAAGACCTCGGGCACTGGCCATCCCCGATATGTAGCCGGGCGGGTATATTGAGGGTACTCCAGCAGCCCAGCGACATGAGAATCATCCAGTGGCGAAGCCTCGGAACCAAGAACCCCGGGCACTAACCTGAATACAGCATCTATTACCACCATAGCTGCCAGCTCACCACCACTGAGCACATAATCGCCGATGCTAATCTCATCAGTAGCCAGGTGCTCTCTCACCCGCTCATCAACCCCCTCATAGTGACCGCAGATAAGAATTAGATGGCTATGCTGGGATAGCTCCTGGGCAACTTGTTGTGAGAAGAGCCGACCCTGCGGGGAGAGCAGAATAACCGGTGTGTCAGCCTTCCTTTCTATAGACTCTACGGCTTCAAAAATGGGTTCGGGCTTGAGCACCATGCCCGCCCCGCCGCCATAAGGATAGTCATCAGCGGTGTGGTGTTTATCATGGGTATAGTCCCGAATATTATGAACGCCGACGCCGACCAGCTTCTGGTCTATAGCCCTTTTCATGATGCCAAGGCTGAACATGCCCTGGAACATCTCGGGAAACAGGGTCAAAATATCAATCTGCACTTGTCTAATCCTTCCCCGTATCGGGGATGGTGTGCTCGCCCACCCTTCCTTTAATAACCTCCACTGCGTGAGGCAGGAGAGGCAATATTACCTCAAGGCACTCCCGAACTGCCTTGGGGCTACCCGGCAGGTTGATAATGAGGCACTTTTTCCTCACCCCAGCCGCCGCCCGACTCAGTAAGGAGAAAGGCGTGGCGCTGAAAGATTGGGCTCTCATCATCTCAGCCAAGCCGGGCACAACCTTATCCACTATAGAAAGGGTAGCCTCAGGGGTAACATCGCGTGGTCCCAATCCTGTGCCCCCGGTAGTTATAATGACATCCACGCTGCCTTCGTCTGCCCACTGGGTAAGCTTTTGAGCAATGATATCCATCTCATCAGGAATGACCTCATACTTAACCACCTGGCAATCCACTGCGGAGAAGATCTCCCGAATTGCCTTGCCGCTCTCGTCAGGGCGCTTTCCCTGCCACGCCTTATCACTGATGGTAACAATGCCCAGGTTAAACATAATACTGCCTCGGTTAAAACAGATTCTATTTTATCACATATGGGGAATATAGCCAAATGGGCGAATTTGGAAGAATTTAATCTAATGGGTATTGACAAATGGGGATATCTATGCTATAGATGGTAGAAAGTGGGAAATTATGGTAAACTAGGGTAAAATTGGGGTGAGTATGTTCCAAGGTGAATTTGAATATAGGATTGACGAAAAGGGTAGGGTGCCTATCCCGCCCAAGTTCAGAGGTGAACTGAAGGCGGGGGTGGTGCTGACGCCGGGGGTGGAAAAGTGCATCACCGTCTACCCCTTACCCGAGTGGAAAAAGCTGGCGGATGAACTTACTGCTGGTTCAGTTACTCGCAGTAAGTTGAGAAGGTTAAATCGGGCTATTTTCGCTACCGCCTTTAGACTCAAAATAGATGGGCAGGGAAGAATAGCCCTACCGATTGCGCTGAAGCAGCATGCTGAGATTGTGGATGAGGTGATTATAGCTGGAGCCAACAATTATCTTGAACTATGGAATAAGGTGCACTGGGAATCAGAGAAGGCTTTAAGCCAAGAACAAGCCTGGCAGATTATAGAGAGCCTGGAGAGGCATCGATGAGCGTAACCATGTCAGCAGCACCTACTCATATCCCGGTATTACTGGAAGAGACCATTGAGGCGCTAAATGTTCAGCCTGGAGGTCGCTATATTGACTGCACCATTGGGGCTGGAGGTCATGCGGCTGCCATTTTGGAATACAGCTCACCTGGTGGGCAGTTACTGGGCATTGATGCCGACCCCAAAGCTATAAAGATAGCCAGAGCCAGGCTTGAAGCCTACAGCAGCTCAATCCTTCTAGTTAATCAGAACTTCGTCAATCTGCGGGCAATCTGTATGAAGCGTGGCTTCTTCCCAGTACACGGCATCCTGTTTGACCTGGGTCTCTCCTCTCTGCAGCTGGAGAATAATAATCGTGGTTTCAGCTTCCAGCATGATGCCATCTTAGACATGCGCTTGAGTCCCAGCCAGGAGATTACGGCCGCCATTATTATCAACTCCTCCCCTGAGAAGCAGTTAGCTCACCTTATAAAGGCATATGGTGAGGAGCGCTACAGTCGACAAATAGCCCGCCACATTGTGCGCCAGCGTCCCATAACCACCACCCTTCAGCTAGCCGGGGCGATAGAGCAGGCTGTCGGCGGCAGGCGGGGCCGGATTCACCCCGCCACCAAAACCTTCCAGGCAATACGCGTAGCGGTTAACCAGGAGCTTGAGCACCTGGAGTCAGCTCTAAAGCAGGCGGTCGACCTTCTTGGCTTCGAGGGCAGACTGGTTGTTATTAGCTATCACTCCCTTGAGGACCGCATAGTTAAGAATTTCATGCGCCAGGAGGCAAGCGGAGAAAAAGCCTGCCTGAGGTTAGTTAGTAAAAAGGTTATTACTCCTTCCTTTGCCGAGGTTCAATTTAATCCTCGCAGCCGCAGTGCCAAATTGAGAGCGGCTGAGCGCATTACCGGACTTGGTGAGCAATTTCTTTCGGGTTAACCGAAATCTGTAATATGGGGAGGTTTGAAGATGTGAAAAATAACACCAGCAAGTGGAGTTTAGAATATATTCAAGAAGGAGGGGGTAGATGAAAAAGCGAAGCATCTTAACTTCTATCGATGTTGGAACCACTAAGGTATGCACCACTATAGCCGATATGGATGGTGGGGGTACTATCCGGGTTGTAGCCGTGGGTGTTACTCCATCCCTAGGCTTGCACAAGGGACTGGTGGTCAACATCAATGAAGCCAGAGAATCAGTCCGGGAATCAGTGAAGAAAGCGGAGCAAGCTAGCGGTTACAAGGTGGAATCAGCCTACGTCGGCGTAACCGGCAGGCATGTCAGCTCGCTGAATAACCGGGCGGTGGTAGCCATTACTCGTAATGACCGGCTGGTGCGTTCTGATGACCTGAGGCGAGTCCTAACAACTGCCCGGAGCATTAGGGTTCCTGTCGATAGAAGGCTACTCCATGTTATTCCTCGTGGTTATGCCGTTGATGGTCAATCAGGAGTCAAGAACCCGATAGGAATGCATGGCTTCAGACTGGATGTGGAGGCGCATATCATCACCGCCGCCGTAACTTCGGTTCAGAATCTGGTAAAGTGCATCCGGGGCATCGGCATTGATATCGACGACCTTATTCTGGAGCCTTTAGCCAGTAGCGAGGCGGTACTCACTGGGGACGAGAAGCAGGTGGGCGTCATACTGGCTGACATAGGAGGTGGTACCACCGATATCGCCATCTTCAGGGAGGGGAGTATCTGGCATACCGCCATTCTACCGGTAGCCGGTTATCAAATCACCAGGGACATTGCTATTGGTCTGGGGCTGCCGTTTGATGTGGCCGAGGAGATGAAAAAGAAGTATGGCAGTGTTACCCCCGTTTATGAAACCAGGGGGGGTAGCGGCAGCGATACCCTGATGACCAATGGACATGGTGTCTCTCACCAAGACCTGTGTGACATTATCCGAGCTAGGGTAGAGGAAGTCCTAAGGCTTATCGTGCTTGAGATGCCAAACTCTGAATATGAAACATTAGTCCCTGATGGTCTAGTGCTCACCGGCGGCAGCGCTAACCTGGCTGGCATAGAAACCCTGGGGCGCAATACATTGCAGCTCCCGGTAAGGGTAGGCGTTCCCGGCAATATATATGGCATCGCTGACACCCTTCATGACCCGGCATATGCCACCAGCGTTGGTCTGCTATTGTGGGGAGCAAAACATAGGGAAATGCAAACCTGGCAGCGTCACGGCCTTGGCTTAGGTTTGCGACGCTTCATGACCCGAATTTTTGGTATGTTCCACTAGCTGTAGTTTCTTAAGCTAAGTGGTAAAGAAAGGAGGGGGAAAATGGCAAAAACAACCTTCAGTCCTAACCCAGCTAAGATTAAGGTTTGCGGCTTGGGTGGCGGTGGCTGTAACGCTGTAACCCGCATGGTCAGGGAGCAAATCCAGGGGGTGGAGTTCATTGGCATGAATACCGATGCCCAGGCTCTGTCTATCACCGAAGCCCCTGTCCGTGTCCAGCTTGGAGAGAAGCTCACCAGAGGATTAGGAGTAGGCGGCGACCATGTCATGGGTCAGAAGGCAGCTGAAGAAAACCGTGACGAACTCACTGAACTTCTCTCAGGAGCGGATATGGTATTTATCACCTGCGGTATGGGTGGCGGCACCGGCACTGGGGCAGCCCCGGTGGTGGCTGAGATAGGTAAGCAGACAGGGGCTTTGACCATTGCCGTGGTCACCAAGCCTTTCACCTTTGAAGGTGTCCACCGCACCGAGGTGTCTGAGGATGGTATTGTTCGCCTCCTGGGCAAGGTTGACACCCTTATCATTATCCCTAACGACCGCTTGCTTGACCTCTGTGACCAGAAGACAGTGGTAGATAACGCCTTTAAGCTAGCTGATGATGTGCTGCGCCACGGAGTTCAGGCTATTGCCGAGGTTATCACTGTCCCCGGGCTGATTAATCTTGACTTTGCTGATGTTAAGGCAGTGATGAAGGACGCTGGTCCAGCCTGGATGTCCATGGGCGTGGGTTCAAGTAAGAGCCGAGCTGCCGATGCGGCTAACGAAGCCTTGGCTAGCCCCTTGTTAGATGTTTCTGTTGAGGGGGCAAAGGGCGTGTTATTCAATGTTGCTGGCGGCACTGGACTTACCCTGTTTGAGGTTAATGAAGCGGCTGATGTAATAAAGCAAGCCGTAGACCCTGAGGCTAACATCATTTTTGGCGTGGTTCAGGACCCCAGTATGGGGGATGAGGTAAGGATCACCTTGATTGCCACCGGCTTTGCCTCCAAGTTAGGATTGGCAGGGGTCAGTCGAGAAGATGAGTTTATGCAGCTACTTAAGGGCTTGAAGAGCGAAGAGGAACTAGATACCCCTGCTTTCCTGCGTCGTCCCTTGTTTAGCCATCGGCGCCAACCAATAACCCAGTCAACTAAACTTATTAAGACTCCGCCTGGCGTACCCTAGTGGTAAAGCTCCTTGGGAATCTACTAACCCTGCCAGGCTAAAGGCTGTAGGTGTTTTTGCTCTACAGCCTTTTTGTAGAAGGAGTGAAAATATTGCTTTTCCAAGTCAAGAGGTATAAACTTTGCGGAGAGGGGCTTTCTGATGCGTGATTACGATATTCGGACCGCGCTAAAGCAGAAGCTAGAGTCTATTAATGCCAGAGAGCCAGATACACTTATAATTGATGAAGTTGGTCTTTGCAAAGGTGCTGTGAGGGTGGATATTGCAGTTGTAAATGGCACCTTTAACGGCTATGAAATAAAAAGTGAACGAGACACACTTGAGCGTCTACCATTGCAGGAAGAAGTCTACAGTAGGACTTTTGACACTGTTACTATTGTCACAAGTGGGCGCCATGTAAATAAAATCACGGATAGGATCCCCTGTTGGTGGGGTATAACCGAGGCTTTAATGAGGAGGGGTGAGGTCTGTTTTCAGGTCATCCGCCAGCCAGAACTTAATCCATACATTGATCCATTTTCACTAGTACAGCTTCTGTGGCGTGATGAATCACTCAAAGTACTTAAAGAACGTGGTCTAGCCGAGGGGATGTTAAGCAAGCCTCGTCGTGCTTTGTGGCAGAGGATTGTCGACAACCTTTCTGTTGAAGAGCTGCGTGAAGTCGTGAGAGAGCGCCTCAAAGCCCGGGGAAACTGGCGATCTGCTCAGTAACGAACGTTAAATGGTGATTTATTCCAATAGTCACCCATTGTCCTGGATTACCAGTATCGTAAGCGTGAGTAGAGCATTCATAAATACGGCTGTCCCCCCAACTAAATTCTTCTCCACTGAATTCAGATTGCCCCACTAGTAAACGACACACGTCGTGAAATGCAGCCCAATCCCCCTTATCCCATCTTATGAATATCCATTCAGCTTCAGTTGCATATTTTATTTTTGGAGCAATTTCGACGTACCTGAAATCTATTTCGGGAAATTCAGGGTGAACAATCGTATAATCACCAAAGATAGGCATACGTTCAACCATTTTGTTGGATTTAAGAGTCGACCATACTAACCATTCAGACCGTGGTAGTTTGTGAACTGACTTTATAGCGCGAGGAAGACTGGCTGGAAATGCTGTACCTGAGATGACTAAATTACGGAAATCTTTTAATTTCGCTAATTTATTAATTGTAGTAGTAGCAGAGGTGACTATAGTCCCAGATTGGCTTGGGAGGAAGGTGCCAAAATCTAACAGAATATCTACCTCATCATAAGACAAATCAAATTCTGAAATCAGTTTTTCTATATTTTGATTTAATTCCTGTAAGTTTAACCAATCTATACTTTCCAAGCGGACACAAACACCGTGTGACTGTTGCTTGATTGATGACTGAATAATTTCTTGATATCTAGTGGAGCGCCTTAAGCCAGTTACTGGTATGAATTTGTACTCTTTTTCTTGGCTGCGATTGAGTGCGTATATAAAGTTGATAAGAGCTTCATCAGCGTTTGATGATAAGTAGTCCCTATCGATATCTAGATAAAGAGGTAGGTGTTTTTCCCAGCTATTTTCTATTTGCCCAATAGTGCGTTCGAGTAAACTCTGTGTGTCTCTTGGTTGCATCTCAAATAATGGCACCATATTTTCTTTAAGATCTGAGTTTAAATTCCGCAAAGCCATACACTCACTTTGTTTCGCCTTCAGAATAGGCACATAGTGTTTATGGCCAAACATAGTTCCCTCCCCCATTTTTCCCGGCAAATAAGACCTTCGCCAAGCTAACTATTCAGTATAGTCTAAGTCTAGTATACCACTCAGATATGATAAGTCAATCTGTTAGAGACAGCCTTCTTTTTTCCTTTTTGGCTAAATAACCCCTTGACAAATACTATATATTGTGGTATGTTAGCTCCGTTGCACTATATGATGTGGTGATTGCTGATGAATTGCCCCTATTGTGGTCATGCTGAAGACAAGGTTATAGATTCTCGTGAGGTCAACGACGGGATACGCCGCCGGCGTCAGTGCCTGGGCTGTGGCTCTCGTTTTACCACCTATGAGCGGTTGCAACCAGCTAGCCTGTTTGTGATTAAAAAGGATGAGAGGCGGGAGGAATTCAACCGGGACAAGCTACTAACCGGTATTCGCAAGGCTTGTGAAAAACGACCCTTGCCCACTGGCACTGTGGATAAGCTGGTTGATGATATAGAGGCTGAGCTTTACCAGGGGGGCAAGGCGGAGATACCCAGTGCCGTCATTGGTGACATGGTAATGGAACGGCTAAAGGTTCTGGACCACATTGCCTATATCCGTTTTGCCAGCGTCTACCGGGAATTTGCTGACATCACGGCGCTGAAAGAGGAGGTAGATACCCTGCTCGAGACGAGAGCCGAAGCGTCCCACCCTTCCAACCAATTGCCCTTACTGCCCACCGAGGAACTGGCTGGGGTGGTTAAGGGGCGGCGGGCAGGCCAGAAGAAGGGCAGAGCTAAGAGGGGGAGCCGAACATGAGCCCAGCTAATCAATCATCCAGCCAGCCACTGGTTAATCGCACCCGGATTGCGCGGGCTATTTTTGCCGCCGCCGAGTCAATGGGCATACCGGATAGAAAGCAGATAGAACAGCTCACGGCTCAGGTTATTGAGCGCCTGGAACAGACACCGTCCCTGCTGGCGACGGAACGCATGGAGCAGCCACTACCGGGGATGGAGGACCTGGTGCCCCAGTCCCGCCGGCCGAGTCGCCTGCCCACCGATGCTGAAATCCAGGCTATGGTCATGGAAATCTTACAGGCGGAACAGCCAGCCGAGCGAGAGGAGGTCAAGCCCGAGATGGAATCAACCACTGTGGTCAGACCCAAGGTTCAGCCCCCATCGGGCATCAATCTCACCGAAAACGCAGTTCATGTTTTGGAAAAAAGGTATCTGAAGAGAGATAAACAGGGGCAAGTCATTGAGACACCGGAGGAGATGTTGCGCCGTGTGGCGCAGGCTGTTGCCTCTGCCGAGCTTATCTATGACCCCAAGGCAGATGTCAAGGCAAGAGAAGAGGAATTCTACCAGTTGATGGCGGACTTAGAGTTCCTGCCCAACTCGCCCACCCTGATGAATGCCGGGCGGGAGCTGGGTCAATTGTCAGCTTGCTTTGTCATTCCCGTTGGTGACTCAATGGAGTCCATCTTTGATGCCGTAAAATACACCGCCCTTATTCATAAGAGCGGCGGCGGCACTGGCTTTTCCTTCAGCCATTTAAGACCTGAAGGCGACTTTGTTAAGTCCACCTCCGGGGTAGCCAGTGGCCCGGTCTCCTTCATGGAGGTGTTTGATACCACCACCGATGTCACCAAGCAGGGGGGAACACGGCGGGGGGCAAACATGGGTATCTTAAGCGTTGACCACCCCGATATTATGAGGTTCATAACCGCCAAGGATAACTCCACTGCTTTGACTAACTTCAATATCTCGGTGGCGGCAACCACTGAGTTTATGGAGGCAGTCAAGGCTGGCACGGACTACGAGCTGATAAATCCACGCACCAAAAAGGCGGTGGCTAAGCTCAATGCCAAAGAGGTGTTCGACAAGATAGTAGATATGGCGTGGAAGACCGGCGACCCCGGCATTGTCTTTATTGACCAGATAAATAAGGATAACCCCACCCCCCATTTAGGCAAAATTGAATCTACCAACCCTTGCGGTGAGCAGCCCCTGCTCCCTTATGAGTCGTGTAACCTGGGTTCTATCAATCTGGCTAAGATGTTGCGAACCACCAACGGGACTACGGAGATTGATTATCCCAGACTAGCTGAGGCAGTGAAAATTGCGGTCAGGTTCCTGGATAACGTCATTGATGTCAATAAATTCCCCCTGCCTCAGATAGAGGAGATGACTAAGAAATCGAGGAAGATTGGGCTGGGGGTGATGGGCTTTGCCGACATGTTAATCATGCTGGGCATCCCTTATGACTCGGAGAAGGCGCTAAAGGTTGGGACCGAGGTTATGCGCTTTATCCACGATGGGGCAGGTAAAGCGTCGGCGGGGTTAGCTGAGGAGCGAAGTGTTTTCCCCGCCTTTGCCGGCAGCATCTACGATGTGCCCGGGGGTCCTAAGATGAGAAATGCCTCCTGCACCACCATCGCCCCCACCGGCACCTTAAGCATAATCGCCGGTTGCTCCAGTGGCATTGAGCCTCTTTTTGCCCTGAGCTATACCAGAAATATCCTGGATGGCGCCCAGCTGGTTGAGGTAAACCCCTATTTTGAGGAGGCAGCCAAGAGCGGGGATTTCTACTCTGACGAGTTGATGAAGCAGCTGGCTGGTGGAGCCAAGCTCCACGATATAGAGGGAGTCCCGGACAACGTTAAGCGGGTATTTGTTACCGCCCACGAACTAACCCCGGAATGGCATGTCAGGATGCAAGCCGCCTTTCAGAAGTCCACCGACAATGCCGTTTCCAAGACGGTCAACTTTCCCCGAGAGGCTACCAGAGAAGATATCGCCAAGGTTTATATGACGGCTTATGAAGAGGGACTAAAAGGCATAACTATCTACCGGGATAGGAGCCGTGACGCCCAGGTACTGGTCGCTGGTGGGGAGGAGAAGGCTGAAGGTGCCGTGCTCACCCCCAGAAAACGGTCAAAGGTAACCACTGGCGTCACCGAGAGGGTGACCACCGGCTGCGGGAACATGTATGTAACGGTGAACTCTGACGAGCAGGGGATATTTGAGGTCTTCTCTCATCTGGGCAAGGCGGGGGGCTGTGCCTCAGCCCAGCTTGAAGCCACCTGCCGCCTTATCTCCGTGGCGCTGAGAGCTGGGGTAGATGTTGCCGCGGTGGTGAAGCAGCTACGGGGTATCCGCTGTCCGTCTATTGTCTGGGAAGAGGGCAAGTCCATACTCTCCTGCGCCGATGCCATTGCCAGCGTCCTGGAAAAGCACATTGGCAACGAAGCCGCCCCGCCCCAGACGGAGGGCTACGGCTCAATCAAGAACCTTGCCGGGCAGTGCCCCGACTGCGGCAACCTGCTGGTCTATCAGGAAGGCTGCTACATCTGCCCCTCCTGCGGGTATACCAAGTGCTAGAAATACTAGGATTTTGAAACCTACCCCCCTGACCCCCTCCCCCATTTTTAACAGTTCTCTTTCTTCCCACCCAGCCCACCCTCATAGGCTTCGCCTCTAAAACTCTCCATGCCCCACCCTATAGGGGTTTCACCCTCTTTAAGACTCTCTAACCCCCACCCCTCGCTTTGTTCGGGTGTTTAAGAGGGGCGCTAGCCCCTCTTTTTGAAAAATCTTCCCCCTCCCTTGTCAAGGGAGGGGGATACAGGGGGTGGGTCACCATATTAAATTAAAATCGCATTTTTACCCCACAGGCTATATAATGAGACCGATATTATGGGCTGGGATAAAATCAAGAAAGCCAGGCGGCGTCTCTCCAGAGAGCAGGGCACCATCATCAAAGACTGGGGGGGCAGAATCCCCATCGCCCTGGTCTATCCCAACTCCTACTATATTGGTATGTCCAACCTGGGACTTCATGCTCTCTATAGCCTGCTCAATAGCTATAGCCAGGTTGTCGGCGAAAGAGCCTTCTGGGAAGTAGAGAACAGGGATAGCCGCTCGCCCGCTCTATGCCTCGAATCTCAGCGACCGCTCTCCGACTTTGCCGTCGTTGCCTTTTCCGTCTCCTACGAGCTTGACTACTTCAATGTCGTCCATATCCTCAAAGCCAGCGGCATACCCTTATATTCTGCCGACCGCGATGAGAGGCATCCCCTGGTTATAGCCGGCGGTCCCTGCATCATAGCCAACCCCATGCCTTTGTCTCCCTTCTTTGACTGCCTGTGTATTGGCGAGGCAGAGCCGATAATCCCGGCCATGCTGCCCGTCATTGCCGAGGGCATTGGGGGTAAGCGGAGCGACTTGCTCCAGGCGCTAGCCTCGCTGCCTGGCATCTATGTCCCGCAATACTACTCGGGAAAGCCTGTGGTTCGGCAATGGGCAAAAAACCTGGATGATTTTCCTGTTGCCTCTGCCGTGCTCACCCCGGACACCGAGCTGGGCGACCTGTATCTCATCGAGGTGGAGCGGGGCTGCAACTGGGGTTGCCGCTTTTGCCTGGTAAGCAAAACCTTCCGCCCCATGCGCTATCGCTCTGTAGACAAGCTGATAGCTCAGGCTGAGCTGGGACTCAAATACAGGAAGCGCTTGGGTCTGGTTGGACCTGCCGTCTCCGACCATCCCCAGATAGAGGAGTTGCTGCTAAAGTTAGGTCAAATGGGGGCTGAACTCTCCATCAGCTCACTGCGAGTGAGCCCCCTTTCTAGAATTGTATTGAGGGAACTAGCTAAGGGAGAAGCCCGAACCATTGCCCTTGCCCCTGAGGCTGGCTCCCAGCGCCTGCGCCAGGTTATTAAAAAGAGCATCTCTGAGGACGATATCCTGGAATCAATGGATAAGGTGGCTGAGCCGGGGATAAGACTGCTCAAGCTCTATTTCATGATCGGCTTACCCACAGAGACAGATGAGGATATAGAGGAAATCATAAACCTCACCCTTAGATACAAGAACATCCTTGATAGGAAGCAAACCGGCTGTCGTATCGCCGTCACCATTTCTCCCTTTGTGCCCAAGGCAGGCACCCCCTTCCAGTGGCTACCCATGACCCAGCCCTCTATCCTGAATCGGCGTTTGTCATTACTCAAAAACAGACTGATGCCAAAAGGTATTAAAATTAAGGCGGAAAGCCCGGCGTGGAGTCAGGTTCAGGGGGTTTTGGCTAGGGGGGACATAAAACTAGCCGAGGCGCTGGCAAATATGGAGGAAGTATCTCTATCTGGCTGGCGTAAAGCGGTGGAGAAAAGCAATTTGGATATCGATTTCTATGTTAATCAAAGGTGGGACACTGACCAAAAGCTACCCTGGGAAATAATAGACCTGGGCACTAACCCCGGTCACCTTAAGCTTGAGCTAGATAGAGCCATGGCTTAAGCATTAGCTAAGCAGCTCCGTCACCACCTCGTTTATCTCCCGCCCGTCGGCTCTGCCTTTTAGCTGAGCGATGAGCTTGGGCATAACCTTTCCTTTATCGCTTAGTCCCTGCGCCCCCACCTCCTCAATAACCCGGCGGGCTTCGGCTATAACCTCCTCGCGGGTCATTTGCTGAGGCAGATATTCCTGAAGAATAGCCAGCTCCGCCTCTTCCTGAGCCGCCAGTTCTGGGCGGTCTCCTTGCTTAAAGGCTTCAATGCTCTCCTTGCGCTGCCTGACCTCCTTGGCGATGATGCTCAGGATATCGCCATCTTCCAGGGTAGACTGGCGAGCAATTTCAGCATTCTTAATGGCTGCCATCGTCAAACGGATGACCGAACGCTTCACCGTATCCCCATCCCTCATCGCCTGCTTAAGGTCATCCGTCAGCTTTTGTTTTAATATGGGTGCTTTCTGTTCCATAATATTTACTATCTTCTCGACACTCGAGCACTCTTGCGTCTCTTGGCTGCTCCCTTTCGCTTGCGCTTAACGCTAGGCTTCTCGTAGTGTTCTCGACGGCGCACCTCAGCTAAAATACCTTCTTGTTGCACCCTTTTGTTAAACCGCCGGAGCAAACTCTCAAAGTTCTCATTATCCGCAGCTACTACATTAGCCACATAGCATCCTCCTCCTTCTAATAACCATGCCTGTAATTCTTTTTATATCCATCACATTTTAGTCGGCTTGAACTCCCCTGTCAACTAGCTATAGTTATCTAATACTTTAGTGTCACCACTCCCGTTTTTAACTTTTGTTTTGCTTTCCACCCACCCTCGGAGGCTTCGCCCCCAATCCCGTGCTTTTGTTGGGGTGTTAAAAACAGGGGGAGGGGTCAATGCACAGAGAACCAGGGCTAATGCTTGCCTCTGCTCAATATCTCGCGAGCTGCCACCACGCCGGAAACTGACGCCTGGATTAAGCCCCGGCTGACGCCAGCCCCATCGCCAACAGCGAACATGTTGCTGACCTCGGTCTCCAGGCCGGGGCTGAGTTGAGGTCGGCTGGAATAGAATTTAACCTCAATGCCGTAAAGCAAGGTATGGTGTGAAGCAACACCCGGCGCCAGCCTATCCATTGCCTGGAGCATCTCCACTATCCCGGTGAGGTAACGATAGGGGAGGGCGAAGCTGAGGTCGCCGGGGGTAGCGTTCTTCAGGGTAGGTTGAACCAGTCCCCGCTCAATGCGGGCTGGGGTGGAGCGCCGACCCTCCATTAGGTCGCCCAGGCGCTGCACCAGAACTCCGCCGCTGAGAATATTAGCCAGCCTGGCCAGATATCTGCCGTAGGCAATGGGCTGGTTAAAGGGCTTGGTGAAAGTCGTGCTCACCAATAGAGCAAAATTAGTGTTGGCGGTGGTGCGTTCGGCGTAGCTATGCCCGTTGACCGTGATTACCGGGTCGCAACCGCCGGTAGTCTCCATGATGACCTCACCACCGGGACACATACAGAAGGTTCTAACCCGGTCGTCAAAGCTCTTGGACAGGAATTCCAGCTTTGACTCATAGAGCACGTTGGTCAGAGCCTCCATTACTGCCACTGGCACTTCAACCCTGACCCCAACATCAATAGGGTTACTATGCATGGTTAGCTTGAGTTGGTCAGCTTCCTTGGCTAACCAATCCGCTCCCTCTCTCCCCGGAGCCAGAATCAGGTAACGACAGTCAAAGCTATTCCCAGCCTCAGTTTCAATCCCTTTAACCTCGCCATGGTCAACAGTGATAGAGGAGACCCCTGTCTCCAGCCTGGATTCTATGCGGGGGCTAAGGTGCTCCCACATCGATTTGAGCACCGAGCGGCAGTGCTCGGTGCCCAGGTGCCGGATAGGCACCGCCACCAGCTTCAGTCCCGCCAGCTCAGCCTGGCTCCGCAGTTCGTCAACCTTGCCCTCAACGCCATAGAGCTTATCCGGGGCGCCAAACTTGAGGTATACCTCATCAACATACTTAATCAGGGCTTCGGCCTCGCTCTCCCCGAGGTAATTGCTGAGCCTGCCGCCGATCTTGGATGATAGGGTTAGCTTGCCGTCACTGAAAGCGCCAGCCCCGCCCAGACCGCAGACCAGATCGCAGGGTGAGCATGGAGGGCAGAGCTTGCCCGTGTCTCGTGCCGGACACTGACGCTTATCAATATCCCTCCCCTTCTCAATAAGCAGAATATCCAGGTCAGAAGCATGAGCCAGTTCCAGGGCGGCAAAGATACACGCAGGACCACCGCCGACGATGATAACGGCGTATTTCTTAGCCATTCTTTAAGCCATGCCATTGTATAACCAGTAGCTTCAGCCGTCAAGGAAGGGTTTTAATGAAATTTAGACGCCAGTTTTATGGGCAATTAATCTCGGCAGTCTAAAATTAGACTATAGGGGGGTTAAAGCTGCTTTAACCCATTGACTTTTGCCATTTGCCAAATTACAATAGGTCATAATTAGCAGTAATCAGGCGGCAAAGGATTGTCATCTCGCTAGCACTGCAGGAGCCGGTTGATATTCAGCAGACTATTATCGCCATCCTTACTATTTTAAAAAATATTGCCCAGAGTATAACCCAAAAATGAGCCGGCTGGATAGATTAAGGAAGGTGAGCCGATGGGGAACATAAGGTGAACCTGCCGAAAACAGGTTCAATGCTGAGGAGACTGCTGATAATTATTCCGGTAGTGGTGGGGCTGACTTTGGTCAGCCTGTTTATGCCCGCCCAGCAGCTGAGTATAGAAGGTATTGGCATACTTTCCTTTGAGACCACGGTTACCCTCTCTGTTGGCTCCGAGGTTGCCTATGCCAGTCCTGGTTGGGTAAGTCCTACTGGCTTCGTTGACGGTGGGAGTGTATGGACGAGTGAAACATTGGCTTATGACGAGAATACTGACACCTATGCTTATGCCAATGCCCTTAAAAGTGATTGGACAGATTATCTTGAATTGACCCATGCCGCCTTAAATTGCGATAAAGTTCAACTCTGGGTAGGCCATGATATCTCCAACGTAAATGCCATAGAGGTAGATGTCTACTACAGTCTGGGTTGGCATAACATATTCCCTTCTGGTGCTCCTACTTGGGGAGCTTGGCAAGAACACACTATAGGCAGCACAGAGTCGGTTACCGCCTTGAGAGTGAGGTTCTATTCCACAAAGGCGGGTGCTGGAGCCTGTTGGATTCATGAGGCAGACTTTAATGAGGTAAGTCTGGTCCCAGAAATAACAGTTGACCCAACAAATTATAACTTTGATGTAGTGGCAGAATCATCCACCCCATATACAATCACAACCTACTTCGCCATAGACAACAACAGCACTATGCAGACTGACCACACAATCGGCGTTACCACAAGCACTTGGTCAGGTGGTATTCCTTGGGATCATGCTGAAGATGCTGTTCCTGGAGCAAACACGGCGGGATTGCTGGCTAATAGAGGAGGCACTTGGGGAACAGGTGACATCATTGTCAAGTTTATTTCACCGAACTACATTTACGAGAATTGCCCAGCTACCACAGATTATAGTTTTGGGCTGAAGTTACTAGCCCCAACAAGTTTTAGCGATGGTGTTGAGAAGCAGATAATTGTCCAAATAACCGCAGTGGCAGGATAATGAGTAGCCTGAGGTCGACAGGCGTTTAATAAAATACTACAGGAAAGGAAGTGAAAAGGGGTGCGGAAAGCGATATTAAGCATAGCCCTAGCCTTGATGCTGGTGGTCGCCTTTGCTGTGCCTATTTTTGCTGCTACCACCCAAGATGTTACTATCACCGCCACACCGACATTCATCGCCTTAACGAATAGTGAGGCAACTTGGCCAGTTGGTACTGTGATTGCTAATACTGCCTATTGGTGGACTGCTGATACTAATGCTCCTGACCCTGAGCCTTTTGAAGATGCTGACATGAAGTCAACTATCACCAATACGGGCAGCGTTGCCGAAGACATTGACATCAAGGTAGCTGCTTTTACTGGTGGTGACGGTTGGACAATCTCAACTGACGACACGCCAGTCGAAGGCGAAATCTCCATAAGGGCCGGCGTTACTGGGACGGCAAATGAAGCTGCTATGGTGCAGGTTATCACCACTGATGTCGAGTTGACTGGTTCTCTTGCATCTTTAGGGACAATTATGTGGTGTATGGAAATGGAAACCCCTGCATCTTTCACCGACGGTGTCGAGAAGGAAGGCGTAGTGACGCTGACAGCGACACAAGATTAGCAACGATTAGCACAGGTGGGAAGCCTGCAATTGAGGCTGAAAGCGCCTGTAGCGCCTAGACTCAATGGGTAATAAAATGAACAAGTTAATTGTACTGCTAATAGCAGTAGGCTTACTGTTAAGCGGTTGTGGCCAGCCGTCGACGTCTACAGTAATCCAACCCCTTGAGCCGCCGCCTGAGCTATACGACGAGATTTGGATTAGCCCGGGCAAGGTAGAGGTGGGTAATTTTTACCCCGGGGCGAGAGCTGAGTGGCCATTAACCATACATAACGGCAACGATGAGCCAACGGAATTCTCGGTTACCTTCCGAGTGCCGGGCAGCACCGCTGAGGGCTATGACCAGGCACCCAGCGCAGTTCAGGAGTGGGTAATAATAGCTGACCCGACACCCGTGCTGGAGGCGAAAGAGACCATGGAGGTGCTGATAGCAGTTGTTATGCCCGAGGATGCCGAGGCGCCACCAAAGTGGGAGTTCTGGATTGCAGTAAAAGATGTAACCCAGACGGGGATGGTTCAGACCGAGCTCGCCTGTAGATGGCTGGTAACAATGAGAGAGTAACACGGGATAGTACGGAAGTGCGAAGGGTACGTTATGCCCTTATTCTTATCGTAATACTGGCTTTTGTTGGTGGCTTTCCTGCCTATCTGGCTGTGGGGCAGGGAGGTAGTAGCCAAGGTGTCACCGTCACTGTCACTGCCCAGCCAGTATATAGCCCCCCAGTGGATGGAGTAGACGGCTGGGGTGGTGTAACCGGCTGGGATGAAGAGGATGAATGCCCTACCGGGGGAACGGCCACCGCAGGCAAGATCACCGCTGGAGGCCTAGTTATCCGACCCATCATTATTATATCTTTTGATGAACGGCTTTGCCTAACCATTGATGTAGGGACTATTATTCTAATCCCCGACGGCGCATTCCCGAGATGTATCGGTATCTATGAAATGACAACTTTACTTTCCCCGCCTGAAGGGGCATATATTATCGGCGTTATGTATGGCGCTTTTCCTGGTGGAGCTACCTTTATCCCTCCAGCCACCCTTCAATATAGCTATGACTCACATGATATAGCCGAGGGCATTGCTGGGGAGAGTCTGGTCATAGCCTGCCATGACCGGACAAGCGGCGAGTGGATTGAGCTGGACGGTGTGGTTGATACTGAAGCCAACACAATCACGGCTGAAGTAAGCCAGTTTTGTGACCTTGCTGTTTTAGGCTATGAGGTGGTGCCGACGCCAGCCGCTTTTGAGGTTAGTTCATTGAGTATCTCTCCCACTGAGGTTGAAATTGGTGAAACGGTAAACATCACTGTTCTGGTTGCCAATACCGGTGGCCAGCCCGGCAGCTATCAGGTGATACTCAAGATAAATAGTGTGGCAGAGGTGGGTGGGGAGGTAGCTGGTGTGACAGAGGCGGATAGAGAGGTAGCCATTAATGCCGGCGCCAGCAAGCAAGTTAGCTTTACTACTTCAAAGGATACTCCCGGCCTTTACCTGGTGGAGGTTAATGGTCTCACTGGCAGCTTTGAAGTAAAGCAGCCGCTGTCGCCGGGCGAGCCAACGCCAGCCAAACCTATTAATTGGTGGTTAATCGGCGGAATCATAGCTGCAGTGGCAATAGTAGCATTTGTTATCTTCTTATTACGTAGAAGAATGATATTTTAGGCTCTATATACTCAATCTAAGTATAGACCGCCACCACCACCGCATCCTTGGCGTTATGCTCGTCAAAGAAGATAACCGCCACCTTTCTGCCCAGTGCCATCTCTGCCGCTGGCAGATTCCGCGCCACAGCGATACCTTCCAGGTAAACCTTATAGCTGCCAGCAAGCTGGACGGTGGCGGTATAATCGCCGGAGTTGAAACTCTTTAGCACTGCTTTCTTCAGCCTCATCTCTAGCCCTCCTCCAAATATTCTTATAACCCTCTGAGTTTTGCTTCCCACCCAGCCCACCCTTAAAGGCTTCGCCTCTATCATTCTCTAGACCCCACCCCAGCGAGGGGTGGGGCAGAAAGTTTTAGAAGCGCATACGGGGCCCCCGAAAAACAAAGTTTTTTGGGGTAGAGAGCTTATGAGGGCGGGTGGGTGGGAAATAAAAGTTACGCTAAAAAAGTGAAGGGATTCGCCTCTCTCAGACTCTCCTTTTCTATTTTGCCCCTCAAGAAGTGGTCGCTTATCAGGGGAAGCTTGAAGGGGCGAAGCCCCTTCAAAACCTACCCTCCCCCTCTCCTTTGAAGGAGAGGGGTATTAAGGGGGTGAGGTAGATAAACAATTTCTATACTCCTCCAAGCAATAAACGCTGCTGATACTCTCCGCGGCGTGGACTGTAAGCCAGGGTCAGCCCGTTTACCCTCCTCTTGGCTGCTTCCAGCCCGGCACGGCTATCGGTGATATCAACCACATCATATAGCTGCTGACCGCAATTGACCGGAATCAGGATAGAGCCATTAACTGATTCTATCTCCACCCCTCTCAGGTAAGCCTCTCCCCTCTGCTCAGCCTTGGTTACAGTATCTATATTCTTATCCTCAAGCTGCCTCAGCCTGTCATAGAGCCTGTCTATTTCATCCCAGGCGAAGGAATCAACCACTATTGGCTCATCCTCTGCCGGGTCGTAGCCTTCAACCTGGACCCGGTTAAGCCCCCCGGCTCCGGCTCTATACCTGCCCTCAAATATGGGATGGGATGGGCCGTATGAGTAATCAGAGCCGTCGGAGGGTAAGGGATTTACCACATAGGCTTTGTTGCCCTCAATAAACAGAACATCAGGGACGAACGATAGCAGTCTTTGGATAACCGTATTGCCGCTATTATTGGGGTTGATGGTGAAATCGGGGTAGTAGCCAGTTAAAACCGATGACTGGGATTTCACCTCTAATCTTAGCCCAACCCTGGCCAGCACAAAGGCAAGCATTTGTTTGACGCTCATCTCATCGCTTGCCTTGTTCCATCGGAACTGATGTCTCGCTCTCCAGTTCTCAATCAGGCTCCAGCCGTCGGAGCCGTGAAGAACTAAGCTAGCCTTACCGCCGGCGCTGGTATGCTCACAGGCGTTGAGGGTGAAGGCAGGTCCTGAGCTCGTCTCATTCCCCTGGGCGGTAACATAGCCGGGGCTAAAATTCAGCTGGCAGCCGATGTCAAGGACTGACAGGTCCCCTTCTCCCGGCGCCCCGTACCGGCCGTCATCGTTTCTCAGCTCAACGGCTAGGCTGCCGCCATTTTCATTAAGCTCCTGCCTCAATGACAGGACGTCGGCGGTTAGCTCCAGACTCTCCGCGGTCAGCTTGGCTCGCCACACGCCGTAGGGAGCAGATAGCCAGCAATATTCGCCATGGTGGGCGATAGCCATGCCATACTGGCTGGAAAGATCAAAAGGCACCGGCTCATGCCACAGATTATCAATAAACTTGGTTTCGGCCACTGAGTGCGACCAGAAGGGGCGATTATAGGATTTGGTGCCGCTGAACCTCTCAACAAAGAAGCAGCGATAGACATCGGGTTTATCCATGAATGCGGCGCGGTATTCAAAGTTGCCATCTGATGGGGCTGAGGCAAACTCCCCTAGTTCCGACCAGGTGCCGGCAGCCACCTCCCCGCCATCGCCGTAAACCAATGACCAAAGCTTGAAATCGCCGCCTGAATCCTTCCCGGTAACAAACAGGTTCCAGTCGCCATCGTAAACGGTGGCTACGCC
>JAUWZG010000054.1 GCA_030615425.1 Dehalococcoidia bacterium
ACGTTTACCGTTATATCTTTCCTCAATGGTATCGGTGTGGTTTCTGCTTGCCGGATAGGTGAGCTTCACCCCCTTGATTTTCTCCCGCGGCAGGTTGGGCAGATTCACACTAAGACAGGTGTTAGGCGGTATGACCCCTGATTCAAACTTTCTGACCAGTAAGGCGGCAAATTTAGCCGCGTCATCAAAGTAGAGGTTCTTCCCCATAGCTACCGAGATGGCAAGGGCAGGGAGACCATGCAGGCAGCCCTGCATGGCAGCCCCCACCGTCCCCGAAATCAGCACATCATCGCCCAGGTTTGCCCCCCGGTTTATGCCTGAGACTACCAGCTCTATCTCATCTCTGGCCAGTTTGCCCAAAGCCAGGATAACGCAATCAGCCGGTGTGCCTTCAACGGCATAGCTCTTTACCCCGGCTACCACTGGCGTCACCTTCCTTGCCCTCACTGGCTGGTGCAGACTAACTGAGGCGCCCATGCCGCTAAGCTCTTGATCCGGGGCTACCACCACTATATCGGCGATGCTTTTTAGCTCCTTGACCAGTGCCCTTAGCCCATCGGCATATATTCCGTCATCGTTAGTTACCAGTATTTTCATGTAAAGCTTCCTTTCCAATCCTGAAGTTTATCATGACGGGGGTAGTGAGGACAAATGTATTTTTCAGAGATACTTCTCAAACCAGTTGGTCGCTAAACCGGCAGCCTTCGACAACCACGGCTCTCGATAAATCTCAAAGTGGCTGATTGGCAGGACGGATATGGCTTTGGGCTCCCGGGCTTTTTCGTAGGTTGCTTTTACTGCATCGAGAGGAATCAAACCGTCATTTTCAGCGGGGATTAGCAGCACCGCCGTTGGTGCCATCAAGTGTATGAGAGAAATTGGATCAAACTCACGCATCTTTTCCAGTGATTCCAAGGTCACTTGGTTACGCCAGTTCGGACCGATTTCTTTTAGGGCCATGAAGCCTTCATATGCCAATTTCCCGGGCAGGACACATGGCTCTCCCTCCGGAGCCACGATTTTCATATAGTTGACCACTCCGGTCTTGTAGCGCTCTATGCGGTCTCGCAACAGAAACTCACCCACACTATCCCATTTTTCCGGATCCATAGCACGGCCGGATTCAGGGTTAAGGGTAAACGGAACCTCAGCAACCACTGCCTTGACACGCCTGTCAAAGGTCCCCACGTACAGAACTAGCCCCCCGCTGAAGGATGTGCCCCAAATGCCAATCCGCCGGGGGTCCACTTCCGGTTGGTCGGAAACCCACGTAATGGCGTTACGATAGTCCTCCACCACCTCAAGTGGGAATATCTGACTCCGCGGTTTGCCTTCGCTGTCACCGAAGTAGCGGTAGTCAAATGCCAGCGTCACAAAGCCGGCGGCAACAAATCGTTCGGCGACATCTGGTAGGCCCTGTTCTTTCACGGCTGAAAGTCCGTGAGCCATCACGATAGCCGGTGCTTTCTGGCCTGCTCCCAAAGCGTCCGGCACATAGAGCCAGCCACTACAATGTAATCCCTTGCTGGTAAAGATTATGTCCCTACGCATCTGTAACCTCTTTATCCTGTAACCACAATGGATATATCATACCACTATCTTAGCTGACCAACAATCGCTCACCTTGACATATAGAATGTCTGAAATTACGCTAACTTAGAGCATATTCTAGGAACGAAAAATCACCCCCACCCCCTGTTTTTAGTTGTCTTTCTTCCCAACCCATCCACCCACCCTATAAACCTTGTTGGGGCAATAGGGTTTATGGTAGTATTTGGTCGGTAAAACGGAGGTTAACAGTGGAGCCTAGAATCGGTGTCTATATTTGCCATTGCGGGAGCAATATCGCCGGCACGGTTGACACTACGGAGGTTACCCGCTTTGCCCAGGACTTGGAAGGGGTGGTAGTTGCCCGTGACTACAAGTTCATGTGCTCTGACCCGGGTCAGGAGCTTATTAAGAAGGATATCAAGGAATTAGGGCTTAATCGGGTAGTAGTTGCCTCTTGCTCACCGACCATGCACGAGCCAACCTTCCGCCGAGCCTGTCAGGAAGCGGGGATAAACCCCTATCTCTTTGAGATGGCCAATATCCGCGAGCAGTGCTCTTGGGTGACTGAGGATAAAGAAGAGGCTACCGAGAAAGCCAAGGCGCTGGTCAGTGCTGCGGTGAGACGGGTTTATTATCATCAGCCATTGGAGTCCAGGGAAGTCCCAGTCAATCCCAACACTCTGGTGGTGGGCGGGGGTATTGCTGGCATCCAGGCGGCGCTGAAGATTGCCGATTCTGAGCACAAGGTCTATCTGGTGGAAAAAGAGCCCAGTATTGGGGGACATATGGCGCAACTGGATAAGACCTTCCCCACCCTGGACTGCTCGGCGTGCATTCTTACCCCCAAGATGACGCAGGTAGGCTCCCATTCCTATATTGAGTTGCTGACCTATAGCCAGGTGGAGGAGGTCTCCGGCTATATCGGCAATTTCAAGGTTAGAATCAGGAAGAAGGCGCGTTACGTAGACGAGGCTCTGTGCACCGGCTGTGGCTTGTGCCAGGAGAAGTGCCCCTGGAAGGCGGATAGCGAGTTTGAAGCCGGCCTGGGCAAGAGAAAGGCTATCTATACCCCCTTCCCCCAGGCAGTGCCCAATATACCGGTCATTGACCGGGAGCACTGCGCCTATTTCTTAAATGGTAAGTGCCGTGCCTGTGAGAAGTTCTGCGAGGCGAAGGCTATAGATTTTGAGCAAAAGGATGAGGTAATTGAGGTGGAGGTTGGCTCCATAATTCTGGCTACTGGTTTTAATGTGTTTGACCCCACCCCCATCTATTCCTATGGCTACAAGCGGCTGGACAATGTTATCACCAGCCTTGAATTTGAGCGGATGGTCAATTCCGCCGGTCCCACCGAGGGCAGTATTGTGCTTAAAAGTGGCTCGGAGCCGCAGAGCATTGCCATTATCCACTGCGTGGGCAGCCGGGATGAGAAATACCACGAGTATTGCTCGCGGGTCTGCTGCATGCATTCCATGAAGTTTGCCCACCTGATAAAGGAGCATACCAGCGCCGATGTCTACGAGTTTTATATTGACATACGGAGCTTTGGCAAGGGCTATGAGGAATTCTACAACCGTATTCTCAATGAAGGCACTGTTTTTATCCGGGGTCGTCCCGCTGAGATAACCAACGTCGCCGAGATGCCTGAGGAAGAAGGCAAACTCATCGTCCAGTTTGAGGATACCCTGGTGGGACGGCAGAGTCGGTTGCCGGTGGATATGGTTATTCTCAGTTGTGCCCTGGAGCCACAGCTGGACGCTGATGCTGTCGCTCGTTTATTCAACATCAGCCGCAGTGCCGACGGCTTTTTACTGGAGAAGCACCCTAAATTAGAGCCGGTGGCGACCATGACCGATGGCATCTTTCTTGCTGGCTGCTGTCAGGGTCCCAAGGACATACCTGATACTGTAGCTCAGGCGTCAGCGGCGGCAGCTGAGGCTCTGGCGATGATTAGTAAGGGTAGGGTGGAGGTTGAAGCCGCCACGGCGGTGATTGATGAGGGAATCTGTAGTGGCTGCCAGGCTTGTTTAATAGTTTGCCCCTATAGCGCTATTGACTTTGATGAGGAGAAGGGGGTATGTCGGGTCAATGAAGCCCTGTGTAAGGGTTGTGGCGCCTGTATAGCTGCCTGCTTCAGTGATGCCGTAAGCCTTAATCACTTCACCAATGAGCAAATCGTGGCTGAGATGGAGGGGGCACTGATATAGAGAACCACGGGGTATCCGATTTGACAATTAAAGAAGCAATAATAGAGAAAGCACAGAACCTTTTCGATGTCGTCGGAGTGGCTCCCCATGGTGAAGGGAGCCTTCTTATCCTGGGGCTGGTAACCACCCCCCAGCGAGACCTGGATGATTTCTTCAGGGAGGAGTTGGGGAGCTTCAGGATGCGCGGCTTTGAGCGCCACGCCCAGCCGAGGCTGGATGGGTTAATTCATTTTATCCAGGAACAGGGCTTGACTGCTGAGCTCTGGGGGCGGTGTGGCTATCCCCGTGAAAATGAGGAATTGAACCTGAAGCATCAGGCGGTGGTCACCGGCTTGGGAAGGTGGGGTAAGAATTCTCTGGTGCTCCATCCCACGTTTGGGCCTTGGCTGCGTTTCATGGTAATGAAAGTCCAGCCTCTCCTTACTCCTACAGGTTCTGTTAATGATAACCATGAGGAAAACCCACTGTGTGAAGGCTGCACTGCCTGCATTGACGCCTGTCCGGTAGGAATTCTTGAACCCTATTACCTGAGGGAGCGGGATAAATGTCAGGCGTCTATCTCGTTGTTCCCCCAACTGGGCAAGCTGGTAGCCTGTGACTGCTGCCTGGTGGCCTGTCCCGTTGGTCGATAGGCTGATGGTAGCCCAGCGTTTCCTCTAGTATTCGCTGGAGACGAAGCTCTTGATCTGGGCGTAGCTGAAAACCGGCCCATCGCGGCAGACATAGATATTGCCGATATTGCACCGACCGCACTTGCCGATTCCGCACTTCATCCTCTTCTCCAAGGTGGTGAGCATTTGCTCCGGGGTGAAGCCCAGTTTTTCCAGCACGGGGAAGGTAAACCGTATCATAATTGGTGGCCCGCAGACGATAGCCACTGCATTACTGGCTGAGGGAGTTACTTCCTCCAGTATCTTGGGAACTACGCCCACTTTCCCTTTCCAGGCGTCATCGCCTTTGTCCACGGTGGTTACCATATTTACTGTTTTGTCTTTGCCTAGGGCCTCCAGGTCATACTTGAAGCACAGGTCAGCGGGACTGCGGGCGCCATAGATAATGTCTATCTTTTTATACTTATTGCGATTGTCAATCATGTTCCAGATGAGAGACCTTAGCGGGGCTAAGCCGATGCCCCCGCCGACGAAGACCAGGTTTTTGCCCTTCAGGAAATCAAGGGGAAAGCTATTGCCGTAGGGTCCCCTGAAGCCTATCTCGGCGCCGACACCGAGCCGGTGCAAGGCGTTGGTTACCCTTCCTACTCTTTGGGCGGCAAACTCCAGGTGGTCGCGGCGGGTGGGGCTGGAGGAAATGCAGAAGGGGGCTTCGCCGACACCAAAGACCGAGTACTGGGCAAACTGCCCCGACTCAAAGCTGAACTCCTTCTGCAATTTCTTGTCCTTGAAGTTAAAATGAAATGTCCTGACGCCAGGCGTCTCTTCGATTATCTTCTCTATTACTACAATGTGTGGCAGGTAGACATTACCCTGGGCAAAGAATTTTTGACTGCGGCTGGTATCGGTAACTGTCATTTTCTTGCCCCTGTCTTGGCTGGTACACTCTCCAGCACATGGGTAATATCCCAGTTCACCGGGCAGAGGCGGATGCACCGCCCGCAGCCGGTGCAGGCGATGACATCAAAGGTCATGGGATAGAACTCATATTTATGGCATACCTTTTGCCTTACCCGCCGCCACTTCTCCAGCCTCGGGTTCTCCATGGGCATCTTGGTGTAGAGGGCGAAGCCGCAGCTATCCCAACTCCGGAATCTCGTTCCCTCCTGTTTAATCAGCTCATCGTTGATATCAAAGCAATAACAGGTGGGACAGAGCAGAGTGCAGATGCCGCAGCTTATGCACTTGGCGGCTACCTTTTCCCAGTAGTCTTCATCATCAAAGGTGGCTAACAGCTTGTCCTTAATGCCCTCGGTATCTAATTTTCGGGTAACCCTGTTATAGGATGTCTCTTTGGCGTGCTTGGCTTTAGCCTCATCATCCTTGGTGGCCTCTTTTAAACCGCTGCTCTTGGCGGTTAGCTCTTTGCCCTTGTCGGTAACTGCTTCAATCAGGAACTGGTCGCCGATATCAGTGAGCATGAGGTCGACATCGGCTGACTCGGCGGGGCTTATACCTAGAGAAGTGCAGAAGCAGCTTTCGCAGGGATTAGTGCACCCAAGCCCGACCAATACTGCGTTCCTCCTCTTTTCTAGGTAATAGGGGTCTTGGTAAGCCTCCTCGAAGGTCATATCCAGTATTGCCATGGCTCTGGCATCGCAGGGGCGAATGCCGAAAATGAGCTGCTTATGTTCATTCTTGGGCGGCAGTTCTATACGGTAGCCCTCCTTATCTTTTTGGAAGTGGAACATCTCCTCCATCGGGGGGAAGAAACTGGCCTTGGGGGGAATAATCGTATTTCGGTACCAGTCCAGAAAGCTGGTATCTTTGCCGTCCCACTCCGCCATCTGAGCCACGCCGCTTTCCCTTGACGGAGCCAATACAGTAAACTGCCGACTCCACTGACCGAGCAGCTTAGCGATATCCTTTTTGCTTGCTTTCTTATTGGCCATTTCTACCTAAATAAGTCCTCAGCCTCTTCCTGTTCGTAGTGGGTCATTAGCGGCGGGGCTTCCTTATCCATGCCTGCCTTAAAGTGGAACAGCTCATCCACTAGGTCATACATCTCTCGGGTCAGGCTTCTCAAGGGTATATTCACCGGGCAAGCGCGCTCGCACTCACCGCAGTCGGTGCATCTTCCGGCCACATGGATATTTCTCATTATCTGGAAGATGAGGTTGTCCTGCCACCTTGGTACCGGCAATGCCCATTGTGGCTCGGTCTCCTCAACAAAGCACCGCTGGCAGAAGCAGGCGGGACAGACATTCCGGCAGGCATAGCACCGGATGCAGCGGCTGAGCTCATTCTCCCACGACTCCCACCTCTCTGCTGGGGATATTCCTTTCAGTCTTTCTATATTTTCCCCGCTGGCTGCCAGCTCAGGCGCCGGCGGTCTGGGCTCACCGAGAATGATGTCGTATTCCTGGGGGGTGGGTAGTTCACAGGCAAGGCAGTGGTCAAACAGGACTTGGTTGGTGGCAAAATCCTTTTTCTTGCCATCAACCTTTATGATTGCCTTATCACCTTCCCTGGTGATATCATCCAGCTCGTCCCTATCTTTACCTGTCAGCCGTTCTATCTTAGCCAGGTCAATAAGTCCGGGGCAGGGGATGGCCAGAATCACCACATCCTCCCTGACCACCTTGTTATCCTGTATCAGGCTGACGATGGAGCGGCTATCGCAGCCCTTAGCCACGATGCCTACCCGCCCCTTGAGCTCGGTCAGGAAGTTGGCTAGATTATTGACGATAAAG
>JAUWZG010000075.1 GCA_030615425.1 Dehalococcoidia bacterium
GAGGCTAAGCCCATGGTGGAATAGGGTAGGGCATACTCGTTGGCATTGAAGGCAATGGCTAACCCCCTCGCCTCCTCCACCGCCTGGAGCATTCTGAAATCGGTAATGCTATCGCCTATCACCACCCAGTTGGATAAAGGCTGGTCGTATTTCTCAGCAAACTTGGTTAAAGCGGCTACCTTACGCCGTCCGCCCACCGGCTTCACCTGTGTTATGGCTGCGCCCAGGTCAGTGGTGGGCAGTTTCTCCCAGAAGAATTTATCCAGGCTCTGCTTAATGCGGTCATCATCGGTAGGGGGGTGCATGGTCAGCATATCTTCTTCAGCCTGCTTTAGTAGCTTGACCTCTTCCTGACTTAAAGTTGCCCGGAGCTTATCCAGGGGGAAGGTGGTGCAGGCGACATTATGGGCGTAAATGCCCAATTTTTGGGTAATATGAAAGGCGTATTGTTCGTAGCTGGTGCTGATGCAGAATACCTTCCAGCTACTGTACTGGAGCCAGGATATAAGTTTAGAGGCGCCACCGGTTAGGTTGACTTTGGCAGCTAGAGTGGCGATATTGTCCTCGGAGATGTTATGCAGTATAAGGAAGGGTACGATAAGAGCTAAGGTATCCCCCGGCTCATAGTCCTCCCTTTCCTCTAGCGTCAGCAGGTCATCATAGCGACTGATAACCTCAAAAATCTTATCGCCGTTGGGGAAAAGCTTCATCAACTCATAAGCGTTATCTTGAGGGGATAGAGGTCCTTCAAGGTCAAAACAGATAAAGTTCATCGCTAGTACGCCTCTTTTATTTGTTTATCAATCTCGTTGGTTAGATTATACCCCTTAATCGGTCTTCCCTCAGCGTCAACCACCTTTTCCTTCTTTATCTTAACCTTACCACGGCTAAACGCCTTGAGGGTAGATATTATCAGCGGGAATTCTCTCGCCAGCCCATGTTTGCGGACGAGCCTGAACAGGCGATTGCTTTCGCCTTCCCTGTCTCTGATTTCTTCTGTGGGGCGTCCCTTTATTTCAGCCCAGTATTTATTAAATAGCTTGCCTCTAATTGGGAAAGTGCAGTAGGTCGCCGGCGGTCCCTCGTCCAACTCAGGGGTTACCAGGTGCATCATCACGCCTGTTTCCTCAGCCTGGTGATCAATCAGTTGCCAGATTACCTCTTGCCAGGTTCCCTTGGGCCCGCCTGGAGCCGCTGGGTGAAGGTTAATCATATTGTATCTGTGGCACATCTCCTTACCGACGATGAGCATATAGCCAGCCAGGACACACAGGTCAGCACTAAAGCCCCGTAGCTGATTCATCACCTCTCGGTCATAGTCAAGCCGCCACCGTGCTCCTCTGTTGGCTTTAAACCTTCGTGAGGAAAAACAGATGACAGGCGTGCCATAGCTCTCAACCAGTTTAAGGAATAAATCGCTCTCTGGTGATTCACCGGGCTCACGGTTACAGAAGACAAAGGCTATCTCAGCCTCAATCTCACCCAGAGCAATACTTCTTTGAACCACGGTCAGCAAATCCCTGGCGGCTTTATCCCTGCCTGTAGAAAACCAGCCAAGTTTATACATCAGTGCCATCCTCAGAACTTCTTTTTTAGCCTTGCCCAGGCACCGGCAAAGTGAATTAAGGGATTTGTCCTATGCCCTGAAATTTTGCCCTTTTCCAAGGCTTTAAGGAAGTCATCCTTGCCCTTGAACTCAGGCATCTCTACATAGGCGTTGCCTATCTCATAAGGGGTATGGGCGTCACTACCAGCGCTTTGGACGATACCATACTTCGAGGCAAAGGCTAGGGCTTTAGTTGAACTCTTGCCGAGAATACCTCGTGAGTTGAATACTTCTACAATATCAATCTGTTCGGCTATTTCCTCCAGTATGTTGCTGCGTAATGCCGAGTGGCGGAAGATATCAAAAGGGTGTGGTATGCATACTAAGCCACCCTGAGCCCTGATGCGCGATATCGCTTTTTCTACCGATAGCCCGCTGGGTATTGTCTCTTCAAGGAACATGCCCATAATTTCGCCATGTGGGGTTAGAATTTCCTCAGCTACGATTACCGGGAAAGGGGCAATATCCCGCATCCTTAATGCTCCCTCGGTGGTGCCATGGTCGGAGATGGCAATGCAGTTTATCCCAACCTCCTGGCAACGACTGACTATCTTTTCCAAGGGCATATCGCAATCCATGGAGTATTCAGTATGAATATGAAGGTCAGCTTTCAGCAATTTGGCTCAACTAACCCTCTCTAGATATTCGCCGGTGCGAGTATCAACCTTAATAACATCCCCGTTGTTAATAAACAGGGGGACCTGAATAGTAATTCCCGTCTCCAGCTTAGCTGGCTTATTGCCGGCGGTGGCGGTATCCCCTTTAAAGCCAGGTCCGGTTTCAATCACCTCAAGCTCAACAGCAACGGACATCTCCACGCCTACCAGCTCGCCCTTATAGCTTGATACCTCCAGAGACATGCCCTCTTTTAAGTAGTTAAGGGCGTCACCTAGCTGACTGGCGTTTATGGGTGTCTGCTCAAAGGTTTCTTCGTCCATAAAGTAGTACAGGTCGCCGTCGTTATAAAGGTATTGCATGGTGCGATAGTCCAGGCGTGCCCGGGTGAACTTTTCACTGGCTTGGAAGGTCCGTTCAATAGTGTGCCCGCCGCGGATATCACGGAGCTTGAGACGAACCATGGCGCTGCCACGCCCTATCTTGATATGCTGGTAATCCAGAACTTGATACAGCTTTTCCTCCAGCTCAATGGTAAACCCTTTTCTTAGTTCGCCGCTATCTATCATGGTAAACTCCGAATGGTCTATTTTGGGGCTTTTGAGATTTCCCTTACCTTACCATTTTCCATTACCACCAAATCCTCAATCCTCACCCCTCCCCAGCCGTCAACATAAATGCCGGGCTCAATGGTAAAAACCATGCCATCAATCAGCTTTTCCGGTGAGTTGGGACCGAGGCGTGGCGGCTCGTGGGGGGCTAGCCCTACGCCGTGACCCAAGCCATGACCAAAGGCTTCACCATAGCCCGCCTGCTCAATAATTGTCCTGGCTAGCTGGTCAGCCTCACCGCCGCTCATCCCCGGCTTAATTATCGTCATTGCCGTTGCTTGAGCGCCAAGAACGGTATCATATATCTTATTGAAGGTACCCTCAGCAGTGCCCAGGCAGATGGTTCGGCTCAGGTCGCTACCGTAACCCCCAACTCTGGCTCCGATATCAATTATTACCGGCTCAGCCTCCTGGATAGCACGCGTTGAGGGTTGGGCATGGGGGAAGGTGGAATTTGGTCCTGAGGCAACAATAATATCAAAGGGTAGGGTCTGGCTACCGTTTTCACGCATGAATTTCTCTATCTCCCAGGCGGCTTCCTTTTCCGTTATGCCGGGGTGAATCCTGTCCCGGATATATTCCATGGCGGCATCGGCTATCTCTGCCGCTTGGGTGATAAGCTCGATTTCCTCGGGTTCTTTTATGGGTCGGAGTGATTCTACCATTCCATCTACCGGGATAAGCCTGAGCTGGGATTCGCCTTTTTTCAGTATGTCAGATAGCTGCTGATGCCGGGCAAAGCTGAGGTGTCCAGCCTCAAATCCCAGCCTTTTTATGCCCAACTCAGCCACCAGCCTGGGGAACCAGTCCCCTATATCATTGGTTATCTGAAAAAGCTTATAATCCGGGGCTTGACTCTTGGCTTGGGCTAGGTAGCGAAAATCGGTGGCTAAAATGGCGTCTTCCGGTGTAATGACCAAGAAACCAGCCGAGCCATCGAAGCCGGAGAGATAGCGTCTGTTCTCCGGCTGGGAGATAAAGATGCCGTCAACCTCCTTTTCGTCTAGCCCTTGGCGCAGCTTTTGTAATCTATCCTTTATCTTCAGGCTCATCTTCTTTTTCCTTGGCCATGGGGTGGGCTGATAGATATACCTTCCTCGCCTGACCTTTGGTTACATGAGTATAAATCTGGGTGGATGATAGTCTAGCGTGACCCAGAAGCTCCTGGACGACCCTTAAATCGGCGCCGCCGTCAAGCAAATGGGTGGCGAAGGTATGGCGCAGCATGTGGGGATGAACTCTCTTCCCGATGCCGCTCTTTTTGGCATATTGCTGTAGTATTCTTTGCACTCTTCGTTCGGAGAGGCGCTGACCATAGCGATTGAGGAACAGGGCATTGCCTTTCCTTTCTGCTAAGAGTTTGGGTCGGCCCTGCTCAAGGTAATGGCGCAGTGCCTCGGCGGCGGGCTCGCCCATCAGCACCACCCTTTCCTTGGAACCCTTTCCCCAGACGCGAATTTCATTGGTATCAAGGTTGATTTGGTTGAGGTCTAGGTTTACCAGCTCGCTTACCCTGGGACCGGAGGCATAGAGTAGCTCTAGTAACGCCCGGTCACGCTGCCCCTGGGGGGTGGACAGGTCGGGGGCGCTGAGCAGTCGTTC
>JAUWZG010000047.1 GCA_030615425.1 Dehalococcoidia bacterium
TTATCTATCAGCTTGAGTATGCTCTCTTGGTCGACCTTGGCGCTGCCGAAGGTCTCAATGGAGACGGAGAGGGGGTGGGCAACACCAATAGAATAAGAAATCTGGATTTCTATACGCTCCGCTAGCCCGGCAGCCACTATATTCTTGGCTATGTAGCGAGCCATATAAGCCGCTGAGCGGTCGACCTTGGTCGGGTCTTTGCCCGAGAAGCAACCACCGCCGTGCCGGGTGATACTGCCATAGGTATCAACCAGAATCTTACGACCGGTGAAGCCGGTATCGGATACCGGACCGCCAACTACAAACCGACCGGTGGCATTGATATAGAATTTGGTCTTATCATCTATTAGTGACGCCGGGATGACAGCCTTAATTACTTGCTTCATGATGTCCCGTTCAATCTGAGTCTGGCTGACATCGGGGTTGTGCTGGGCTCCCAGCACTATACTATCTACACGTTTGGGAACGCCGTTGCTGTACTCTACGGTTACCTGCGATTTTCCATCGGGGCGGAGGTAGGGCAGGGTATTATCCTTTCTCACCTGAGCCAGGCGCCGGCATAGCTTGTGTGCCAGGGAAATAGGCAGTGGCATAAAGTTAGTGAGTTCAGGCTTCTCATTGCAGGCAAAGCCGACCATCATCCCCTGGTCGCCGGCACCAATCCTATCCAGCTCATCGGTAGAACCTCTCCTGACCTCCAATGACTCGCTTACCCCTCCGGCAATGTCGGGGGACTGCTCCTTGATGGAGACCATCACTCCACAGGACTGATACTCAAAGCCATATTCGGGATGGGTATAGCCTACGTCACTGACCACCTGCCGCACTATCTGGGGAATCTCAACATAGCAGTCAGTGGTAATCTCGCCAAGAACAATTATCAAGCCATTGGTTACCGCTGTCTCACAGGCTACCCTGGCATAGGCGTCTTGCGCCAGAATGTTATCAAGGACGGCGTCCGATATCTGGTCGCATAGCTTATCAGGATGCCCTTCAGTAACCGACTCTGAGGTGAGCATATAGGCTGGTGAACTACTAAAGCTACTTGGCATTTTTTCTCCTTTTCTATGTCCCTTCTTTCCAACTGGTGATGTATTTCTTTTGCTCCGGGGTCAGGCTATCAATATCAATGCCCATGTACTGGAGTTTTAAGCGGGCTACCTGTTTATCTATTTCTTCAGGCACAGGGTGAACCTTAGTCTCAAGGCTTCCCCTGTTTTTGACCAAATACTCCAGACATAGAGCCTGATTGGCAAAGCTCATATCCATAACGCTAGCCGGGTGCCCTTCAGCGGCAGCCAGGTTAACCACTCTCCCCTCGGCCAGGAGGTAAAGGCGGCGACCGTCCTTCAAGGTGTACTCATCAACGAAGGGTCTTATCTGCCGCTTACTGCGAGCCAGGCTTTCCAGAGCCGGGATATTTATCTCCACGTTAAAATGCCCGCTATTGGCTAAAATGGCTCCGTCCTTCATCACTTGGAGGTGGGCTTTATCAATAACGTTTATATCACCGGTAACAGTAATGAAAATATCGCCCACCCTGGCAGCTTCTATCATGGGCATGGCCTGATAGCCGTCCATAACTGCCTCCAGGGCCCGAACCGGTTCAACCTCAGTAATAACCACTTGAGAACCCAATCCCTTGGCTCTTAAGGCGACGCCATGTCCGCACCAGCCATAGCCACAGACCACCACCGTCTTACCCGCCCACAGGATATTGGTCGCCCGGGTGATGCCGTCAATGGTGCTCTGGCCGGTGCCATAGCGATTATCAAAGAGATACTTGGTCTGGGCATCATTTACGGCAATGATGGGATACCTTAGCCCTCCGGCTTTCTCCAGGCTGCGAAGTCTTATAACGCCGGTGGTGGTCTCCTCGGTGCCGCCAATGACATTGCTGGTTAGGTCGCTGCGCTGGGTGTGGAGGGTGGTAACCAGGTCGGCGCCGTCGTCTACGGTGAGCTGAGGTTTATTGTCCAGGGCAGTATTGATGTGCTTATAGTATGTTTTCTCATCTTCCCCCTTAATGGCATTAACCGGAATGCCATATTCTACCAGGGCAGCGGCGGCATCATCCTGGGTGCTCAATGGGTTTGCTGCGCACAGCACAACGTCAGCCCCGCCCTCCCTCAGGGTCAGCGCCAGGTTTGCCGTCTCAGTAGTGATATGGAGGCAGGCTGAAATCCGGATGCCCTTTAGGGGCTTCTCTTTGGCGAACCTCTCTCTGATTAGCTTTACAACCGGCATCTCACGTGATGCCCATTCTATTCGCTGTCTGCCGGCTTCAGCCAGTGAAGGGTCTTTAATATCATATTGTTTAGATGCAGTCATAGGCTACTCCTTAATCAATCTTATCTAAAACCTGCCTGGTAACTTCACCCACCGTGGGTGAGGTATCAATTATAACACGTTTTTGAGGTGGCACTTCTACCACCGGGTGAAAGGCTTTTTTCTGCGGAGTATAAATCTCCCAGCGCCCGTCTGAGGTTGTCTCTCGTCTCAGCCGCTGTGCCAGACGCTGTTTAATACTTTCTTCGTCTAGGGTGCACTCTATGATGAAAAAGTCGGCACCCATCTCTTCAGCCAGCCGTTTTGCCTTAAGTCGCTCCTCAGCCTTGATAAAGGAGGCATCTATAATCACTGAGCCCCCGTCACTTAAAATATCCTTCGCCTTGGAGAACATCTTATCATAGGTCACCCGGGAAAACTGAGGAGAATAGATTCCGCTATCAAATTCCTCAAAGCGGTGCTCGGTTACGGGGATGCCGGCCAGCTGCTTCCTGGTAACATCCGAGGATATAACCACCAGCCCCAGCCTTTGCGCCAATGCCTGAGCCAAGGTAGTCTTGCCGGTGCCGACCAGACCAGTGGTGATGAACAGCATTGGCCTTGACCTGGTGTAGGCGTGGGCTAAATCAAAGTAACTAGTGGCTATCTCCAGGGTTTGCCCCTTTTCGGCTGGGGCAATATAGGGGTCGTCGAGCTTGAAGCTTTCCACCTTTCCCCGCACATAAGCCCGGTAGCACTTGTAGAAACCCAGTAGCTTGAGTAGCTCTTTGTCCTGGCTCGTAGCTACATAGGCATCGACAAAAATACGGGAAAGGTCAGCCCGCCGGTGGTGGTCTAAATCCATAGCTAGGAAGGCAACCTCTGAAGCGACATCAGTATATCTAAACCTATCGTTAAATTCTATACAATCGTAGATACAGATGCCGTTGGAGAAGCAAATATGGGCAGCATGAAGGTCTCCGTGGCAGTCCCTGATTCTGCCCTCTTTTGTCCGCTTAGCAAATAGAGAGGCATTTTCCTCAATAAAGCCGTCGGTGTAATCCTTGATACGCTGATACTTCTCTGCTGAAATGGTATTGGAAATGTATTTTTTGGTTTGGCCGAAATTTTCATCGGTATTTTGGGTGATAATGTTAATCTCGCCAAAAGTGCTGATATTGGCGTTGGTCTCCGCCTTTCGGTGAAATGCCACCAGTTTTTGTGCCACATTGGTTATCATTTGCGGTGATACCTGGTCATCAGCCAGCATCGCATCCATCATTGCTTCCTGGGGGAGACGGCGCATCTTTACTGCATGCTCTATAACCTTCCCCCGACCTTCCACCGAAATAGCCCCCCTATCTCGGGTTATGGGCACCACCCCCAGATAGACCTCGGGGCAGAGACGACGGTTAAGCTCAATCTCCTGCTGGCAATAGAACTGACGCTTTTCTTTAGTGGTGTAGTCCAGGTAGCCCAGGTTTACCGCTTTCTTTACCTTATAGACGTATTTATCGGTGAGGAAGACGAATGACATCTGGGTCTGCACCAGCTCTATTTTCCCCGGTGCCTCGGGATAGGCTTCGGGCTGTAGCAGAGCTTGTGCCATTTCCGGTAGCATCAAACCTTGTTTCACTTTAACCGTCTAACTAAAACTCAAGCTTCAGGGTTACGAGCTCAAAAGGTTTCACCTCAAGTCTGAATCTGGTTCCTTCAAATGGTAGTTCGCCCTCTTCTCTCTCCAGTAAATCGACCAGGGTCAATCTTTTAATGGCTCTAAATAGCTCTACCTCAGCCTGTGTTGCCTCTCCCTTGGTCTCAAAGAAGCGCAGGATGACGCCCTCGCTGTCTTCGGCTTTCTTCATGGCGGAGAGGATGAGGTTGTGGGGCGAAAGTTTTAGAAAAGAGTATTCGGCGGGCAGAGTTCCCTTGGCATTAGCTTGGATGGCGATGGGCAAATGGTGAAATTCCTGTGCCTGTTTATACATCTCAGCCTGCCGCCAGTCCCCGTCATGGGGTTGCACGGCGTATTCAAAGGTATAGGACTTCAGCTCCAGAGCCTCCGGGGTGGGAACTAAAGGTCCGGCTATGCCATCGGCGGAGAGTCCGTATACGCTCCTGAAGAGGGTGATGTAGGCGGAGTCTTTTATTATCTCTACCGCTGGTAATCCCTTGTTCATAAAGGTTATCCCCCTCGTCCCATCGCTTACATCAAACCAGCTCATAAAATTAGGTATCCTCGAGGGCTTGACTCCCTCGTCTTTGGTGAAGAACTCGGTTGGCTCGGGAACAACGCCAAATTGTGTCTCCCGGAAGTAAATTTTCCTCTCTATACCGGTATCAAACTTAACCCTCAGCCTTATATTGGGGTATTTATTATCAATTCTGGTGATAAATTCAATGCGCGGGATATCGCTATAAATCACGATCTCTTTACTGATATCCAGCGTTTTGTACTTGTAAAGTATGGGGGGGAACCTTTTCTGTAGCCTATAAGGCCAGGTAAGGCAGTAATACTCGTTTTCAAAAACTACCTTTACCCTTGAGCCTTCCTCCTCTATGCGAAAGCCTTTGGGCTTGAAGCTCCCAAATTGTAAGCCTTCGCCTGATTCGCTCTTTATCAACTCGGGAGAGAACCGGCTGCGATGGTAATAAAGGTCACCAACCTCATCCTCAATAATAATCTCATTTCCGCTCAGCAACAGGTTTCCGGCTTTATCGCAGACCTCAATTATGCCGGTTTTGTCATCTACCTTTAGCCTAAAAAATGGCGTTTCTATCTCATTGCCTTTAATTTTTATCCTATCCGCTACCTTCTTTTCTTGGCGGACAGGCTTATACACCTTATAGCCCAGCGGGGGGACATCAGCAGTAAAACCACCCTTTGCCGATTCAACCCAGTTCTTGGTTGGCCAGGGGAGGGGGTTAAACACCGCCGTCCCTTTACCTTGGGTGTTTATTTTCTCTGCTATATAGACTAAAGATTCAGTCAGGATTTGGCTTAAGTTACTTTTGAGAGAAGAGAAAATCTCCTCTACTTCTTCATAGATCTCATCCACGCCGCAGCCGGTGATTACGTCATGAAAGGCAAGGAACAAGGTTTTCTGCCAGGCTTCCCTGAGTTCGTCGGCTGGATATCCAGCTCCGAGAAGCCAGGCAATGGTGGCGAAGGTTTCAGCGGTGATGAGTAGCCCTTCGCATTCCCTGGTGCCCTGCACTATCCAGATGCGACTGGAGCATACCTGGGGGAAGACAGCAACCAGTTCGTCATCGTATAACTCACCTTCTATTACTTCAAACTTCTTTCTTGAACTCTCTAGTGCTTGGAAGAATTCCTTTGGAGTGGCTATCTTCATCGGAATGTCAGGGTGGGTTTGGTTCCACTTCTTTACTGCGGGGATGATTTCGGGCTGTGGGGGCATGGAGCCGCTGCCGCAGGGCATTAGAATATAGGGGGTGGAGGCAAATTTATTAAGCTCAACTAATGACTCTTCCCACTGGTCGATATTCAGCCCCGCCCGGTAACCCAGCGGGAACCAGTGAGCCAGGATGGTAGTCCCATCCAGCCCCTTCCACAGGAATTCGCTCTCCGCAATGTCGGCTCGGGCACCCCTTCTAAAAGCCAGCCATTTGTATCCCGCTTTCTTATAAATTTGGGGAAGCTGAGCGTTCATGCCGAAGCTATCGGCTGCCCAGGCTACGGGCACCTCAATGCCGAATTTCTGCTTACAGTATCTTTTGCCAATAAGGATATCCCTTACCAGCACCTCACCGGTGGGAAGCATGGCATCAGGCATGAGGTATTGCCCGTCGATTATCTCGCATTTGCCCGCCTTTACCATTTTCTTGATGCCTTTGGCGAGAGATGGCTTCCTCTTCTCCATCTCCTGGAGCAGGAAGGTCTGCTCCAGGCAGAACTTAAATTCCGGGTTCTTCATCAGCTTTAAAGCCTGCTCCAGAATGGTCTCATTTATCTTGAGATACTCTTCCTTGGAGAAAGCCCAGGCTACATCATAGTGGGTATGGGGAACAAGATAAGCCGTTGGCATCTTAACCTCCGTCTGAGGGAATTATACTATAATTTTGAGGACTGTGGGGCATTTAGCCAGTCTTGCAGCTCCTCCAGCACCTGCTGGTGGTTAGCTCTGGTTACGGTTACCAGATTTACTTGAGGCTGGCGCTTGATAGCATCGGCACAGGGGTTGGGGCTGAGCATAATAGTTCCCAGGAGCCTCTTCTCGCTCTTAAGTATGCCTAAAACAGCTTCCCTGAATTTGGCCGAGAATAGCTCCATCTTGCCAATCTCGTCAATGACTACTAAATCGCGCTCCTGGATTGCCTGGTTAATGGCGGCAACACCTACCTTGTCCAGGCTTTCAACGTCAACACCATACTTGCTTACCCGATGTGGGCCGTGGAAATAGAGGTGAGCCAGTACCGCGGTTTTTCCATCCAGGGTAACCAGCCGGAAGCCCTGCCTTACCCCTTGGCTTCTTATTTCCTCAGTATAAAAGCCGCCGGCTTTGCCTTTGAGCTCGGCTATGGCTTGTTTTATAAGGCTGGTTTTCCCTGTTCCCGGCTGCCCGGTGAGCAGATAGACTTGCTTCATTGGCTCTACCACCTTATTGTTCTGCCTGAGCTTCCTTTTTTAGCTTCAGCTTCTTTCTCTTGCGCCGGTGTTTTAAGGCAGCTACCCTTTTTCTCTTGTTCTTGGTTAGTAATATAACCTAAATTGGCCTGTCTTGCCACCTTAAGCTTTGTGAGAGTAGACCTGGACAAATCTGGCGAAAGAGCGGTCGTAGGTCTTTTCTACCTCAGGTGGGAAGACGCAGGCGGGGAGCTCATCAAACTGCAGGTGGTAGGCGATGCACTCACAGCACTTGCCTTTTCTGGAGCACGGCTCATAAGTGCAGGGGCATTTGGTTTGGTTAACATCAATCTGGCATTCCATTAGCGACAAACTCCAATCATGCTTAGAATAGGGAAACAAACCCTGTCCAGTCGGTTTTGGGGGTTTGTTTTTTTAATTATGTTAACTTATGCCTGTTTTATCGTTTTCGGTGGTTAAACAAATAACTCTGGTTATGTTAATTTGTGCCTGTTTTGTCGTCTCCGATAATTTGATTAGTGGCTCCAGTTATGTTAATCCAGGCGCTTTCTCATCATCTGCGATAGCTCAGCCAGCAACTCAAGGGCTTGGGCGGATGCCTCGGTGGTGTTTAGAGGCGCCAGTCCACAGCTGGGGGTAAGCAGCCCTTGCTCTATCAGTTGCTTGAAGGGGACGCCCTTTCTGGTGAAGGGCGCCATTGCCTCCTCAAGGCGGTCTTTTAGACTGGCTACCGACTCCTTGTCCAGCGATGGTTCATCATTGGGGACAATTCCCCAGGCAATAGTGCCTTTTCGGTCGAGGAAGCTTTTTACTTCCGCAGGATAAAGGCTTAGCGACTGGGCATAGTTATAAGCGTCGAAGCTA
>JAUWZG010000025.1 GCA_030615425.1 Dehalococcoidia bacterium
CGTGCCACTTTCATGGGCGGTGGTTACATTTACCAGCTTGTATCTGCCAGTTTCGGTATCCACTGCCACCTCGACAGCTTGGACACCAAAGCTATAAGCTGGAGATATCATCCCCTTGCGGTGTGGAGTATAGTGCCCCCGCCCGATGATGGCATTGCCGTCATTACCCCTTATCGCCTCCTTAACGATATCAAAGTAGGAGACGCCCCTCTCCGGGCGGTCAACCAGGTGTACCCAGCGGTCTTTGATATCCAGGTCGTAAACAATGTTGACGCTCATCTTTGCGCCGGCGAACTCCAGCAGCTGGCGCTTGCAATCGGCGGCAGCCCTCTTAACGGCGTTGCCGTTCATCAGGGTTTCCCGGCTGCCCCAGGCACCGAGGTCAGGGGGACAGACACCGGTATCGCCAGAGAATATCCTGATATCCTCAAGTTTTACCCCCAGCTCCTCGGCACAAATTATGCTTAGCGTAGTATTTGAACCCTGGCCAATATCACAGGCTCCGGTGAATAGGTCTACTTTGCCGTCAATATTTATCCTGACTATAGCTGAGGAGAAAGCATAAGGAGTATTAAACCAGTTAAAGATACCGCCGGACATAAAGCCGTAGGCAGCAACGCCTATACCGTGGTTGGGGGGTAGCTTACCCTGCTCCTTGACGTGCGCCTCAATCTTATCTAGGCACTGGTGCAGCCCGCAGCTCTGGATAAATGCCTGCCCTGGGACCTCGTAATCGGGTGTCATGCCGTTTTTGCGCCTGAGCTCAATGGGGTCTATCCCCAGGTCTTCGGCCATCATGTCCAGCTGAGATTCACCGACAAATGTTGACTGGGGAGCGCCGAAGCCGCGCATGGCTGAGGTCGGTGCCGTATTGGTATAGACCCGGTAGCCGTCATAGCGGTAGTTGGGGTATTTATAGGGGAATGAGGAGAAGAAACCGGTGAGATACAGCGCAGTAGCTCCCATAGCCGTATAGGCACCGCCCTCGGTAATAACCCTGGCTTCCTTAGCCAGCAGGGTGCCGTCTTTCTTGGCGCCGAGTTTAAGGAAGTAGTACATGGGGGTTCGGCGCTTGGTGGCGGTGAACTCCTCTTCCCGGCTAAGAACTATCTTTACCGGCTGGCACAGCTTTCTGGAGAGCACGGCGGCGCAGAACTGGGCAGAGTCCAGCTCAAACTTAGAACCGAAGCCGCCTCCAGTGTGCCGGTTCGTCACTCTGATGTCACTCTCGTTCATATCCAGCATATCAGCCAGTAGGCGCTGAATGTAGTATGACGATTGAGTTGATGTCCACACCGTGAGCTTACCATTGTAGCCGAAGCTGGCTACGGCATCGTGGGTCTCCATGCAGACATGGGCTTGTGATGGGCATTTGAACTGGTCTTCACGGATATGGTCGCACTTCTTAAACGCCTCATCAACATCACCCCACTCAATATGACGGGTAACATTGATGTTAAGCTCAATGCCATCGTGAATCTGGGGTGCATCCTCCTTAATCGCTTCCAGGGGGTCAAAGACCGCCGTTAGCGGCTCATATTCCACTTCGATTAAGTCCAGCGCCTCCTCGGCAGTATCCTCATCAATGGCGGCTACTGCTGCCACCGCATCGCCGATATAGCGGACCTTCTGCCGGCAGAGGATTTCCTCATCACAGAGTTCGGTGAAACGCCGCCAGATGCCCTGTTTGCGCCCCAGGGTGTCCTTTCCAGTGACTACCGCCTTTACCCCGATTAGCCTTTTCGCCTTGCTGGTGTCAATCTTGAGAATCTTGGCGTGGGGGTGGGGGCTTCTCAGGATTTTCCCGTAGAGCATGTTAGGTAGAACTACGTCGAAGGTGAATTTAGCGCTACCGGTTACTTTCTCCGTTCCGTCAACGTTATGTACCCGTTGACCGATTACTGAATATTTACTCATTTCGCCTCCTTATACTCACCTTTGACTACATCGGTTACGGCTCGGATAATGCTGTTATAGCCGGTGCAGCGACAGATATTACCATCAATGCCTTCCTTTATCTGCTCCTTGGTGGGCTTGGGGTTTTCAGCTAGCAATGCCGTAGCTGACATCAGCATTCCCGGGGTACAGAAGCCACACTGATAGGAGCCGTGGTCGAGAAAGGCTTTCTGCAGGGGGCTCAGCTCGGCTCCTTTAGCCAGACCCTCAACAGTCAGCAATTCTCCCTTATCTGCCTGAAGGGCTAGTATGGAGCAGGACTTAACCGCCATGCCATTGAGCATTACGGTGCAAGCTCCGCAAGAACTGCTGCTACAGCCCCTTTTGGTTCCGGTCAGCCCTAACTTGTCCCTTAAAACCTCCACCAGCAGGGTCTTAGGCTTTACATAAAACTCATAGGGCTGACCGTTTACTTTAAGTCTTAGCTCTTTTTTCATATCATCAAACCTCCATTAAGCCTGCTTGGCTCTGGTGAAGGCTTCATTACCCATTCGTTTAACCAGAACCTTTACCAGCTCTCGTCGGTATTCTTCTGAGGCATAGATATCGGATATAGGGTCAGCCTCGGTGGAAGCTATCTCCCCGGCTTCCGTAAGCAGGTTATCGGTAATTTTTTTACCCTTAAGCACCGCTTCTGCCTTTTTCGCCCTCATCGGGGTGGATGCCGCCGCCCCCAGTACGATGCGCACCTCCTGGCAGGTATCGCCGGCGCCCAGGGTAATTGACACGGCAACGCCCACGGTAGCTAAGTCACTTTCTATCACATTGAATTTGGTATAGGCGGTGCCGGTGTGGGGAAGAACTGGGGGTATTACAATCTCGGTAAGGAGTTCGCTGGGCTCTAGCGCGGTTTCAAAGTAATCCAGGCAGAAATCATCAACCGACATACTTCTTTTGCCTTTCAGGCTGGCCATCTTTAAGGTGGCATTTAATGCCATTAGCACCGGTGCCGGGTCTCCTGCCGGGTCGGCGTGGCAGATATTACCGCCGATAGTGCCCCAGTTGCGGGTCTGGATTGAAGCTAGCCGAGTTTCCATCTCGGCGAGTACGGCGAAACCATTCTGCATCTTCGGCGATTTTTCTATCGCCCGGTGCGTGGTCAGGGCACCAATTTTGAGCCCGTCTTTTTCAGACTTGATGTAGCTCAGCTCGGATATGCCCTTAATATCGATTAAATACTTGGGGGCAACCAGCCCCTGCCTCATCAGGATTAGCAGCGATTGCCCCCCGCAGATTACCTTGCAATCATCCTGGTACTTATCCAGCAAGGTGAGGGCTTCTTTAAGCGTCTTGGGAGTAAAGTATTCAAAGTCCTTTATCATTCCTAGCCTCCTATTCTACTCTTCAGCCTCTCCTGCAAATTGCGGGTAAGCTCTTCTCCCACTTTCTTAGACTTAGCCCGCATTATTCTTTCCCCAAAGGTAGCCAGCCGCCCAACTATACTTACATTCGTCTTATATGATATCTCTACTTCATCCTTTGAGATTTCAGCTAAGTTGACCGTCATCTCGTGGGTAAAGGTGCCCATATTACCCATAGCTGCCCCTTTACCGACTGCTTTTACATATTTGGGCGGATCCATCTCAGTTATGGTAGTGGTGAACTTAAATCTTACTGAAAACGGTCCAACCTTCTGTTTAACCACGCTTTCGTAAGTCTTGTCATCAATACGTTCCATTTCCTCTGCGCCGGGGATACAAGAAGCCAGCGTGCCTGGCTCAAGTAGAAAATCCCACACCTGCTGAATGGGCGCTTTCATGGCAAACTTTCCCTCGATCAGCATTTTGAATTAGTCCTCCTCTCTTTTTAGAGCATCTTATTAAAATAGGGATCCTTTTTAGCGGTGGGAAGAGAGGGCATCTCAAACTTCCCGTTGGAGCCAGTCCTTAATGCCGGAGGGATTTTCCCTGCTTCAGCCAGATGCCCCCGATATTTTTCGCAGAAGCACAAAAAATAATGCCTGCCTCTATATACGGGACAGTCCTTACACAGTATGCCCGAGAAGGGGCACATCATACTCGCCTTAGCCACTAGACCGTTTCTCTCCTTGCTTTTCCAGGCTCTATTTTCACATACTATCCCCTGGATATGCAACTTTCTGGCGGAATTATGGTTTGGGCTTAATTTCCGGTCCCTCCCAGTCCTTCATTGGTCTCATCCACTCCGCCCTCTCCACGAACTCATCATGGGCGAGGGGCACTGGTGGATGGCAGATAAAGTGTGGGTCAAATTCATTCTTTACCTTTAACAGCCATTTGTGGTAGTTTGGCCCGTATGCTGGCCCGGTGAGGTAAAGGGGCTGGTGCGGCCCCAAAAGTGAGGTATAGAAGCGTTTTCTTATGTTTTCCTTGGATGTTTCCAGGTAGAAGTGGTCAACTCCATCGGCATTTTCATCCGGGTCCCAGTAGACAAGGAACTCGGAATAGCCCTGGTGACCTAGCTCAAAGCTCTGGAACCAGCCGGGGTCACCGTAGTCGGGCATAAGCGGCGGGGTAAATTTTCTCTTCAGCTTGGCGTAGTTTTCTCCGTGGGGTATGGCGTGTTCGAGGGTCTCGATGACATAGTCCACCGAGACATAGCCTCCGCACATCAGCCACATCCCGGCCGAGTCGGCGTTCTTGAACCAGGACTCGTCCGAGGGGCGGGTGCGGCGGGCTTCGCCGCCGAGCTCAGTTATAATATCCATCAGCAACTGCTCCTCATATTCCATCTGCTCCTCGGAGGTAAAGGCGATGAGTAAGACGCGGAGAAGGTGGAAGCTGCTGATTGTCTCTTCGCTTTCCTTTGACCAGATCTCCCAGTACTCTTCCTTACAGCTTGCCTTGGCAATCGCCCGCCAGAATATAGGCACCTTGGTAACTCCACCCCCTATCTCTGCCTTTGCCATCTCAAACATTGCGTCTCTCATGGCATCCCGGCTGGGCATGGTGAAGTTTATCCACTTAACTCTACTAACGGGGAGCTCGAGGGTGGTACGCGGTGAAATTCCCGTCGGCTCCAGCCTTTCCGGCTGGAAGGGCAGGAGCTTTATCGCCATTTTGGTCACTATTCCCAGGCAGCCTCTCAGCCCGGTAAAACCGCGCAACAGTCCCCGCAGGTCTGGCCCCAGCCCGTCACCCCAGAAGGGGTCGTCCTGCGTTGCCAGCGAACCCATCAGCACCAGTTCGCCGTCGGGCAAGACAAGCTCAGTCCCCAGTATCCGGCGGTGGGGTAGACCAATTCGGTAGCTTAAGGGCGACCAGCCGTCGCCTATCATGTTGGCGATGGCAGAACACTGCGAGCCTCCCCCGCCAACAATAATATACATGCCCCGGCTCATTGCTTCTTCCTGGAGCTGGGAGTAGATAACCCCCGGCCCAACAACGGCGTAGAGGTGCTTCTCGTCAATCTCAAAATCATTCATTCTCTTCAGGTCAACAAGTAACTCGTCATCAACATGGCAGTGAGAACGGGGACCATACCATCCGGTGCTGTAGGGGACATAGGGAATCTTATGGCGGTTGCAGAGCTTGACTATTTTCTGGACTTCCTCGGTAGTCCGCGGCATAATGACACAGCCCGGTATCTTGGTCATTACTCTCTCATAGCCCAGGCCACATTCGTAGCCTCCCGGCCCCGCCCGGTAACCTTCGCAGACCACCGGGTCAGCCGAAATATATTCGGCACCGACGATAGACTCCAGTCCCTTATAGGCTTCTTTAGATATAGCCATAATTTAGCCTCCTTAGCCTCTAGATTGCCGCCAGGATGATTTCGGAAATATCAAGCACCTTCAATTTTTCACCGTTCTTGCTAACAGCTTGAGCGAAATTTTCCTTGCACCATGGGCAGGCGGAGACAATGGCTTCAGCACCGATTGCTTTTACCTCTTCCAGCCTTTGCCTTGCCGCCCATGAGGCGAAATCGGGGAAGGCTTCTTTAGTGCCTCGACCAGCGCCACAGCAAAAAGCATTCTCTCTCATCCGTATCATTTCTATTAGCTCTACGCCGGGGATAGCTTGCAAAATATCCCTTGGCGGCTGGTAAACGCCGTTGGTGCCGCGCCTCCGCTCCAGAGTTGGGCTCACCATTCCCCACTTTCCGCGCTCCCCCTGCCAGGGCACCCAGGGCTCACTTAAGCGGCTCAGGCTGCACGAATCGTGGTAGGTCAGGCGCAAATTAACCCGTTTGGTAAGTTTAAGAGTCCCTTTCTTGATTAGTTCGTCCGCAAACTCTACCAGGTGTACCACCTTGAAACCTAAATCGGCGGTGGAGATATTGAGGAGCTTGGGGTAGTCAACCTTCCACATCCGGTAGCCCTCGGCGCAACTGAGGAGAAGGGTCTTGGCGCCGCTTTGCTTAACGGCTTCAATGTTGCGCTTGGCTAATTCTCGTGCCTCATCTATCATGCCCACCGAGTAGAGCATATTGCCGCAGCACCACTCGTCGGGCATGAGCAGAAACGGGGTGCCGGCGGCATTCAGTATTTTCACCGTTGCCTGGGCTATCTCGGGGCTGGTGTAAGAAGCCGAGCAACCGACAAAGTAGAGCACATCGGCTCTGGGCAAAGGCTTTATACCCGCAGGAAGCCATTTGTTGCGGTTCTGGTGGGGAGAGCCGAAGCGATTGTGTTGGTTAATTATATCCTGGGCTACCTTTTTATGCTCGGGCATAGGACCCTTGCCGTCCTTTACCGCCTTTATTCTGAGTGCCTCAAGGGCAAGCTCTATTTCCAGGTCGAGATTCCGCTTACAGCCCACATCGCAGGCACCACACAGGGTGCAGGCATAAAGTACCTCAAGAAGCTTATCCGAGTAGTCTAGCCTTCCCTCAAGCATGGCAATCCCGATTCTCATCTTGCCGTAGGCACCGTACGAATCAAACAGATAGCGGGTGGCGCTGGGGCATCTGGTGCTAAAAGTTACTCCCGGCATATAGATGTGGTCCACCCAGGTGCATCCCTTACACTTGATGCACTTGCTCATATCATATTCGAAATTATCTAATTGCGTTACATCCAGACTCACTTTGCCTTTGAGCATCTTTATCCTCCCTAGAAGCACAAATTCCCGGGATTCATAATATTGTTGGGGTCGAAGAGCTTTTTCACTCTTTTTAGTGTTGTCGCATAGCCGTCGGCTCTATCGTATGCCAGTTTTGCCAGCTCCCCATAGGGTCGGGTAAAAAGAGCCCCCGCTTCAAGCAGGGCTTTGGCGACTTCACTGTATAATTTCCGGACTCGTTCCACTTCGGGACGGCTGGTGGGGTCGTAGAAGAGGTTGAATTCCAGATGACAGGCTCGGTTATGCTCTATGGGCTGGATATAACCGCCAATGTCACTTATTGGGTAACCATGCTTGGCAGCTATTTCCTCCAGCTTACTGATGAATTTGGGCGCCAGGGCGGGCTTGGTGATGAAGAAAAGGCTCTGGCAACCACCCTTGTAGTGGTTCTTCCAGTAGGTTACCTCTTTAGGCCAGGGTTTGCGAAGCATGGCTAGCAGTTTCTTTCCTGAGCCGGGGAGTCCGGGGAGGCTGTCGGTGAGGGGAATTTGCCGGAACTCATTTTTAACAATCTCATTAAGCGCTTTTTCTTCGTACCTAATCTTCCCCTCAGGGCGTCTCTGGTGTCCGCTTATTACCAGAATGAGAGTCCAGGGTGGTAATGATGCCCGCAACTTTTCGAAATCCTTGGCCCAGTCCTCAGCCATTATCGCCGCCAGGTTGATATTGTTCAGCAGCAGGCACTCCTGACTAATCCTCAGCCTCAGAATCCTGTAAAGGAATTCCATAGCGTGGCTGAGGTCATTAACTGGAGCCAGAAATATCCTGTCCATCTTGGGCAGGTATTCAATTTTCAGGTTGGCCCAGGTTACCACCCCCAGCGTTCCCTGAGCACCCTGGAGAAAGCGGTAAAAATCTATGCCCGGTCCTGCGGGGTTAGCTCCCTTGGACGGGGAATCGGGGTAGCCGGCGACACTGGCAGAGCCGGTCCTGAAGATTTCTCCCGTAGGCCAGACCACCTCCATGCTTTGCAGGGGTTCACCGTAGTCATACACGGTATTGGTGATGCGCTCTCTCTCCAGGTGGTCGGTGACTGCCGAGCGCAGGGGGTGGGGTAGTAGCGGCATCATTATTCTGAAGCCTTTTTTCTCCAGATGGCTGGTGATTTGTTCCCAGGTTACCCCGGCTTCCATCCTCACCCTTCGGTTAAGCTCATCAACCTCCAGGACACGGTTCATTCTGGTCAGGTCGAGGATGATACCGCCTTGCTTGGGGATGGTAGCCCCATGAAAGTGCACCCGCGAACTAATCGGTACCACGGGGAGCGCATTCTCGTTGGCAAATTTGATGACCCTTTGTACTTCCTGGACATCTTTCGGCTTCACCGCATAATTGGGCACTGCCTGGGGGGTGAAGCTGAAGTCCTTGGAATATGTGTCTAAAGCTTTAGGGTCATCTGAGAAATTCTCACTGCCTACGATTTCCACAAGCTTGTCCCTTCTGTTCATAGTTTTACCTCCCGCTTTCGCGTGGTGCTTCACCGTGTCAAGAGAAGTTGACCCTGCGAGTATATCGGGTCCGGGGTGTGGTCACCTTAAATTTGGGTGTCCAGCAGCTGTGAGTAAATACCGGTGACATATCGCTGCTTCAGGATAGCATAAAAGCCCGCTTGTTGGCAACATTTACTTTATCTTGAGGTGTTTGTGAGGCAGGCTTATGAGTGGTGGGACGGAAGCGGTGATGGCAAGATGCCGGACGACCTTAAGAGCGGGGTTGCTTGTTTTGCTTGCGGCCACTCTTTTCCTTATCCTGGGGGGTGGGGACACTAGTGGGCGGATTGATGAAGTATTTTTCCGCAGTAAAGGGGGAGTAACCTATAGAAACCCTCCGGCCACCCTCCTTAATCTCGAGCCCTATACCGCATTTGGGGCACATCTGATTCTGTGGGAAGCGCAACGCCCAACCAGCACAGTGGTATCCACACTTGGGGCATTTGCCTTCTAGCATATCTTCTATAATACCAGAGTGGTCATCTGTGACTGTCAAGTCCATTGTCTGGAGAGGGGGGCAGACTACCGTCTTTATCAACTTCTGTAATTGCGTTTATTCTCCGTTTTCCAGCCAGTTTCAATGGGGGTAGGTGACAATCGGCAGAAATTTCCCATATCGGCTACTAGGGCGCCCTGGTTGCTTAAAGAAATTGACTGTTATTAACTATTTTTAACTATTATCATAGTAGGGGGGTGGGATAGGTACTTTACCTGCCGATAGAGTCAAGGTAGCGTCTATACCAGGCTAAGTGGTTCAGCACCTTGGCGGCACGGCGCGGACTGGGGTAAACCGGAATCCCTTCTCTGCTGAAGAGGGAAGATACCTCCGGGTCGGTGGCAAATTCAACTGCCGGCTTGACCATGAACACCGGCTTCTCCTTTTGCCTCACCCGCTGGCTGAGTGTGCTCAGGTTGCTTTCCTCCGCTTGCCGGTAAGCCTTAATCTCTCCGCTATCAAACATAGTGGATAGACGGTTGGTGCTGATTCCCACCGGAGCCTGCAGTAAGACAGCATCTACGTTTTCATCCTCCATCAGTGCCCAGAGAGAGGGGAAGATAACCGGATTCTCAGCCATGCTTATACCCGCCATATCCACGGGATTAGCGTGGGACCATCGTGGTGGCAGGCAGGCATCCAATTTCTCCAGGGTGGATGGAGCCAGCGGGGCTATCTCAAGCTCTTCCTTCTCACAGGCTTCAGCCGCCATTACTCCCAGCCCACCCCCGATAGTCAATATGCCTATCCTTTTGCCCCGAGGTAATGGTTGATAGAGCATAGCCGTAACCACATCGCAGAGTTCATCATCATCATCCACCCTTATCACTCCTGCCTGCCGGAATGCAGCCGCATATATTACATCTGAGCCGGCTAAGGTTGCGGTATGAGACCTGGCTGCTTTTGCCGACCCCTTAGTCGCACCTCCCTTGATGACGATAACGGGCTTAGAGGCAGTAGTCTCTTTGGCTATCTGGAAGAAGCGCCTGCCCTCTCTTAGCCCTTCAATATAGGCGGTAATTATCCTGGTATCCTCATCCTTTGCCAGATATTCAAGGTAATCTTCCAGATGCAGGTCAGCCTCGTTTCCAGTGCTAACAAATTTGCTGAACCCGATCCCGGAAATCATCCCCCGGTGAATTATGCGGTGACCATAGTTGCCACTTTGAGATATGAGAGCTACCGGGCCGGGGGGAGTTTCCCATGTCCAAGCCAGGGTGGAGAGCTGGGAGGAGGTATCAGCATGCCCCATGGTGTTGGGCCCGATAAAGCGCATGCCTCCTTGCCTGGCGATTTGGACTACCTCAGCCTCTAGTTTGCTGCCCTGCTCACCGGTTTCAGCAAAACCACCGGAGACAACAACCGCCGCCTTCACCCCTTTCTGCACACATTCTCGGATTATTTTAGGCACTCGTGAAGCTGAGACGACGATGACGGCTAGCTCAACTGAGCCCGCTATATCAAGCACGCTGTCATAAGCCTTAATTCCCAGCACCTCGGAGGCGTTGGGGTTCACCGGATAAATCTTTCTCTTGGTTGAGGTGAGGAGATGCCGCATGATGCCATATCCCCACGAGCCTGGGGTATTAGATGCGCCAATGACAGCTACAGAATGAGGGGCAAACAAATACTGCCAGTTGATGTGTCTACCTCCGCTTGGTATCGCTTAAACTGTCTAAGATTTTCCATCTAGATTTTACATGCTGTATGTGTTATAAACAAGTCTAGTTCTATGGCGACAGGCCATCGGATTGTATTCCAGTAAAAATGGGCTTTTATGCTATAATCTTAAGAAATCGGTTATGAAACCGGGGAGGTGAGTATGTCAAAACACATTTTCCAAGGGCTGGCTGCCCTGCTAATTGCAATTTTGGCCACAGTGTTGGTTGCGGTGCCTGTTTTGGCAGCCGAGGTTCGCGGTGGAGAGAATGTCACTATCGCCAGCGGAGAGGTAGTTGACGAAGACCTCTATATAGCCGGAAACCACATTACTGTTGATGGTACCATTAATGGCGACCTCTGGGCTGTTGGCGGAACTATCACTATCAACGGTACGGTTAATGGCAGTGTTGTGGCTACCGGTCAGACGATCAACATTAATGGTGAGGTCGTCCACGCCGTGCGGGCAGCGGGCGCCACGGTTAACATCAGCGGCAATGTCGGCGGCGACCTGCTGGTTGGCGGTGGCGAGGTGAATATAGCCAGCACGGCTGAAATCGGTGGTGACCTCCTTCTTGGCGCCGGCAGCGCTCACATCAATGGACTTATCAATGGTTACATCAAGGGTGGCGGAGGTGACGTCTTCCTTACCAATGGAGTAGGCGGAGACGTTGAAATTAGGGTTGACACTCTGACTATAGCCTCCGGGGCGAATATTCAGGGCAACCTGACCTACATCAGTGAGAATGAAGCTGATATCCAGTCCGGTGCTCAAATCGGGGGCACAACCACTCACCAACTGCCCAAAATAGTAGAGCCGGCTAAAGTCGGTATCTTCTCTGGAATATTGGGCAAGGTGCTTGGCTTCCTGATGATACTGGTAATAGGCATAATCATCGTCGTTCTTGCTCCGAGAAGGACAGCGTTAATCGCCGATTCCATACGAAATAAACCGTGGTGGAGCCTGGGCTGGGGGGCTGTTATTCTAATTGGCACCCCTATTGCTGCCATATTGGTGTGCATCACAATCGTTGGTATACCTCTGGGGTTAATCGGCTTGGCTCTTTACGGAATAGCTATTTATCTCAGTCAAATCCCTGTTGGTCTGTTTATTGGGCGGTGGATAATCGGCCGCTTCAGGGGAGTGGAGACTAAAGCTATTATGGTGGGAGCCCTGGCTTTAGGTCTGGCTATTCTCAGCCTGCTGAGGCTAATCCCTTACCTGGGCTTTGCCATAGGGCTGGCTACGGTCCTCTTTGGTCTGGGGGCATCATTGGTCTCGTGGAGAAGAAAATAGGTGAGGCGGAGGTAAGCGATGGCTAAATATGAAGTGGTCATTATCGGGGGTGGCCCTGCCGGGCTTTCTGCCGGCCTGTACACCTCACGGGCGGGGCTTAAAAGTCTCTTGGTAGAGCGTGGCATGTTTGGTGGGCAGATAGTGAATGCCCCGCTGGTTGAAAATTATCCCGGCTTTCCTGAGGGCATCTCTGGTCCTGACCTGGGTTCACTCATGCATCAGCAAGCCACTAAATATGGGCTGGAGACAGTAACGGCTGAGGTTGCCGGCTTGGCAGTGGGGAAGCCTTATAAAATTGTTACCACTGAGCGTAGCCTTGAAGCTGATGCCATTATTATCGCCGCCGGCTCAGAATACCGTAAGCTGGACATTCCTGGCGAGGAGACGCTTTTGGGGCACGGGGTGTCTTATTGTGCCACCTGTGACGGTTTTTTCTTTCGTCAGAAAGAAGTAGCCGTGGTGGGAGGGGGTGATGCCGCTATCACCGACGCCCTGGAGCTCGCCCAGCATGCCAGCAAGGTCTACGTGATACATCGGCGAGACCAGCTTCGGGCAGGGCAAGTGCTCCAGCAGCGAGCCTTTGCTGAGCCCAAAATAGAGTTCATATGGGATACGGTGGTAGAGGAGATTGTGGGCGAGCAGCTGGTAAAGGCGCTGAAGCTGCGCAATGTGAAAACCAAGCGCCTTTCCACTCTGGAGGTGGCTGGCGTCTTTGTCGCCGTGGGTCTTAAGCCCAATAGCCGGCCCTTTGCTGAGGTTATTAAACTCAGTGAAACAGGGCATATCGCCACTGATGAACTGATGGCTACCTCAGCCCCGGGCATCTTCGCCGCCGGTGACATCCGCAGGCGCTCAGCCCGTCAGATTGCCTCCGCTGTCGGTGATGGCGCCACTGCTGCCTTGTCCGTCTTTAGTTATCTCCGCGGCTAATCTTTATATGGCTCCGGTGGCGGCGGCGGGAATATGTTTATTCTGTATCGGCTGTAGGGCAGATAGTTAGTGGCGGGCCTGTCCGGAGAGTTGTCCGGCACCCCGGCGATACTTCCGGTTATAGGTTCTTCCACCCAGCCCTTGTCTAAGGGGCACATGTAAGCGATGCGGTAGGCAAGCTTGAAGAATTTCCACTCGCCGTCTTCTTTCACATATTCCATGTCGTACTTGCCCAGGCACAACAGGCAGTCCAGCTTGCCTTCGCGCCGCATGCTGACGCTCCCGTGTGAGAACCATACTCCTTTTGCCCTGGTCCCGGCCTTATTTATCTCGATGATAGGGTTCTGCGTCATGTGCACCGCCAGCCAGCCCGGCGACCGCACGCGCTCTTCACTCAGGACGGTGGTCCAGAACCTCTTAACTCCTTCGATACCCTCATAAATGCCGGCATCCTCTATATCTATTGATACACCTGGCGTCTTCTGGGCAAAGAGGGAGGGTATCTCCGAGTTCCTGAGCATGAAGTATAAGTGGGCGTACCTGGATTGCAGCTTCCATATCTCTATATAATCCTTAACACGAGAGAGTTCAGCTACCTGTTCTTTCAAGCTCGCAACCTCGGCTTTTAGGTCTTGGCTCATTTTTGCCTCCTTCCAATTTGTAGCCAAATTCAATAGTTCTTCCTAGAATGAAGACGGGGTAGAGTCCCGGTGACAACAAAAAGTAGCTGGTGCGACCCCGGGGGGATTCGAACCCCCGATCTCCACCGTGACAGGGTGGCATGTTAGTCCACTACACCACGGGGCCATTTTATTATGAGGCGTTTAACTTAAGTCAAAGTCTATCAGGGGCACCTTATTGTGTCAAGCTGGTTGGTGGCGGGGCGGCTTATATTAATCCAGAGGTATTGTTTGCATTCTTTGTTGTGTGTTATAATATCTATCCAATTAGTTTTGAAGGAGATTATGGTTTCTAAGGAAGACAAGCAGCTTCGAGACTACGAACTGGTAGTAATTATTAGTCCAGAAGTCGCGGATGATGCTCTTGATAGTGTAATAGATAACATAAGTCGTTTTATTACCGAAAACGGTGGCACTATTTCCAATGTAGAGCAGTGGGGTAAAAGAAAGCTAGCCTATCCAATAAAACATTTTATGGAGGGTAGTTATGTGTTGACTCGGTTCAAATTGAAGTCTACATTGGGTAAGGAGCTTGAAGCAAGTCTGCGGATTTCTGAAGATGTTCTGCGGCATTTGCTGGTTAGGATTGAGTAGGCAGTCAAGAAACGCCTGTTTCCTACGGATGTTGGGGGAGGGCGAAAGGAGTTTATGGCGATGTTGACGTTAAACAAAGTAATGATTATAGGAAATGTTGGCACTGAACCCGAAATGCGTTTCACTCCTAATGGCAATCCGGTAACCTCATTTCGTGTTGCCACCAACCGCGTGTATACCACCCCCGAGGGCGAGCGTAAGCAGGAGACGGAGTGGTTTACCGTGGTCGCCTGGAATAGGCTAGCTGAAAATTGCAACCAGTATCTGACTAAAGGTCAGCGTGTTTATGCTGAGGGCAGGCTGCATACCCGTACCTGGGAAGGTCAGGATGGGCAGCGG
>JAUWZG010000080.1 GCA_030615425.1 Dehalococcoidia bacterium
AGCTTGCTCGGCAGCTCACCGAGGCTTTTCGCAGCCTTGCTACGCCCTTCATCGGCCCTTGATGCCAAGGCATCCACCATGCGCCTTCTCCCGCTTGACCTGCTTCAGATTTGATATTAGCCCTCAATATTCAATTGTTAATGTGCTACATGCATAACTGAACGGCTTGGTGATAAATCACCAAGCCGTTCGCTTGGTTAATAATCACCAATACCTTTAGCTATGTATCAACCCTGTTCATCGCTAAAATGTTAGCATAACGGGTCGACTTTGTCAAGCTCATTTATTCATATTGTAACCAATCTGTTGACATCCAGCCTATAGCTGTGGTAATATAACAGGTTAGCATTAGCTAGTCTAAGGTTTACTCGCTGATTTTGGCTGGTAATGGATGAGCTATGGCTCATCCATTTAAATTGTGTGAGTTAGGAGGAAGAAAGATGCCCACTGTTAATCAGCTTGTCCGTAGAGGGCGCAAGAAGGTGGCCAAGAAGACCAAGGCGCCAGCATTGCTCCTTAGCTATAATGCGCTCAGGAACAGGATGGTGCAGGGGAAAGGCTCTCCCCAGAAGCGCGGGGTTTGTGTTCAGGTTAAGACCACTACCCCCAAGAAGCCCAATTCGGCGCTACGCAAAGTAGCTAGGGTGCGGCTGACCAACGGGATAGAGGTGACAGCTTATATCCCCGGTGAAGGGCATGAGCTTCAGGAGCACTCGGTGGTTCTTATCCGCGGCGGGCGGGTGAAAGACTTGCCCGGTGTTCGCTATCATATAATTCGCGGTGCCCTGGATGCCACCGGGGTGGCTAACCGCCGTCAGGGTCGCAGTAAGTATGGAAGTAAACGGACTAAAGGGGTGACAGTTGAACCTCCTACGGCCACTGCAACTGTCGATGTTCTTCCTCCCGACGTGGTTACCGAAGAGGCTGCTAAAGAGTAGGAGATAGGGATGCCAAGACGAACTCGGGCTATAAGAAGAGAGATACCCCCTGATGCTAAATATCACAACGAAATCGTAGCCAGGATGGTTAACCGGGTGATGGTGTGGGGCAAGAAGAGCCGGGCTGAGGGAATAGTCTATGGCGCCCTTGAGATTATGGAGAAGCAGGGGGCAAAAGAGCCGGCCACTGTTTTAGAACAGGCGGTTAAGAATGTTACTCCCCAGCTTGAGGTTAAGCCCCGACGGGTTGGGGGTGCCACCTATCAGGTACCAGTAGAGGTTCGTCCTGAGCGCGGTCTGTCTCTGGCTTTGCGCTGGCTGGTAAGCTCAGCCCGGGCCAGAGGGGGCAAATCTATGGCGGAGAAGCTGGCGGCTGAACTCGGCGATGCCTCGCAGGGGCAAGGGGTAACTATAAAGAAGCGTGAGGATACCCATAGAATGGCTGAGGCTAATAGAGCCTTTGCCCACTACAGGTGGTGAGGAGAGGACCATGCCCAGGAGTTTCCCATTAGAACGAATACGTAATATTGCTATTATCGCTCATATTGATGCTGGTAAGACCACCGTCACTGAGAGAATACTCTACTATACCGGTCGTACCTATAAGATTGGTGAGGTGGATGAAGGCACAGCAGTGATGGATTGGATGGAGGAGGAGAAGAGGCGCGGTATCACCATCACCGCGGCGGCTACTACCTGTTACTGGCAGGACCACCGCATCAATATTATTGATACCCCGGGGCATGTGGATTTTACTGCCGAGGTGGAGCGCAGCCTTAGAGTGCTGGATGGTGGGGTGGTGGTTTTTGATGCTGTGGCTGGGGTTGAGGCTCAGTCAGAGGCGGTATGGCGGCAGGCTGATAGATATAATGTGCCCAGAATTTGCTTCATCAATAAGATGGACCGGATTGGTGCTGATTTCGACCGCACTCTGTCTATGATTGAAGAGCGACTCCATGCCAAGCCCCTGCCCGTGCAATTACCTCTAGGCAGTGAAGCCTCATATGAGGGCATTATTGACCTGGTGGAGAACAAGGCATGGAGTTTTGAAAGCGATCCTGATTCAACACCGATGGAGGTGGCTATTCCGGAACTAGAGCAGGCAAGATGCGCCCAGTTTCGTCAAGCACTGATTGAGAAATTGGCCGAAAGTGATGACCAGATTTTGGCGCTTTATCTTGAGGGTAGTAGTATTACCCCTTCCGATTTAAGAGGGGCCTTGAGGAAGGTGACCCTGGCGGCAAAAGGGGTACCTATTGTTTGTGGCAGTGCCCTGAGGAACAAGGGTGTTCGTCCCTTACTTGATGCCATTACAAACTATCTTCCCTCCCCGCTGGATATGCCACCGGCAAGGGCTATTGATACCAGGGTGGGAGGCGAGGTCACTCGCCCAGCCAAAGATGATGCCCCCTTTTCCGCGCTGGCTTTTAAGGTGGTCTCTGACCCCTTTGTCGGCAGGCTGGTCTATTTTAGAGTATATTCGGGCAAGGTAAAGGTGGGAGCACAGGTATTTAACTCAACCCGAGGCAAGAGAGAGCGCATTGGGCGTCTACTGCGAATGCACGCCAATCATCGTGAGGAGGTAACCGAGGCCGATACCGGAGCTATCGTAGCTACCTTAGGTCTTAAAAATACCCTCACCGGCGATACCCTGTGCCATTACTCTCAGCCGGTGCTTCTGGAACCTATCCGCTTTCCTGAGCCTGTGCTCTTTGTTGCCGTTGAGCCCAGAACCAGGGCTGACCAGGATAAACTGGGGGGAGCCCTGCAAAGGCTGACCGAGGAAGACCCCACCTTTAGGGTAAATTATGATCAGGAGGCGGGGCAGACAGTTATTTCGGGTATGGGCGAGCTTCACCTGGAATTCTTAGTAGGCAGATTACTTAGTGAATTTGGGGTGGAGGCAAAGGTAGGTAAGCCCAGGGTTGCCTATAAGGAGACTATTACTGTACCCATGCAGGTGGAAGGGAAATTCATTCGGCAAACTGGAGGGCGTGGTCAGTATGGTCATGTCTTTATCCGGCTTGAGCCTATGGAGCGTGGTAGCGGCTTTCAATTTGTTGACCGGGTTAAAGGCGGGGCTCTCTCCAAGCAGTATATTCTGGCTGCGGAGATT
>JAUWZG010000048.1 GCA_030615425.1 Dehalococcoidia bacterium
TCCCGGATAGTCATGGCCTACCGGTTCCGAGGCGTGGGTGAGCAGAATTAGCTTGTTCTTCCTCAATGCCTCAACCAGGGGCTCCATCACCACCTCGTCAGCGAGGTCAAATAGCTGCATATCCGGTCTCATCTCGCCCACCCCTTTTATTCCCGCCCCCGCACAGCGCTCAATTTCAGCTATGGCGGCTTCAGGTGACTGTGGCTGAACCGCACAGAAGCCCACCAGCCTCTGGGGATAACGGGATACTGACTCCATGATATAGTCGTTGGTTTCAACGCACAGCTCATGCGTAGTCCAGCCATAATTGAGGATGACCGAGATATCAACCCCGACTTTATCCATACTGGCGATGAGTTCCTCGGCAGTAGCTATTTTGGAATCGGGCTTGGAGTAGAGAATAGCGAAGCAGGGGTCACGCTCAATATACTGGCTGCGTTTTTTCTTTATCTGGGGCGGGAATACGTGGGTGTGAAAATCGATAATCACAGTCGGATTATAGCAGAACAGCCCGAATGGCTTCAAGCCAGTTGAGGGCTCACTCGGTGGGTGGCTCTTCTGGTTTTTCCTCGGCTTCCTTTGCCTCTTCGGCTACCTCCTCTTCAGCAACCACCTCTTCTTCGACTACCTCTTCCACCACACGCGCCTCGCTGACCTTGGCCACCATCTGGTCGGGGTCAGTAATAACAGTGACATCCGGGCTGAGGGTGATGTCTCTGACGAAGGTTGCTTGCTCTACCTCCTCCAGGGGGCTGAGGTCAACCTCTATATGGGGCGGGAGCTTATCCGGCAGGCACTCGACACTCAGGCTGGTGAGGCTGTGAGTCAGGGTGCGTCCCTTTTCTTTCATTGCCGGTGCTTCACCAACCAGGATGATAGGAACATCTACCCTTATCTTCTCTGTCTTTCTCACCTGGTAGAAGTCAACGTGAAGCAGTTCCTCGGTGCAAGGTTTTCTCTGGATTTCCCTGATGAACACACTTCTGGGTTGTTTATCCCCTTCAATGTCAAGGGCGATAAGCCTGGTCATTCCTGCCTGGGCTATAGCCCGCTGAAGCATAGGTGTATCACACTGTAGGGCTAGTGACTCAAGGCCATGCCCGAAAAGGTGAGCCGGGGTGATGCCTTGGCGGCGCAAAAATCTTATCTTCTTGCCCAGTATCTCCCTTTTGCTAGCCTGCAGGGTTAGACCTTCCATTTATCTCCTCTACCGCTGCTAATTAAACCAGATGCGGAGATAAAAATCAAACCAAGAATTTGAGCCAGTTTAGATTTTTAACTATCTCTTTCTTCCCCCCACCCCATTTTTTATTTGTCTTACTTCCCACCCGCCCACCCTATAGGGGCTAGCGCCCCTCTTAAACACTCCCTGAAAGCAGGGGTTTAAGGGCAAAGCCTTAGTGAGAGGGTGGGAACAGTGATTTTTCTGGATGCTTAAAGGGGGTGGGTTGCTAAGTAAATGTTAAAGGGAGTGAAGTTAATAAACACCCTCGTTTAAAATGTAGACCTAGTGTCTATGAGTGTAGTATAATTAAATAAACACAAGGGGTGATAATGTCGCTGCCTGAAGAAGGTAATCTATCATCAACCTCGGCTGATAGTATGGAAACCGAGGTTTTTTCATTATCAGCATCGGTAGCTGAAATGGAGGCTATAGCCAAAAGGCTGCGCCGCCACATCATCACCATGACCGGAAAGGTGGGGAGCGGTCACCCCGGTGGCTCCCTTTCCTCGGTGGAGATTTTGACCGCCCTTTATTTTAAAGTGCTACGGCATAAGCCCCTAGACCCTCAGTGGTCGGATAGGGATAGGTTCATCCTCAGCAAGGGGCATGCTGCCCCTTTGCTCTATGCCACCTTGGCTGAGTGCGGCTACTTCCCGGTGGCTGAGCTACCTACGCTGCGGCAAATGGATAGTCGCCTTCAGGGGCATACTGATAGAACAGTTACCCCCGGTGTGGAGATGTCTGCCGGCGCTCTGGGACAGGGGTTATCCTTTGGCCTTGGCGTGGCTTTAGCTGGTCGGCTTAATGAGCAAAATTATCGGGTATATGTTCTGCTGGGGGATGGGGAGTGTGATGAGGGGCAGGTGTGGGAGGCAGCTATGGCTACTGCCCACTTCAAGGTGGACAACCTGGTGGCTATAGTGGACAACAATGGTCAGCAGATAGACGGCTGGAACCGTGATGTTATGAACCTTGACCCCTTCCCTGGTAAATGGCAAGCCTTCGGCTGGAAGGTTATTGAGGTTGATGGTCATCGTATTCCCCAACTTACTCAAGCCTTTGATAAGGCAAAACAAATTAAAGGACAGCCAACGGTCATCATTGCCCATACCATAAAGGGCAAAGGGGTCAGCTTTATGGAGAATAACCCTGATTTTCACGGCAAAGCGCCCAATGCTATTGAAGTGGAGATAGCACTAAAGGAGCTAGGGTAAAAGTGGAGCAGGAAGTTTCGGTCAGGGAAGCCTACGGCAAGACTCTGCTTGAGCTGGGCATGGAAAACCCGGACATTGTAGCGCTGGATGCCGACCTCTCCCGCTCGACGATGACCAGGTTTTTTGCCCGCGAGTTCCCCGACCGCTTCTTTGATTGCGGCATCGCCGAGCAGAATATGGTTGGCATTGCTGCCGGGCTGGCGGCTGCGGGCAAGATACCCTTTGCCAGCACCTTTGCCGTTTTTGCCCCCGGGCGCTGCTTTGACCAGATTCGTATGTCTATAGCTCAGCCCCAGCTTAATGTCAAGCTTGTTACCAGTCACGGTGGCATCAGTGTTGGCGAGGATGGCACATCACACCAATCTATTGAAGACCTGGCGCTGATTGGCTCCCTGCCTGGCTTTACCGTTATCGTTCCTGCTGACGCTATTGAGACTGCCCAGGCAGTAAAGGCGGCTGCTGACAGTTACGGACCTTTTTATATCAGGCTGTGCCGTCCCAAGATTCCACTGGTCTATGACGAGGACTACCGCTTTAACCTGGGTAAGGCGGTAACCATGAGGCAGGGTGGGGATGCCACCGTAATAGCTATCGGCTTGATGGTAAAAGAAGCACTGGAAGCTGCCCAGAACCTGGAGCAGGAGGGCATATACTGCCGGGTCTTAAATATGTCCACCCTCAAGCCCATTGATGAGGCGGCTGTACTTAAGGCTGCTGCTGAGACCGGGGCTATTGTTACCGCTGAGGAGCATCTGGAGCACGGTGGCTTGGGCAGCGTGGTGGCTCAGGTGCTGGCTAGAAATCAGCCGGTGCCGATGGAGTTTGTGGCTATCAAAGATACCTACGCCAAGTCAGGTAAACCAGCGGAACTTCTGGAGAGGTACGGTCTTACCGCTGAGGGTATTGAGCAGGCGGTAAGGTCGGCGATAAAAAGGAAGTGACTTAAGCCCTGCCCGTTCCTGAGGTTTCAGCCACTCGCCTTGTCCTGAGGAAATGGGTGAAGCCCACCAGACAGGGCAGAGCTATACTGTAAGCTATGAGTGCCCCAGAGAGCCCCGTTAACCAGCAAACTAAAGGCAGCGGGACAAATAAAAAAGCGGCGGCTTTAGTTGTATCCCGAAGGATGAAGTGAGCGGCTATGGCTGGTGCAGCCAAGATTAGTATTGGCTGAGTGATGGTAACCAGCAGCACACCAATAGTAGTTGACTCCCCCCGACCTCCCCTGAAGCCGAGAAACACCGGCCAGTTATGACCGACGACGACGGCGGTTCCGGTAAGCAGGACAACTACCAAGGGCAGACTGGCTGCCTGGGCGATAAGAACCGCTAGTGCTCCCTTGGCGGCATCAGCAATACCCACCGCCACCCCCGCCTTAGCCCCTAGCTGGCGGAAGGAATTGGCGGCACCCATGTTTCCATCCCCAATCTGCCGAATGTCAACGCCCTTCAGAATGCGCCCGGCAATATAGGCGGTGGGGATGGAGCCCAGAAGATAACCTAATGCTACTATCAGCCAGGGCATATCTACTCTCTAACTGGTGCCGGGAGTGGGACTCGAACCCACAAGGACTAGGTCCGCCGGATTTTAAGTCCGGTGCGTCTGCCAATTCCGCCACCCCGGCATTAAAACTGGAGGCGACGACCGGATTCGAACCGGTGAATAGGGGTTTTGCAGACCCCCGCCTTATCCACTTGGCTACGTCGCCCCTTGGTAACATTCTTCTTGGAGCGGAAGATGGGATTCGAACCCACGACCCTCTCCTTGGCAAGGAGATGCTCTACCACTGAGCCACTTCCGCTTACCACCCACGAAAATTCTTGGTGCCGAGGAGGAGATTTGAACTCCTACGAGCTTACGCTCACCACCCCCTCAAGATGGCGTGTCTACCAATTCCACCACCTCGGCCTTCTTTATCGCTTTTCCTTATCTTCTCCAGGGAGGCACCAACTACGCCATCCCCGCCCTCGCCGGCAAAATCTCCCCAAAAGGAAGGAGAGCCCTAGAATGATAAGAATGACGGGCCAGGTATAACTCCATAAAGAGCCGCTTAAGATCTCCAGCTTAATCAGTAAAGCGAGAATTCCTACGGCAACTAGAATTGAACCTACAAATATCATCACTATCCCCCTGGCCGGAGGGGAGGAATTCAAACCCCGACCTGCAATTTTGAAACCCGAAGACTATGTCCCCGAAATATTACTAAATAGTATAAGGCGTCGTCAAGTGCCAGGATAGCCTTCACTTTGTATCTGATTAAACCCCTCGCTAGCTTGAGCCGGGGAGACTCAAGGCACATGACCATTTGACAGGAGCAGTGTTATTGGCTAATATGGTGACAGGGGGCATATATTGGCTAAAAAAAATACTATAGTCAAATTTAAAAGGCTCAAAAAAGCACAAAGAAGGACTTGATGTGACAAAGGTGGAATAATGCGGTTTTTAAATCGTTCTAGATGGGAAAGGGGGGTGAAATGAAAAACTCTAGTGTTAGAGCAAAGAGAGTCCTGGTGGTTGAAGACGAACCATCAATCTGCCAGATTTGCCTGAGAACTCTTACCAGTGAGGGGCTTGAGGTAGACATTGCTACCGATGGCGCCAGTGCTCGGGATATGCTAGGGGAAACGGACTATGACCTTTGCCTAATTGATATCAGGACGCCAATAATAAACGGTAAGCAACTCTATCAATGGGTAAATGAGGAACAGCCAAAGCTGCTAAACAGGGTGATATTCACTACCGGAGATTTGATGGGCGGAGATACCCAAATTTTTCTTGAGCAAACTGGCAGACCATTTCTACCCAAACCGTTTACCCTGGATGAGCTAAAAACCATGGTCAGAGAAACTTTAAGGCAAATAGAAAAGTGACTGGAAAACGAGAAGGAATGCTCATTGTTGACGGTGATGAGCTAAGTTCTCACCTGAGGCAGGGTGAAGTAAAAGGTGCTCCCCCTATCCGGCTTGCTCTCAACCCAGATTTTGCCCCCATGATGCTGAATAACTGCCTTGCAAATGGCTAGGCCAAGTCCTGTCCGCTGAGGAACTTCTTTGTGCTCGGTCTTATAGATTTGCTCTAATGGTTCAAATACTTTATCTTTTATATCGGGGGGAATGCCTATCCCAGTATCGGAAATATAAACGCAGGCGCTATCCTCTTCATCAGTAATACCGACCTTGATAGCTCCCTCTATGGTGAATTGAATGGCATTATCTATCAGTCTGGTCACCACATCCTTCAGGCGGTCGGAGTCCCCATAAACAAGCAGGGGGGCGGCACCGCTATCAACTGTCAGCTTCAGCCCCTTTTGTCGCGCTGAGCCTTTCATGCTATCTACTGCTTTGGTAACCAGTTTTGATATGTCCACCTCAGCCATATGCCATTCTACTACGTCTGTTTCCAGATTCGACAGGTAAAGGACATCGTTCACCAGGCGTGTTAAGTGTTGAGACTCACTATGTATTACCTCGGCAAATTGTTGCCGTTGCTTTTTACCTTCATCCTTAGCCAGTAATAACTCGCTGAAGCCTACAATTGAGGTCAGGGGAGTACGAAGGTTGTGAGAAACATTGACCAGAAGGCGAGTCTTACTTTCGTTTGTTTTCTGGAGCGCTTTATATAGCTTCTCCAATTCTTTTGTCCGTTCCAGCTCTCTTTCTCGGAACTTCAGTTTACCGGAGAGATTTCCGCCGAGAAAGGCTACTAAACAGAGTGTCATTCCTTGAAATATAAGCCAGATGACGGTGTCGGTGAAGTCAGAAGCGGAGGTTGGGATAAACTGGGATGAGATGGCAATTGCCCCCCCTAATGCTAATGCCCTCATAGCACCGATCAGTATCACTGTCCAGACAATCATAAGCACACTAAACTGTAGGTTTAGAAACAGGCTTACACCAAGTATCTGGACTAAGTAGAGGGCGAAGAACATGCTATTGAAACCGCCGGTAAAGTAGACGAGAACGGTGATGGCAATGATGTCAGTAATGGTTGAGAAAATAGCTACACTAAGGGGAAATTGCCATCTTCTAGTCAGGTAATAGCTAACGGTATTAATTAAAAATATTGCTCCAACTAATATATGGATGGGGATCAGGTAAAAGTTCATTCCCCAGATGAGGTAGGTGGCCATGATAAATGTCCAGACGGCTGATACCAGTATATAGCGTGTTCTGATAGCCTGCAGACATCTATCTCGATTCCCTCTATCTTGCAGCTCTAGAAGGAACTTAGGTAGGGTCATTTATTCTCCTTTAATTGTCTTGGAGCCACCTGGAGCTTTCATCAGGATATATGCCGATGCTATCCTTATAGACCCCATTTGTCAAATCTCCTCAGCTCTACAAAACCCCGGCTCAATATAAAACATAAGGGTGTTGCCATTTGTTCCAGGTCTCTAGGAAGGGTTGGTGTCGGCAAATTTGACGAGCTACTACAGTCAAAGCTGGCACAAACTGAGGGTGTTAGCAAAATAGAAATGCCCCCCGATTCCTTAACGACTTCGGGAGGCATTTTAGCTTTAAAAACTGGCAGGAGTGGCAGGATTCGAACCCGCGACCTGCGGTTTTGGAGACCGCTGCTCTCCCAACTGAGCTACACTCCTACCCTGATAGTTATATTATCATAAATTTTGGCAAAAATTAACTGGTACCCTTGGGGCGACTCGAACGCGCGACACGCGGTTTAGGAACTCGTAGCCTGCACATTCTCCCCGATTTAAAGCTAAAACCACCCTGTTTCAGCCCAACCGACCTGTAGTTTTCTCATCACCGGGGAGCCAAGCGATGCGAATTATAGAGGAAATTCGGGGAAAATTCAACGCTAAAGGAATACCCGAAATTGTTGAGGTCAAAGAACCATTGCTCAGCATTGCGCCGACCGGTTGGCTATGATAATGAGCGCATCTACCTCAAATATATGGGGTTTGAATCGCCCAAGCTACAGAAGTTGAGGAAGGCGGGCATAATCTGGCATTGACGAAAAAAGGCGTTCGTTGCTACCGTTTTCATCGTCATGCTACTATATACAAACCGCCCAATTATTAGTTACTCGCGAAGCCTAGGTTTGGAAGAAGCCAAATCGCTTCCCTACCATCTCTTTCATGCCGGTATTCTAGTGCCGTCTCCACAGCAGAACCAAACCTGTAGCTAAACCGATAACCACCAGTGAGAATGCTCCGCTTATGATTGCCAGTGTCCTGTTGTAGGAA
>JAUWZG010000063.1 GCA_030615425.1 Dehalococcoidia bacterium
ATCCGGGATCGAGGCTTCGGTTTCATCACTGCTGAAGATGGCAAGGAGGTCTTCTTCCACCGCTCCGATTTAGCTGGAGCGGATTTTGATACTATGGAAGAGGGTGCCGATGTGGAGTTTGACCTGGAAAGTGGGGCCAAAGGACCTCGGGCGGTGAATGTAAAGACGGCAGAATCAGGTGAATAAGGGTATAGTATGCTAACGGTGACAGCACAGGCTGCGGCAAAATTGAAGGAAGCTATCCAGGCGCAGACGACAGGCCCTGAAGTAGCCATCAGGCTTGTCCCCTCCTCTTCGAAGCCAAACCAGTTAGATATGGCACTGGATAAGGAGAAGGAAGGCGACCAGGTGGTGGAGAGCGAAGGAGCAAAGGTTTTATTCATCAGTTCCGAACTGGCGCAGGTGCTGGATGGGATGGTCATTGACTGCCAGGAAACACCCGAGGGCGTGCACTTCAGTATGTCGAAGCTGGCTGCTGACACTTAGTACCAGAGCAAGACGCTTCTGTTGACCTAAAGCCGAAATTGCTGACGGCGTGCATTCGACGTGCTATAATCTGGGCATAGATGATTAAGCAAAGGATTATTGAGCTATTAACGCAGGCGGCGAGCCAGGCGCAGGAGTCGGGCAAGCTGCCTTCAGTGGCTCTGCCTGAGATTACTGTAGAACACCCCCAGAACCCCGAGCACGGCGACTATGCTTCAAGTTTTCCCCTGAAGTTAGCCCGGGCGACCGGGGTCAGTCCGCTAACCATTGCTCAGGACATAGTAGGGCTTATTGCTCCCAACCCCGAGATTGAGGCTATTGCTGTGGCGCCGCCGGGGTTCATCAATTTCACCCTTAAAAGCGATTGGTTGACCGGACAGGTAGATTCAATCCTCGCCGCCGGCGATTCCTATGGCAATATTGACCTGGGGCAGGGCAGCCGGGTGCAGCTGGAATTTGTTAGCGTCAACCCCACTGGACCCCTCCATGTCGGGCATGGGCGGGGTGCTATTCTGGGTAACACCCTGGCTAATGTTCTGGCCGCTGCCGGCTATAAGGTAGAAAAAGAGTACTACGTTAATGATGCCGGCAGCCAGATAGACGCCTTTTATCGCTCTCTCTATGCCCGCTATCAACAAGGTTTAAAAATTGATGCCGAGATGCCTTCTGATGGCTACTTCGGCAGCTATATGGTTGACCTGGCTAAGGAGATTATCGCCGAGGAGAAAGACAGGTTTCTCTCTATGGCGCCCGAAGAGGCAATATCAGAGCTGGGTCGGATTGGTCTGGCTAAGATGATAGAGCAAATCAAGGGCGACCTGGAGCTACTGGGGGTGAGCTTTGATGCTTGGTTCAACGAGAAAAGCCTGTTTGATAAAGGACAGTACCAGAAGGTGATGGCGCGGCTGCGTGAAGGCGGCTATATCGGGGAGAGGGAAGGTGCTACCTGGTTTGTCTCCACCGCCCTAGGCGAGGATAAGGACAATGTGGTGGTGCGTAGCGACGGTTCCCCCACCTATTTTGCCTCAGATATTGCCTATCACTATAACAAGTTCTTAGAGCGCAAGTTTGATAAGGTGATCAATATCTGGGGGGCTGACCATCAGGGGCATATATCCCGGATGAAGGCGGTGGTTGCTGCCCTGGGTATCGCCCCGGAGAGGCTGGAGGTGATAATCTCCCAGATGGTTACCCTGCGTCGTGGTGACGAGCTGGTTAGGGTTTCCAAGCGCAGCGGTGATATTATTACCCTCCGTGAGGTGGTAGACGAGGTGGGAGCCGATGCCTGCCGCTATTTCTTTGCCTCTCGCTCCGCCGATAGCCAGATGGACTTTGACCTGGAATTAGCCAAGAAGCAGTCCGCCGATAACCCGGTCTACTATGTCCAGTATGCCCACGCCCGTATTGCCAGTATCCTTCGCCTGGCTCAACAGAAGGGGATTAGCTACGGCGATGGCGATGTTTCCTTGCTCACCACTGAGCCTGAGTTGACTCTAACCCGGAAGATGCTGCTTTTTCCCGAGATGGTTGAGGTGGTAGCCCACACCCTGGAACCCCACCACCTCGCCTATTATGCCCAGGATTTGGCTACCGTGTTTCATAGCTTTTATAAGCAGTGCCGCGTCGTCTCTGAGGATGAAGCATTAACCAAAGCTCGGCTCAAGCTGGTTGAGGCAGCCAAGATTGTTCTGGCCAGAACTCTCCACCTTATGGGGATGACCGCCCCGGAGAAGATGTAAGACCTCTACTATAGCCCCTGCTGTTTATATTGCTTGGTTAGCTCAGCATAGATTTGGGGTCCCGCTTCCACCCACCACAGTTGCTCGGCTGACGCCTCTCCTTTAATCTTTGCGGGAACACCAGCCACAAACGACTTATCCGGTATTTGCATCCCCTGGCTGACCAGGCAGCCGGCGGCGATTATACAGAAGTCGCCGATTTCAGCATCGTGCAGTATGGTGGCGTTCATGCCGATGAGGACGTTATTGCCGATGCGGCGGCAATTAATAACCGCGCCATGCCCGATGTGCACATTGTCCCCGATGGTAACTTCTTCTCTATAGGAAGGAGTGGACGGCGTCCCGGAGTGAATAACGCAGTTATCTTCGATAGCGGTATTGCTGCCAATCTTTATGCTGCCAAAGTCACCCCTGATTACCGCCCCCGGCCACACGCTTGAGTTGCCACCAATTTCCACCTCGCCGATGACATAGGCGGCTTCGCTGACAAAGGCTGACTCGGCGATCTTTGGCTTTTTATTCCCCAGGCCTCTAATCATTTTTTACCCCCTAGATTACTTCTGTTATTATAAGCCCAACATCGGGGTAGTCAACCTCGCCTTGTTGATAAAGCTACTTTTGTGCTAAACTTTGCCCTTGAGGAGGCTAGATGAAAAAGCGCGTATTTTCCGGCATTCAACCGACGGGCTCCCTCATGATCGGCAACTATCTGGGAGCCATCAAGTACTGGGTAGCCAGTCAGGAGAACTATGACAATATCTTCTGCATCGTGGACCTCCATGCCATTACCATTCAGCAGGACCCCGAGGTTCTGAAGGCCAGGACCCGCGAGGTCACCGGCTTGCTCCTGGCTGCCGGCATTGACCCGAAACGCTCTATCGTTTTCATACAGTCCCACATCAGCGCCCACAGCGAGCTAGCCTGGATTCTCAACTGCTTTATCCCCATGGGCTGGATGCAGCGCATGACCCAGTTTAAAGAGAAATCGGCCAAACACAAAGAGCAGGTGAACGTGGGACTCTTCGATTACCCGGCTTTGATGGCCGCCGATATCCTGCTCTACAATACCGATGTCGTGCCGGTGGGGGAAGACCAGAAACAGCACGTAGAGCTGGCCAGGGATACGGCGCAGCGGTTCAATAATATCTATGGGGAGACCTTCGTGCTGCCGGAGCCGCTTATACCCGATGTCGGCGCCCGTATCATGGGGCTGGACGACCCCACCAAGAAAATGAGCAAGAGCGAGACCGCGTCGGGCCATACCATTAACCTTCTCGACCCCCCCGATGCCATCCGCTCCAAGATAATGCGGGCGACCACGGATTCCCTCCGCGAGATACGCTTCGACGCAAGCCGCCCTGGCATCTTTAACCTGCTGACCATCTACCACCTCTTCACCGGGCAAAGCCAGAAGGATATAGAGGCGCAGTTCGAAGGCAAGGGCTACAGCGATTTCAAAAAGGCTTTAGCTGAGGTGGTCGTCGAAGGCTTGCGCCCCCTCCAGACCCGCTATAAAGAGTTAACCGCCGACCCCACCCACATCGACTCCATCCTCGCCGACGGCGCCGACCGCGCCCGCCCCACGGCGGAAAAGGTGTTGGCTGAGGTCAGGAAGAGGGTAGGGCTGGGCTAGTTCCCCTCCCCCTATTTTTAGGTTGTTTTGTTCCCAACCCTCCCGCCCTCATAGGCTCCGCCTCTAAAACTTTCTAGCCCCGCCCATCCCATAATATTTAAGAGGTAATCGCGTTCATCAGTAATAAGATACTTCCAATAATCCAAAACATGAAAATCACTGCCCAGAATACTAGACGCGGTATACCACTCCTAAAAAAGTAGATTAGCCATACCACTCCTAATACAATGAAATATAAAAGTGACAGTGTAAATGCTGGGATTATAATAAAGGCACTAAAAAGCCAAAATATCGTAACCAGCGATATTTTCGTAAAATACCATATAATGGATGCAAGTGATTGAGACATATCTAATTGACCCGGAAATGTCCCAATAAATCTACTGAGATATACGAACAGGTAGATCAGTGTTAGAGAGCTTAAAAATAAGAAGATATTGCTGAATAACATATTTTGGGCGATGCCTTTGAGTTTCTGCCATCTGTTCCCTAATTTATCGAACAGCCTATTTGTATGTGTAAGCATATAAAGATAGCTAGTGGACATTATCAAGACAGTGAAAACAACTCCGCCTATCTCACTCCAAGTCAATTTCTCTCCAGTGCTCACCGCCTGAAAGATAAAAATTGCGATATAGGCGACAAGGGATATAATTGGCAGAAGAAATAGCGAAAATTTTATCTTGCCCTTGCTAATAAGATTGCTTAACCATTCTGCTACTTTTTGGTAAATTTCCCTTCCTTTATAGGTCTTATCCTTGGTAAGGTTCTTGACAATCTGGTCTAAGACGAGAAAGAAACCAGACACAGAATAGAGTGTTATCCCTACTATTCCTCTATTCTTAGGGCTTAGAAACAACAAATTTTGAGACACATATATGATTGCTGATAGCACAATCAGCCCAATCAACAAATACAGGGCAGCTTTGTTCTTTGTGAAGTATTGTCGTACGAGAATGAGCTTTGTCCTAATATATGAGTCCACTTTATTCATAATTGGGCGTAAATTCGACTTTCTCAAATATGACTCCTGAGTATGCCTTTTGCGTGATTATATCACAGTGACCATTTAGCGCTAAGGCATTTGGCGACAAAAAAGAGGGGCTTTCGCCCCTCTCGGACTCTCCTAGTCTTACAATCTACTTCCTGTGCTTCTCCACAAACCGCCCCATGCGGGATAGCGCCTCCTCTATATCGGCCATTGAGGTGGCGTAGCAGCAGCGGATATAGCCCTCCCCGCACTGCCCAAAGGCAGTCCCGGGAACGGCGGCTACCTTTTCCTCCAGCAGCAGCTTTTCGGCAAATTCCTCCGAGGTCATGCCGGTGCTCTTTATCGAGGGGAAGGCGTAGAATGCCCCCCGAGGCTCAAAACAGGACAGGCCAATGTCGTTTAGCCCCTTGACTATAACCAGCCGCCGCCTATTGTAGTCCTCGACCATCTCGGCAACACTATCCTCGCCCGATTTCAGCGCCTCAATAGCGGCTACCTGTGCCATGGTCGGGACGCACATTATAGTATACTGGTGAATTTTGGTCATTGAGGCGATAACCTCTTTGCTGGCGGCGACATAGCCAATGCGCCAGCCGGTCATGGCATAAGCCTTGGAGAAGCCACTGAGGAGAATGGTGCTTTCCTTCATCTGGGGCAGGGTGGCAAAACAGGTGTGCTCCACGCCGTAGACCAGCCTGGCGTAAATTTCGTCGGAGACTACCAGTAGATGATGTCGCTGGGCGACTTCGGCTATCTGTGCCAGCTTCTCTCTGGGCATCACCGCTCCGGTGGGGTTGGCCGGATAACCGATGAGAATGGCTTTGGTTTTGTCGGTAACCCGTGCCTCAATATCGGCGGCGCTAACTTCAAAGTTATTCTCCTGGTTGGTGGGCACC
>JAUWZG010000012.1 GCA_030615425.1 Dehalococcoidia bacterium
TCCAGGATATCAAAAAAGCCAGCCACCAGCACCACAAAGCCAGCGGCAAAAGGGTGTCCGGTAATAATAAGCGCCGCTGCACCGAGGGTTAATATAAAACCAAACCAGGTTATGACGTCGGGGGTTAGTGGTGTTCTGGCCAGAATCTGCACCACCGGCTGGGTAAGACGATGGGCTATGGCACGGCGAACTCGGTATAGACCTTCTTCAGAGCCTGATTTTGGTGAAACTTTACTAACCGGACTACCCCCCACTCTTGCTTAAACCGAAACCGGCGTCGCTTTCAACTGGGGAAACCGCTTCCGCCAGGGCGGCTCACTGAGCACCCTCATATAATAATCCAGAACACTCCGGGCAATATGTTCCCAGCTATGCTCCAGGGCTTTAGCCCTCCCCTTGGCTACCATCTCCTGGCAAAGTGATTGGTCACTGAGGAGAGAGATTAGCGCATTAGCTAGGCTTTCCTTATCTTCTGGCGGCACTAATTGCCCATCAACGCCATGGTTTACTACGCTGGCATAACCTTCTATGTTTGAGGCAACAATGGGCTTACCTACCGCCATAGCCTCAAGCAAAATGATGCCGAAGCTCTCCCGACCTGTGGCTGGAGCACAAAAAACATCGGCGGTTTTATAGTATCGGGGTAATTCATCATAGGGGACAAAGCCGGTAAAGACAACGTCCTTAAGACCGCTCCTTGCCACCTGCTTCTCATACTTACGCCGCAGCCTGGTGCCAGGGCCAACGACAATAAGTCGGGAATTTGGAATTTCCTGTTTAACCTGCACGAAAGCTTCAAGTAGATATTTCACCCCTTTTCGCTTCTCCAGACGACCGACAAACAGGATGTTCGCCTTGCCATCACCGAATTCATCAATTGGAGAGACATCGGGGGAAAAATGGTCTAAATCCACACCATTGGGGATAATATTGTAGTATCCGGGGAAGTGCTCATGGGCAAACTCCCTGGCTGGTTCAGACACCGCAATCTTGCCATGAATCTTGCGGAAACTCTTCTTCAAAAGCCACTTGCCAAAGGGTTTGGCGAAATTATACCCCGGTCTACCATGACTGGCATGAAAGGTGCCTATATTGGCTGTTTGCGACAAGCGGAGCACAACAGGACATAGCATCGGCATTAAAGGCTCGTGAAGGTGGATAACATCAAAGTTTTCGCGCTCGAGGACGGCTTTTATTCTAGAAGACAACCATAGTGAAATAGTAACCCGGGCAATGGAACCGCTGGTAGGAATGGGGCGGGGTCTACCTATGGGTATGAACCTATCGCCAAAGTCGGAAACAGCCTTAGAGGCGGGAGCAATGACCCTAACATCGTGCCCCATCCTGGTAAAGTGGCGCTCCAGACAGGTAATATGAACGCAGACACCGCCAGGATAGGCAAAGTCATACGGGGAGACTAACGCTATCTTCACCGCTAGCTACCTAAAACCTCCGTGGCGACTCAGTCAAAGGGGTATACTCTCCACTGGCTGAGTAGTAGCAATAAACCCCTCCACCATCTGACGAGCCTGGTCATCAGTATATTGAACTGGTGGTGATTTCATAAAGTAGGCAGAAGGAGACTCCAGAGCTCCTTTAAGTCCACGGTCCAAGGCAAGCTTACAGCACCTTATAGCATCAATCACCACCCCTGCCGAGTTGGGGCTGTCCCACACCTCAAGCTTCAACTCCAGATTGAGAGGAACATCACCAAAGGTTCGCCCCTCCATCCTGACATGGCAAAACTTGCGGTCGAGTAACCAGGGAACGTAATCACTGGGACCGACATGGATATTATCGGGGTCAAGCTCATAATCTAGCTGAGAGGTGACGGCGGTGGTTTTAGATATCTTCTTGGACTCCAATCGCGACCTCTCCAGCATATTATAGAAGTCGGTGTTACCACCAAAGTTCAACTGATAGGTTCGTTCCAGTTTAACGCCACGGTCTCTAAACAGACGGGTAAGGATACGGTGGGTAATAGTAGCTCCGACCTGAGATTTTATATCATCGCCGATAATGGGCAGGCCACTTTGTTCGAAACGCTGCTGCCAGTACTTCTCCCTGGCAATAAAAACTGGAATGCAGTTGATAAAGCCGCAGCCAGCGGTTAGCACCTGCTCTATATACCACTTAGTTGCCTCTTCGCTACCAACCGGCAGGTAATTAATCACCACATCGGTATGGGTATCTTTCAGGATTTTAATTATATCGGCGGTGGGACCTGGCGCCTTCTCTATTATTTGCGATAGATAAAGACCCAAGCCATCATGGGTCATACCCCGCTGGACCTTCACCCCGGTAGTCGGCACTTCACAAAATTTAAAGGTATTATTGGGCGAGGTGAAGATAGCTCGGGCCAGGTCCTTGCCTACCTTGTTTTTATCAACATCAAAGGCAGCCACGAAATTAATATCACCGATATGATACCCGCCAAGACTAGTATGCATAAGTCCGGGCACAAACTCATCTTCTTTTGCTTTCCCATAGTAGTAGATGCCCTGAACCAGGGAAGAAGCACAGTTACCCACACCTACTATGGCTACATTTATCTTGCCCAAGGTTTAATTGCCCTCCTTTCCAACAGTAGAACCTATGGGGAAAAGGCACAAACCTAGCTACCCCACACACTTATTGACCGTTATCAGTAACATCTCGCTGGAAATTAGTGCCAAAAAGGCTCACTAATAAGCAAACCGCCTCTTTGACACAGCAAGTAGGAGCTGAACTCCTACCAAGCTCTGGTGCCCATACTGAAGAGGATTTACTTACCCCACCTCTAGCCAATGCAATCGGTCAAACTGGTTACCGATTAGCCTTGACCAATCCTAAATACTTTCGTCCCACATGAAGGGCAAACCCCTTTCGTGGCTGGTCTGCCGTTCTTCAGGGTAACCCTCTGGGGATCCCTTATATCTACCTTCCTTCTACACTTAAAGCAATACGCCTGCAACTAAATCACCCCCTTCTCAGTATCGGTTGAACTATACCCCTATTATACGCAAGCTGTCAAGCCCTGTTAAGGAATTTCTAGAGAGGGGCTAAGCCCCTCTCTTACTCCACTCCCCCTTTAATTTACCCCACGGAATCAGGATTTCGTGGGGACCCCTTTAAAAACCTTCTCCGGCTGCCACTGCCCCCTTTCCGCATCGAAGTGTAGCATACCCAAGAAGTAACCATCACGGGTATAGACACGGCAGCGATTGCCATAAGAAGACCCGGGCAAACTGCCATCACCCTCAAAAACCAAAGGACGGCCGTTCCTTATATCCTCTTCAGCGGCATCACCGACTACCATAGCCGCCCAATGCAAAAGCACAATATCTATAGGATAGATAAAGTGTTGCCAGTAGCCATAGCAGAACGCATCCTCAAGCTGCGGCATTGAAACTGCGTCCTCAATGCCGAAGAGGCCACACCTCAAGCGGGTCAGGCTCTTCAAACTAGCGCCACAACCCAGAAGTTGCCCTAAATCATGAGCCAACGAGCGGATATAGGTGCCCTTACCACACTCTACTTCTATAGTGGCTACCGGCGGTTGCCAGTCTATAAGCTCCAAACGATAAACCCACCTCAGCCGGCTTTTCCTCTCCACCTTGATACCGGAGCGTGCCAATTCGTAAAGTGGCTTACCACCATGCTTCACGGCACTATACATTGGAGGGGTCTGCGGTATCAGACCACGAAATGAAGTGAGTGCCGAAAGTAACTTTTCCCGGCTAATCCCAGAGGGATCTCCCTTACTGGTGATGCTACCGGTGGCATCATAGGTATCTGTAGCCACACCAAATTCAATCTGAGCCCGATAAGCCTTAGTGGCATCTAGTAAAAATTGGATAATACGCGTCCCCTGACCAAGGCAAACAGGTAAAACACCGGTAGCTGCCGGGTCGAGGGTGCCAGCATGCCCCACGTGCCTCTCTCCGGTCAGGCGCTTCACCAGGGAGACAATACTGAAGGAAGTCTTACCCCAGGGCTTATCGATATTTAGTATACCATCCACGCTAGTCACTATGCCGATCTGGAGTGCTATTGGCGCTAACCTCATCAATCAAGTGCAAGAGGTGGGTTCCCCGCTTAATAGAATCGTCCCAGTGAAAGCTCAGCTCAGGGATACGGCGCAGTCGCAAATGCTTAGCCAGCTTATTACGGAAGAAACCAGCGGCAGCCATCAGCCCGTTCAGCGTCGCCTGTTTTTCTTCCTCGCTGCCCATACAACTGACAAATACTTTGGCATATCGCAGGTCGGGGGAGGTGGAAACCTCGGTCACAGCAACAAAATTGCCAAGCCGCGGGTCTTTGACCTGGCGCTGAAGCAACTGGCTAATTTCCTGGCGAATAAGATTATTCACCCGCTCGATGCGATGTGCCACAATCGGTGCCCCCTAGCTAGACTTCTCTTTGCGGAAAAGTTCTAGTATATCGCCAACCTCAAAGTCATTAAAATCTTCAATACCCACCCCGCACTCATAGCCAGAGGTCACCTCCTTGACATCATCCTTGAAACGCCTCAGGCTGTTGACCACAGATTCAGATACTATTTGCTCCCCGCGCCGCACCCTGACTGAGGCACCCCGACTCACCTTGCCCTCGGTGACATAGACGCCGGCTACCTTTGATTTCTTGCTACTGGAAAAGATTGCCCTTACCTCAGCCCTGCCATCAATAACCTCGACATAAGTGGGCTCTAACATGCCTTTGAGAGCCTTCTCCACGTCATCTACCAGATTGTAAATCACATCGTAGGAACGGATGTCAACGCCCTCCACCTCAGCCAGGCGCCGTGCCCCGGCTTCAACGCCGGTGCCAAAGCCAATAATGAGCCCCTTAGAGGCAATAGCCAGCATTACATCACTCTCAGTAATATTGCCACTGCCGCTATGGATAATCCTGACCTGAACCTGCTCCGTTGCCAGCCGTTCCAGAGAACTTCTTATCGGCTCAATACTGCCTTGAACATCGGCTTTGAGAATAACATTGAGCTCTTTTACCTGTCCAGCACTTATTTGGTCAAAGAGGTTATCCAGGCTCACTGACTTGGGCTGCATCTCCTGTTGGCGCTTTTGTATTAAAGCCCGTGCCTGGTGCTCACCAGCCACTGAGGTTAGAGTATCACCCACCTGAGGCACACTATCCAGACCAAGGAGTTCAACCGGCATGGCTGGTTCGGCTTTCCTCACTCGCTTGCCCACATCATTAAACATCGCCCTTATCCTGCCCCAGGTGCCGCCAACTACTACCGTGTCCCCAACCTTTAGGGTTCCGTTTTGAATGAGCACAGTAGCCAATGGCCCCTTAGTCTTGTCCATCTCAGCTTCAATAACCACCCCCACCGCCGGTTGAGATGGGTCAGCCCTGAGCTCCTCCACCTCAGCCACCACCAGAAGATTTTCCAGTAGCTCAGAGATGCCCGTCTTCTCCTTAGCCGAAATGGGGACACAGACTACGTCGCCCCCCCACTCCTCGATAAGCAGACCGGCATCAGCTAGCTGTTGCTTAACCGTCTCAGGGTTAGCCTCAGGCTTATCAATCTTATTAATAGCCACCACGATTGGCACCTCGGCAGCCTGGGCATGGTCAATAGCTTCTAAAGTCTGCGGCATCACCCCATCATCAGCAGCCACCACCAAGATGGTGATGTCGGTTACCTGTGCTCCACGAGCTCGTATGGCAGTAAAGGCTTCATGACCCGGGGTATCCAGGAAGGTAATCTTTTGCCCGTTAACCTCCACCTGATAGGCGCCAATATGCTGGGTAATACCCCCGGCCTCGGTAGCCATGACATTGGTCTGCCGGATAGCATCCAAAAGTCTGGTCTTACCGTGATTGACATGCCCCATAATGGTAACCACCGCCGGGCGAAGCTGCAGACCGCTCAGTTCCTCATCCTGAGGTCGGTACCGCCGGCTCTCTCCAACACGAGCTGCCCGAGGCTCCGGCTGTGCTTCATAACCAAGGTTAGTAGCAACAGCGGCCGCTGTTTCATAGTCAACGACCTGATTGATATTGGCAAAAATGCCGTTTCTCATCAGTTGTTTGATAACGTCTATGGCACTAACCTGCAAAAGGTCAGCCAATTGCCTCACCGCTACCGAGTGAGGAATCTCAATCAGGTTTGCCTTCGGTTCAGCTGATTCGCTCTTTTTTGCCACCAAATCGCTCCTTATCTCAGTTCCTTCCCATATCTGATAAGCTGCTCCCGATTATCCTGAGTAAGAGCGGTGCGCAAGGTATGTTCCAGCCGCCCTTTTTTAAGCCCAATCTCCCAGCACTCCGCCGCCGGGCATAAGTATGCACCACGCCCTGCCCTCTTTCCACCAGTATCAACCTCCACACCACCGCCGGAAATTCGAACCAACCGAATTAGCTCCCGCTTAGGTCTTACCTTACCACAAGCTAGGCAAGTCCGCTGTGGTATATGCTTAACTGAAGCTGGATTAATACTCCTCCCCCTCCTCATCAAGAATTTCTGGTTCTCGGCGCTGTTTCCTGAGCTTCATACCATCATCGGCGCTCCGGTCGTGAACGCCCTTCTTTTTCTTCTTCCTTGATTTAGCCACAGGCTTAGTCGGTCCAGATACTACAACATCCTCAGCAAACCGAAGCTGGGGTTTCTCCAAAGTTACTTGTGGTTCCAAAAAAGGTCCGGGAGGGATAAGTGTGGTATCAAGAGTGGGCAGAGGCTGAGCCTCTGCCCCTGCCGGGGCTAAGGCAGGCTCCTCAATAGCTGGTAGTTCAGCAGAAAGCTCTTCACCGACTACAGCCTCCTCCTCTACCTCAAGCGAAGGCTCGGCTTTGGCCAACTTTTCTTCCTCAGCGATTGAGGCACTCTTAATGTCAATCCGCCAGCCGGTGAGCTTAGCTGCCAATCTAGCATTCTGCCCCTCCTTACCGATGGCTAATGAGAGTTGCTTATCAGGGACAACCACCGTAGCTATCCCCTCGCCCTCATCCAGCCCCACACTTAATACCTGTGCCGGGCTAAGGGCATTAGCAATGAAGGCCGAGACATCTGAGTTCCACACAACGACGTCTAGCTTTTCACCATTTAACTCTCTCATAATATTTTGTATCCTGATACCACGAAGCCCAACACAGCAACCAACCGGGTCAATACCCTCCTGGCGTGCTGCCACCGCTACCTTACTCCGATAACCAGCCTCACGGGCGATAGATTTCACCTCCACTATCCCGCTAAGAACCTCAGGGACCTCCAGCTCAAAAAGCCGACGAAGTAAATCTGGGTGAGAGCGTGACACTATTACCTGAGGTCCTCTGCTGGTCCGAACCACCTCTAGAAGACAGACCTTAAGCCTCTGACCTATACGATACCTCTCAGTGCGCACCTGCTCGGCGGCGGGGAGTATTGCCTCGGCTCTACCCAAATCAATGAAAAGCTGCCTAGGCTCAATGCGTTGCACCAAGCCGGTGACAATATCACCTTCCTTATCAGAATATTCCTCAAAAATGGCGCTATGCTCTGCCTCATGAAGGCGCTGGAGAATAACCTGCTTTGCCGTTTGAGCGGCAATGCGTCCAGCGTTGTGCGGGGTGGCTTCTACCTCAATTGTCTCATCAATCTGGATATCTGGTTTGAGCTTACTCGCCTCGGTTAGTGATATTTCACGGCGCGAATCCGAGGGTTGCTCAACTACAGTTTTCTCCGCCCACACCTTAACCCTGCCTGTAGTGGGATCAATCTTGACCAAAATATTTTGGTTGGGGGCAAAATTATCCTTCCTATAAGCCGATACCAGCGCTGTCTCTACGGCAGAAATAACCACCTCCTTAGGAAGGTTCTTCTCCGCTGAGAGCTGAGTTATAGCGAGCATAAATTCGCTCTTCATCTGAGATCAAGACCTCCCAGCTTATTATTTTCCCCCTACAACAAAAAAGTGGGAATCAAACCCACTTCACTAGTCAATCTTTTTCCAACCAATAAGTATACCATAATCGGGTCCGGGATGCAATACCTATTACTGGGGTGTTAAAGATGGGTTCCACCCCACCCCGCTAAACTTCTTCTTCCCACCCACCCGCCCTCGGAGGCTAAAGCCCCCAATATCCCGCTTCTGTTGGGGGCGTTCAAGATGGGACAAAGCCCCAATGGGTGGGAAGGGTGGGAATAAAAACATATATTAAAAAAGGGGAGAGGATGTGGGCAAAGCCATATAGCCCCGCCTAGAAATTCTATTGGCACTAAGCTATAATGAAACAATAATCGCAAGGCAAAAAGATTGGACATTAAAGAACTCAAGGCTTCAGTTACCAGAGAAATAGAGGCCTATCGCCACCAGCTTCGTGATTTGAGCCTAAAAATCCACTCCACCCCCGAGCTAGGTTTTCAAGAAGTCAAGGCGGCAGCCTGGCTCACCCAATACCTGGAGGAAAATGGCTTTCATGTAGAGCGGGGCATCTGTGAGCTACCCACAGCTTTCAGGGGGAGCTACGGAGAGGGGAAGCCAGCTATCGCCATTCTGGCTGAATATGATGCCCTACCCGAGCTTGGGCATGCCTGTGGTCATAATCTGATAGCTGGTTGCGCTGTTGGTGCTGCAGTGGCTTCCAAGCCGGCTATTGACCAATTGGGGGGTAGCGTCCTGGTTATTGGCACCCCGGCCGAGGAGCTATACGGGGGCAAGATAATAATGGCCGAGCGGGGAGCCTTTGATAAGGTAGACATGGCGATGATGGTGCACCCAGGAGCGCATGATACCGCCACCACCCAGGCTCTGGCCTGCCTCGGTCTGGAAGTTGAGTTCTTCGGTAAAGCGGCTCACGCCGCAACCCGACCAGAAAAAGGCATCAATGCCCTGGAGGCAATGCTCCTCTCCTTTGCCGCCATTAATTCACTCAGACAGCACATTAAAGATAAGGCTCGCATCCACGGGATTATTACCGACGGCGGGGAGGCAGCTAACGTCATCCCGGCCCACAGTGCTGGAAACTTCCTGGTGCGTGCCGAGGATGATGCCCATCTGGATGAGCTAAAGGAGAAGGTGCTAAATTGCTTTGCTGGAGCTGCCACCGCTACTGGCGCCCGCCTAGAATACCGATGGGGGAAGGTGCGCTATGCGCCAATGCGTAATAACCCGACCCTAGCCAGACTATTCAGGCAAAATATGCAGTCCCTGGGACGCAAGGTGCAGCTCTCTGGCTCCAGTAAAGTTGGCAGCACCGATATGGGAAATGTCAGCCAGATAGTGCCCAGTATTCACCCTACTGTAGCCATAGCCCCGGTGGAGGTAGCATCACATTCTCCGGAGTTTGCCTCGGCGGCTGCTTCTGAGGCAGGTATCCAGGGGATGCTTGATGCTGCCAAGGCTCTAGCGATGACGATTGTTGACCTGGTAGCCAGTCCAGAAATAGTTACCAGGGTTAAACGGGAGTTTGGCAAGGTAAGTGATTAAGCGCTTGTCAAACAATGCCCCCTGGTCTAAGATTATATAAAGCCTTCGCTTAAGGAGAGTTCATGGAAGCCTATCTGGGCATTGATGTTGGCTCGGTAACCACCAAGTTTGCTGTGCTAAACAAGGGTGATGAGCTAGTCGCCAACCTTTACCTGCCAACGCAGGGTAAGCCCATTGAGATGACACAGCAAGGGCTGAAACAAATCAAACAGCAACTGCCCCAAGATGTGGATATCCGCGGTGTGGCTACCACAGGGAGCGCCCGCTACCTAGCTGGGGTTATCGTCGGCGCTGATTTGGTCAAGAATGAGATTACCAGCCATGCCGTAGGCGCCCTGCACTACTTCCCCCAAGGACAAACCGTCATTGAAATCGGGGGGCAAGATAGCAAGATTATCATTATCAGGGACGGCATGGTGACCGACTTCGGCATGAACACGGTATGTGCTGCCGGCACCGGCAGCTTCCTTGACCACCAGGCACTGCGCCTCAATATGAGCATTGAGCACTTCAGCCAGCGGGCGCTGGATAGCAAAAAACCAGTGCCTATTGCCGGGCGATGCACTGTTTTTGCTGAGTCAGACATGATACATAAACAACAAACGGGGCATCGCACCGAGGATATTGTCTATGGTCTATGCCAGGCATTGGTGCGCAATTACCTTAACAATGTTAGCTTGGGCAAAGATATTCAACCCCCAATAATATTTCAAGGTGGCGTTGCCTTTAACCGGGGTATAGTGAAGGCACTTCAAGAAGAGCTTGGTGCTGAGGTGATTGTCCCACCCCACCACGAGGTGATGGGGGCAATAGGCGCTGCCTTACTGGTGCACGAAGAGATGGCAAATAGCCAAAATGGAAGCAATTTCAAGGGATTCAGCGTAAGTGAGATAAAGTATCATACCTCCTCATTTGAATGCCAAGTCTGCCCTAGTCTATGCGAGATAACCCAGCTTGCCGTCGACGGTCAGGTTCTCGCCCAGTGGGGAGGGCGTTGCGACCTGTGGGAAAGAAGCCCAACCGGCTAAAAGCTGCGCGCAGGAAAGAGATGATGATTGCCATTGATGCTGCTGGCGGGGAGTATGCCCCCCGCGAAATAGTAAAAGGAGCTATCAAAGCCGCCCAGGAATACGATGTTGATATTGCCCTGGTGGGTAAAAAAGCCATACTCCATGTGCTGGCAGGACGTTATTTAAAAAAGCTGAACATCAGTATCATCGATGCCAATGAGGTTATTGCCCCCAATGAGTCCCCGCTGAAGGCAGTCAAAAGTAAGCCAAACTCTTCAATAGTGGTAGGCACTAATCTGGTAAGAGACGGTACAGCCTCAGCCTTTGTCTCCGCCGGTAACACCGGGGCAGTAGTCATTGCCAGCCTCCTTAACCTGGGAAAGATAAAGGGCATTAAGCGCCCCGCCCTGGGCAGTTTCATTGATATCACCCCCGCCACCCCCATCCTGCTTATTGATTCCGGCGCCAATGCTGATTGCCGACCAAGCTACCTAGTTCAATTTGCCCATTTAGGCTCAACCTACGTTAAACACCTCATGGACATAAGCTCCCCGCGTGTTCGCTTGCTCAGCACTGGCGAAGAGGAAACCAAGGGCAATCGTCTGACTCAAGAAAGCTATAGTCTGCTCAAGCAGACCAAGCTGAACTTTGTCGGCAGCATAGAAGGGCAAGACATATCAAAGACAACCGCCGATGTCATCGTTACCGATGGCTTCACCGGGAATATAGTGCTTAAGACCATTGAAGGGTTAGGTGCTACTTTCCTGGGCGCGGCACGCCAAGTAGGGTATGTCTTTGCCACTGCCTATCATCTTCAAGGACGAGCTCTTCTCCATGAAATTGGACTGGGTTCCTGGGCTAAGAGAGCGGACTATAGAGAATACGGCGGCGCCTCTCTCCTGGGGGTAAACGGAAATATCATCGTAGCCCATGGCCGCAGTCAAGCTAAGGCGATAAAAAATGCCATAGGTCTAGCCAAACAGACAGTAGAGCGAAACATCTGCCAAAGAATTAAGGAGGAAAACTATGAGTAAACCGATTGTAGTAGATGACGCTAACTTTGAGCAAAAGGTGCTAAAGTCAGAGACGCCGGTGCTGGTAGACTTCTGGGCACCATGGTGTCAACCCTGTCTTATGGCTGCTCCAGTGCTGGAGGAGCTGGCTGAGGAGTACGCTAGCAGGATAACTTTTGCCAAGCTGGATGTTGACCAAAATGCCAAAACTGCCGTCAAATATGGCATAATGGCTATTCCCAATCTCATTATCTTTAAAAATGGTGAGCCCATCTCGAATGTAGTGGGCTATAAACCCAAAGCGGAGCTGAAGCGAAGTCTGGATACCATTCTGGGCTAAAGCTTATGAGGTAGTTATTACTGCTGGTGGTTTTGCGGAATTATTGCCATCTATACCCAAAAATTCGTCTCCTGATAACCTTTCACTTCTCCACCAAGTGAAGTATAATGATATAAGGTAGAAATTATGAAGGTCGTCTTCCTGCAAGATATGCCCAATGTGGCTAAAGCCGGTGAGATAAAAGAGGTAGCCGCTGGCTACGGCAGGAACTTCCTCATCCCCAAAAAACTAGCCGTCTTAGCCAATCCCCAGGCGACGAGCCAGATAGAAACCAAAGACAAAACGGAAGACAGGGAAAACACCGAACTGGTTGAACTGGCCAGTCAGCTAGAAGGGAAGGAGGTCAACCTCAAAGCCAGGGCTGGAGCCAAAGAAAGGATTTACGGCTCTATCACCAGCGCCGATATTGCCGCCGAGCTAGAAAACACCACCGGGCTGGTTATTGACAAAAGAAAGATAGAACTGGACAAGCCTATCCGCCAGCTCGGTAGCTATGAGGTGTCCATCAGACTGGCTAAGGATATTATACCCAAAATAAGGGTTACCGTGACCGAAGAGGAGGCGCCGAAGGCAAAGAAGAAAGCCCCAAAGAAAGCAGAGAAAGCACCCGAGGCAGAAAAGAAGCCTCCGAAGAAGGCAGAGAAGCCAGCGAAGAAGAAGACGACCGCGAAAAAAGAGGAGACACCGAAGGCAGAGAAGAAGCCGGTGAAGAAAGCGAAGACGCCAAAGAAAGAGACAAAGACCTCCAAAAAAGCGAAGACCACGAAGAAAGAGGAGAAGACTTAGAATGAATGGCGAGAAATTGCCGCCGCATGATATTGATGCCGAGGACGCGGTAATCGGCTCACTGCTGATAGACGGGACGGCAATATACAAGATTGCCACCTTGCTTCAGCCATCAGACTTTTATAGCGAACGAAACTCATTGATATATGGGGCATGCCTGGCGCTTTACCAGCGCAACGAAGCCATAGACCAGATCACCGTTGCTCAAGAGCTTGACCGGGGAGAAAAATTGGAGACTTGTGGTGGCGCCGCCTATTTAAGTCGCCTTATATCCATATGCCCCACCTCTCTTGATATTGAAGACTACGCTCAAATTGTTTATCGCCTCTCGATAATGCGCCACTTAATTTCCGCCGCGGGGCAAATTGCCAACATTGGCTATCAGGCTGACCCGGATGTTGATGCCAGCCTCAATCTGGCTGAAGATATCCTGTTCCGGCTGCGTCATGGGCAAAGTCCACGAGACTTCACCCATATTCGCCAGGTGCTGGACACATATTTTGAAACCACCGCTCCCGCCCTTGAGGCAGAAGGTCTGCCCAAGGAGCCACTACCCTATGTGCTGTCAGGTTTCACTGGCCTTGACGAATTCCTGGGCGGATTTCAGCGCTCTGACCTAGTTATCATTGCTGGCAGACCCAGCCTGGGCAAAACCAGCCTTGCCCTTACCCTGGCCAGGAATGCCGCTGTGGAACAAGGGGCTTGCGTGGCTCTATTCAGCCTGGAGATGGCACGGGAGCCATTGGTCTTGCGCATACTGGCTAGCGAATCTGAGGTTGATTCCAGACGGGTTCGCCTCGGGCTTCATACTGAAGAGCAGGAAAAAAGGATTATGGACGCCATTGGCAAGCTTTCCGAAGCACCAATCTATATTGATGATTCCCCCCAACTGCGGGTGGTAGAGATGCGAAGCAAAGCCCGCCGCCTGCACTTCGAGCGCGGCATCAACCTCATTATCGTTGATTACCTGCAACTAATGCAGGGGGATGGGAGAGGGGAAAACCGTGTCCAGGAGATAAGCTATATCTCCCGTTCCCTTAAGGCATTAGCCCGCGAGCTCAATGTGCCAGTGATGGCGGTATCGCAACTCAGCCGAGCTGTGGAGTGGCGGGCTTCACATAGACCTCAACTATCTGACCTGAGAGAAAGCGGCAGCATCGAACAGGATGCCGACGTGGTTATGTTTATCTATCGGGACGAGATATATTACACCAAAGAGGAGTGGGAAAGGGAACACCCGGGTGAAAGCTACCCGCCGCCAGCTGATATCATAATCGCCAAGCATCGTAATGGTCCCACCGGCGACATCAAGTTGCTTTTCAAACCCCGGCTGGCTAAGTTTGATAATATTACCAATGAAGAGCCGAGCTTATTATGAAACATTTAAACTTCACTTGAGGTTTGGCTCCTGCCAAGTCAGAGGATATTAAAGCTTATATTGGTTAAGTTTATTATGGAGCAATTTAAGGGTTCCCCAGCCAAGACGCAGTTCACCCCCTTGCCCAATTCTTTCTTCAGCACACTGCTACCACAAATCAGTGATATCGCCGAGCTGAAAACAACCCTCCACATCTTCCAAGCACTTTACCACAAGCGGGGCTATCCCCGCTTTACCACTTACCAAGAGCTTTTGGGTAATAAGAGCCTGATGAGCAGCCTCAAGGGGGCAACAAAGCCGCTAGACGAGGTATTGCGCCATGCCCTGGAAATGGCTATCAAGCGGGGTACTTTCCTTCATATGGCGTTAGATAGAGATGGCACGCCCGAGGACATCTACTTCCTCAATACTGAGTCTGATAGACAGATTATGGCTAAAATTCAAAATGGCGAACTTAACTTAAGCGGAATGAAAGCAAAAGAGCCAACCGTAATTGAGACCGAGGAGCCGCCTGATATCTTCACCCTCTATGAACAGAACATCGGTATGCTAACCCCGATGATTGCCGAAGAGCTGCGTGATGCCCTGAAGGTCTATCCTGAAAACTGGATAAGCGACGCCATCAAAGAGGCGGTCAGTCACAACAAACGCAAATGGAGCTATATTTCAGCCATTTTAGAGCGCTGGTCAGCAGAAGGTAAGGGAGATGGAACATATCGGGGAGATTCTAAGAAAACAGACCCAGATAAATACATCAAACAAAAATATGGGCACATTGTCCGGCGCTGAAGAAGCAGAAGAAGCCTCGCCAAGCTCAGCCTGCCCTATCTGCAAGGGAGCCGGCTTTGTCCACCCCCGCCTGTCTTCAGGCAAGCCGGACTACAGTCGGGTGATTGCCTGTCGTTGCACTCAGCAAGAATTAGATAAAGAGCGCCAGACCCGCCTGCAGCGATATAGTGGTCTCGAACTTAAGCTACTTAGAAACATGACTTTCGACAATTTCGACCGGGAAGGGCTTAATCCGTCGCCGGAGCAACGCGAGAATTTGAAAGGGGCATTTCGCCTTGCCCTTGACTTCGCCAAATCACCCGAAGGCTGGCTGGTGTTCCAGGGTTTTACTGGCTGTGGCAAAACTCATCTGGCTGCTGCCATCGCCAATTACTGTCTCAAAGCCGGCAAGCCAGTGAAATTTGTGGTAGTGCCTGAGTTCCTTGACCACCTGCGCTCCACCTTCAACCCGGAGAGCCTAGTCTCCTACGATCAGCTCTTTGAAGAGGTAAAGAATGCCCCCCTGCTCATCCTGGACGACTTCGGCGAGCAGTCAACCACCCCCTGGGCAGAGGAAAAGCTTTATCAGGTCATTAACTACCGCTATAACGCCCGGCTGGCTACCGTAGTAACCACCCGCTTGACAACAGATGATATGGACGACCCCATAGTCTCCCGCTTCTTCGACCACCAACTCAGTGTGGTGTTTGAAATTAGAGCCCCCGACTACCGGACCAGCCGAAAGAAAGCAACCCGTGACAAGAAAGGGCGCCAGGGCTAGCTACTGATTTGCATAGCCACCGAGTTTTTTAGTAAAATAGGCAAGTTCTGTATTGATGAACGCCGTAGAGATGGTAAACCTTCCTGTTCTGGTATTAAATCAAAGCTATGAGCCGCTCAATGTATGTCGAGTGCGGCGAGCGGTAGTACTACTAGACCGTGGTAAGGCGGAGATGCTGGAGAACGGCACCGGATTTATCCACTCAGCTAGTTTCACCTTCCCCGTGCCTTCGGTCATCCGCTTAGCCTATATGATTAAGCGTCCCCGACCGCAGAGAAAGCTAACCCGCCTTGAGATTTTCCACCGTGACCAATTTACCTGCCAGTATTGTGGTAAGCAGACCCATCAACTTACCCTAGACCATGTCATCCCCCGATACCGAGGTGGTGAACACGTCTGGGAAAATGTGGTTAGTGCCTGTATACCCTGTAATCGGCGTAAGGCGGGTAAAACCCCCAATGAAGCTGGAATGAAATTAATTCGCCAGCCTACGCTGCCACGGGGCGACCGCTTCTTCTACATCCCCCACCACTACCTGCAAACCCAGGGGCAATGGCAAAAATACCTGCCCCAATAAGAACTAATCCTTCTTGGGCGGTTGCTCCTCAATGGTAATATCACTGAGAGGTAGTTCCACTGTTGCCTGGCTCTCCAGCTCAACCAATACCGTTTCCTTGAGTGGGTTAGCCCCCACTACGCTAGCCACCCCCATGGGCGTAGACACTCGCTGGCCCGGCTTGGGCAACTTCTCCTTCATGGTATGGTATTGCTCACTCTCATAGGTTAAGCAGCACAACAAGCGACCACAAACACCAGATATCTTGAGCGGGTTAAGGGGTAAATCCTGCTCCTTAGCCATCTTTATAGAAACTGGAGAGAACTCGGTTAAGAAATTCATGCAACACAGAGGGCGTCCACACCGCCCAAAGCCGCCTATCAACTTGGCTTCATCCCTGGGTCCTAGTTGGCGTAGCTCGACCCGCACCTTAAAACGCTTATTTAACTCTCGAACCAGCTCACGGAAATCAACCCTCTCAGTAGCGCTAAAGAAAAAGGTAAGCCGGCTGCCATCAAGATTATATTCAGCGGATAGCAGTTTCATTGGTAGCCCTAACTTAGTTATCAGCTCACCACACTCAGCCAGAGCCTCTCCTTCCTTGTCCTCAAACTCCTGAGCTCGCTTGATATCCTCAGGCTCCGCCTTGCGCACTACCGGTTTCAAGGGCTCAGTCACCTCACTAGCCAAAACCTGTGTCGGAGAAATGACCACCCTCCCCATCTCCAGACCGCGAACTGTCTTGATCACTACATAGTCATTTACCTCCAGGTCGATACCTGCGGGGTCAAAGTAATATACCTTACCAGCTCTTTTGAAACGTATGCCGACAATCTCAGCCATAGTTTATACACCACTCTTTCCAGGCATACTGAGCATCAGCACCTCCAGCACCAGCCGCGGATTAGCGTTATCCTTAAGCTGCTGCCCGGCCGCCTGAATACTATTGATAAAAGACCTTATCTGAGCCAGATTATAACCTCTACCCATGTCGACCAGCACCGCTTCCTGGTCGATGTTGGTGATGGTATCATTTCGTCCGAGCTTAACCAAAAGCAGGTCGTGCCACCACTCAAGCCACAAATCCAATACCTGCTGAACCGAACCCCGGTTTTGACTGAACTGAGCCGCCAGCTGGGAAGCGTAGTCAAAACGCTCATCGTAATCACCGTTGGCGATATCAAGCAACCTGTCTATCTTCTCAGCACGCTGCTGAAGCAAACTATCATCAGCCGCCGCCAATAATGCCCAGCCCAGACAGCCATGACAGAGCCTTGCCAGAAGCTCAGCCTTTGGCGACTCAACGCCCCGGCGTTCATTAAGGACAGCTTCCACCTGTGGGGTCGCCAGGGGGCGTAACTCCAGTCGCTGACAGCGAGAAACTACGGTGGCGGGCAGAATACCCTCATTGGCGGTCAGCAGAATAAAGATTACCCCATCTGCCGGCTCTTCCAGGGTCTTGAGCAGGCAGTTAGCCGCTTCGTTTGACATTAGCTCAGCCCCATCAATAATAAACACCTTATACCTGCCCTCAAAGGGCGGCAGGCTGGATGAATGCTGCATATCCCTGACCTGGTCGATGCTGATTTCGGCCCGAGGCTTATCAGTTGAATTGCCCTTAGCGTTCAAGCCTATAATCTGGACATCAGCATGCTTACCCGAAGCTATTTTCTGACAGGGGTCACACGAGCCACAGGGAGGCTCATCCGCCTGGCAGTTTAGCGCCCGAGCCAGGTCTAGAGCCAGGGTCATCTTGCCCACATGAGGGGGACCAACCAGAAGATAGGCATGAGCTATAGACTCTCGCTCCAGGTTACGCTGAAGCAAGGTGACCGCCCTGGATTGCCCGACTACCTGCCACATACCGAAATCCCCTTAAATTAAATCAAACCGGGTCAGGTCATCAAGGGTCTCACGCCGCCGAATAAGTCGTGCCTTGCCTTCCTTAACCAAAACAATGGCTGGCTTGAGCGAGGCGTTATAGTTGCTCGCCTGCGCCAGGCAATAGGCACCGCAATCAGCTACAGCGATAATATCACCGGCGGCAACTGGGGGCAGAGCAATATTCTCGATTAGTGTATCCCCCGATTCACAAAACTTACCGGCAATAGTAACCTTGCCCGCCTCCTTCTCCGCTATCCTATTGGCTACCACCGCCTCATGCTTAGCCCCGTAAAGGGCAGGACGGATATTGTCGGCCATGCCACCGTCTACCGAGACATAGCATCTGACACCGGGAATGTCCTTCACCACCCCCACCGTGTATAGCGCCACCCCAGCCTGCCCCACTATCGCCCTCCCCGGCTCAACCACCAGCCTGGGCAACGTCAGACCCAGCTCCTGGCACTTGTTCTTAATCCCGGAGGCTATCGCCTCGGCATAGGCGGAAATGGATGGGACAGGAGTATCCACAGCATACTGAATGGCAAAGCCGCCGCCAACACCCAGCTCGCTTAATTCAAAACCATGTTTCCGCCTCATCTCAGCGGCAAAATTAAGAATAATTCCGATAGCCTGCTGATAGGGCTCAAGCTCGGCAATCTGTGAACCTATATGGAAGTGCAAGCCGACCAGGTTCAAGTTGAGTGCTGACATGGCTTGAGCCACTGCCTCATCACCATGAGCCATGGGGAAACCAAACTTGCTGTCGAGACTACCGGTAATAATATACTTGTGGGTGTGAGGCTCCACCCCGGGAGAAAGCCGCAGCAGTATATCGGGTTTATCGCCTCGCTCCCCGGCTAGCTGGTCTAACATGGCCAGCTCCTGAACATTGTCTACCACAATTCGCCCCATCCCCCACTCCAGAGCCAGCCTTAACTCCTCGGCTGACTTATTATTACCGTGGAAATAGACCTTTTGCATGGGGAAACCAGCAGAATGGACAATACTGAGCTCGCCGCCAGAGACCACATCCAGACCCAGCCCTTCCTCCTTAAAGGTTACAGCCAGAGCCTTATTTATAAAAGCCTTGCAGGCATAGATAACCGTAGTATCAGCATAGCGCCGGCTAAACTCCTGCTTAAATTCGGCACACCGGCTACGCAAGCTGAATTCATCAAAGACGTATAAAGGCGTGCCAAACTCAGCCGCCAGCTCCACAGCATCACAGCCGCCAATAGTCAGGTGACCCTTATTAGTAACCTCAGCGGTTAATGGAAATAAAGTAAGCCTGGACATCATCTCTTAAATGTTAGCAGTGCTAGCTAGTTAAGTCAATTTATATTA
>JAUWZG010000069.1 GCA_030615425.1 Dehalococcoidia bacterium
GTGCCAACTTGCCGCTGAACACATAACCACCGTTGAAGCTCTATGCTCAGAGATAACCACCAAAACCATATTCTGTGGGGAATTCGTGCCGCTTATCGCCAGCCAGCTAAGGAAGCGGCTCAAGCAAAGAGCAATAATACCGGCCACCGAACTGCGACCAGCCAGCTTGCTGGCTGAGCTGGCGAAGCGGCGGCTTGAGGCAGGCGATTATGACAACCCCGCCACCCTACAACCACTATACCTCAGGCGACCAGCAATCACCCAACCCAAACACCGATAATAATCAGGATGGAGACAAAAAATGGCAAACTGGCCTCAAGTATCGGTTGACAGTGAGAAGGAATTTGACATGTGCTTTGTCTGCGGGCAGAAAAACCCCATCGGCCTGAAATTAAATTTTGTCCGTGATGGCAAGGGAGTTAAGGCGGATTTTACCCCGGGTAAATTTCACCAGGGCTGGTCTGGAGTGGTCCACGGCGGAATTATAAGTTGCCTCCTTGATGAGGCAATGAGCTACGCCGCCCTCTTCTCTGGGGTAAATACCATAACCGCCAGGATGCAAGCCAAGTTTAAACGCCCGGTCCAGATAGGTAAGCACCTCACTATCACCGCATCCGTGACCAAAAAGACCAGAAGGCTGGTTGAGGCTAAGGGAGAATTAAGGCTCAAGGATGGCGCCCCCGTAGCCAATAGCACAGCTACCATGTTTATCCTCAGCCCAAGGAGGGAGCCAAAAGGCAATGCCTGAAATTGAGGCTGTTATCTGGGATATGGATGGGGTGCTCGCTGATACTGCTTCCTATCATCTCAGCGCCTGGCAGGAAATTTTCGGCAAAAGAGGGGTGAAATTCACCGAGGAGGATTTCAGGCGCAGCTTCGGGCGAAGAAATGATACTATAATCAGAAAGACTTTGGGGGAACAAATCGCTCAAGGTGAAATAGAGGCTATTGCCAGGGAAAAAGAGGAGACCTTCCGCAGAATAATAGGGCAAAACATAAAATCACTCCCCGGAGCAGTGGAGCTGCTCCAGTCGCTTAAGAAACAGGGGGTCAAGATGGCAATAGCCTCGTCGACACCAATAGAAAATATCCGGCTAGTTACCCGAAGTCTAGGTATAGAAAATTGCTTCCAGGCTCTCGTCACCGGTCACGATGTAACCGAGGGCAAACCCAGCCCACGGGTTTTCCTGCTGGCTGCCCAGAGATTGGGGGTTGAACCCAGGAACTGCATCGTAATTGAGGATGCTGTGGCTGGGGTGACGGCGGCTAGAAGAGCCGGCATGCGTTGTGTGGCTATCACCAATACCCACCCCAGGCAGAGCCTGAAGGAGGCTGACCTTATAGTTGACACACTGGAGGCGATAAGTATAAATGACATAGAGGGGCTACTTCATCCCCCATAACTTAGAGTTTGTTCCCACCCGCCCTCTGAGGTTAGGGAGCAAAGCTCCTTAGGGAGGGTGAGGGGGGAAGAACCAGGTTGCCAAACAACCCGTAACCTATTATTCTCTAAAGGAGCCTAAATGGAACGGTCTTTAGTTCTAATCAAACCTGACGCTATGCAGAGAGGCTTGGCGGGCACTATTATCTCTCGTCTGGAGAACCTGGGGCTGAAGCTGGTGGCAATGAAGTTCCTTCACCCGGATAAAGTCTTAGCCCAGCAACACTACGCCATCCACAAGGATAAGCCCTTCTATGATAGCCTGGTGAACTATATCAGCTCAGCTCCGCTCATCGCCTGCGTCTTTGAGGGCAAAGGAGCCATAGAGGCAGTCAGAAAAGCGATGGGGGCAACCGACCCGGCTAAGGCTGAGACAGGAACCATAAGAGGCGATTTCGGCTTGGATATTGAACGGAACACCATTCATGGCTCGGATTCAGCAGTCACCGCCGAGGAAGAAATCAAGCTGTTCTTCTCAAAGGATGAAATGTTCAGCTATTGAATCCTGACTACCGGGACAGCCTGGCTCCACAGCTCATCAAGCTGGTAGTATCCCCGCTCAAAGGGAGCAAAGATATGAACAATAATATCGCCAAAATCAAGCAGGAGCCAGCCGGAGTCTATAGTCCCTTCGTGATGATGAGGTAAGATGCCCTCATGCTTCAGTCTATGCCCAACTTCGTCGTAGATAGCTGAAATCTGCCGCTCGGAATCACCGCTACATATCACGAAATAATCGGCGAAGCTACATACCTTGCGGACATCGAGCAACACAATGTCACCCGCCTGCTTATCAGCGGCAGCCTCCACCGCCTTGCGCGCTACTTCTATTCCTTCCAGAAACTAGCCTCCGTCACTCCCAGTCTTTAGCACTTTCTTCACCTTTATCTTCGCAAAAGCCTCTTTTGTATCTCCCCAAGAGACACTACCGCCCACGTTCGAACATACTGCTCTTTATCCTTCAGAACCTTCATGAGGGGCTCTACCGCCCTACTATCCCCTATCTCACCAAGAAGTTCTGCTGCCTCCCGTCGAATTTCCCACGCTTTATCCTTCAGAGCCTTAATGAGGGGCTCTACTGCCCTACCATCCCCTATCTCACCAAGAGCCGCTACTGCACCCCATCGAACATACTGCTTTTTATCCTTCAGAGCCTTCATGAGGGGCTCTACCGCCCTACCATCCCCTACCTTGCCAAGAGCCACTGCTGCATCCCCTCGAACATACTTATTTTTATCCTTCAGAGCCTTAATGAGGGACTCTACCGCCGGTTCCCCTATTTTGCCAAGAGCCACTAATGCTTCCCATCGAAGATACCACCCCCATCCCTTCAGAGCCTCAATGAGGGGCTCTACTGCCCTATCATCCCCTATCTCCCCAAGAGCCTCTGCTGCTTGCCTTCGAACATCCATCCGCCCATCCCTGAGAGCCTTTATCAGCCCCCTAACATCTCCCTTAGCCTTCATCTTTTCTATTTCCGTAGCCATTTTTACACCCCTTACGCCACCAACTGCGTATGACAGCTTATTCAACAATAATTATAAATAATTATATCACAATATGCTATACTATAGGTTGTTTACCAATTTATTTTTCCCCTACCCGCCCACCCACAGAGGTTTCACCTCTAAAACTCTCTAAATTGGGGGTTATGCCCCATAGGGCGGGAGGGTGGGAACGATAAACATCGGTAAAATTAAAGGGCGAGATAAATGGAGAAGCTTCTATTCGGCACCGCCGGCGCTCCCCGTAGCTCCAAGACAGCGTCCTCCATAGACGGCATCAAACGCATTGCCGAGCTCGGGCTGGGCTGCCTGGAGATAGAGTTTGTCCAGGGGGTAAGAATGGGGGAGGCGGGGGCTCGGCTGGTGGCGGAAACAGCACAAAGCGAAGGAGTGAAGCTATCGGCTCACGGTCCCTACTTCATCAACCTCAATGCCCATGAGCCAGAAAAGATAGTCGCCAGCCAGGAGAGGATACTCCAGACCGCCCGCATCGGCGCTATATGCGGGGCGCAGAGCATCGTCTTTCACGCTGCCTACTACCTCGGCGACCCGCCAGAAAAGACCTACCAGACAGTAAAGAAAAACCTGGCGGAGATAATCGACCACCTTAAACGGGAAAATAATCGGGTATGGATTAGACCGGAGGTCATGGGCAAACCCAGCCAGTTCGGCACCATAGAAGAAGTGCTCAACTTATGCACTGAGCTAGATGGGGTAGGTATCTGTATGGACTTTGCCCATTGGCATGCCCGCACCGGAGAGTTCAATTCCTACCCAGAGTTTGCCTCCGTCCTTGAACAGATAAAACAGGGGCTGGGAGATGAAGCCCTGAATGATATGCATATCCATGTCTCTGGCATTGCCTATGGCAAAAAGGGGGAAATAAAACACCTGAACCTAAAAGAGTCAGATTTACACTATATTGAACTTCTCAGAGCGCTAAAGGATTATGAGGTCAAGGGTATTGTAATCTGCGAGAGCCCCAGCCTGGAAGAGGACACCCTCCTCCTGCAGGAAACCTACCATAAGCTATGAAAACGGGCAAGTACTAATTTCCTATGTCAGATGGCTGGTTAAATTTTTCCCATTGATAGCTATTTCTGGTATAATATAAATATTAAGGTGAAGATAGATGAAGTCAAGCCGGATGCGTAATAGCTTAATATACATTATTATTCTGGTTGCTGCTGTAGTCCTCCTCTATCAACTTTTCCCTATGACAGACAAGCCAGCTGAAATCGGCTTGGATGAAGCTATAGCCATGTCGCAAAACGGCGAGATAGCCGAGATTATAGTGGACGATGAGGAGTTGCTCATTACAACCACCGAGGGCACGGAGCTAAAAACTTCTATAGGTATCCTTACCTTGGTTGAGCTTCAAGAACTGGGGCTTAACCTTGATGGAATAGACTACGAGGTCAAACCGTCAGGATTTGACTGGGGTGGGCTAATGATAGGTTTCATTCCCTTGATACTCTTTGGCGCCTTGCTGTTCTTTCTATTCCGCTCGGCACGGGGGGCTAATACTCAGGCTATGAGTTTTGGTCGCAGCCGAGCCCGACTGTTCCCGGCTAGCACGCCAACAGTAACCTTTGATGATGTAGCCGGAGTGGAGGAAGCCAAACAGGAGCTGCATGAAGTAGTGGATTTCCTCAAGTCGCGTGAGAAGTTTCAGAGTCTGGGGGCTCGCATCCCCAAGGGAATGTTACTAATAGGTCCACCGGGCACAGGGAAGACACTACTGGCTAGGGCAATAGCTGGTGAAGCCGGGGTGCCCTTCTTTTCTATCAGCGGCAGCGAATTCGTGGAGATGTTTGTTGGTGTCGGTGCCTCGCGTGTTCGTGACCTCTTCGAACAAGCCAAACGCAATACACCATGCATTATCTTCATTGATGAGATTGATGCCGTAGGTCGTCATCGTGGGGCTGGACTGGGCGGAGGTCATGACGAGAGAGAGCAGACCCTCAACCAGATTCTGGTGGAGATGGACGGCTTTGACACCAATACCAGTGTAATTGTCCTGGCGGCTACCAACCGACCTGATATACTCGACCCGGCTCTGCTTCGCCCCGGTCGCTTTGACCGGCGAGTAATCCTTGACCGACCAGATATTAGCGGCCGAACCGCCATTCTTCAGGTTCACTCCAAAGGTAAGCCGCTGGCTGAGTCAGTCAATCTGGAGGTGCTAGCCAAACAGACTGCTGGTTTTAGCGGTGCCGACCTAGCCAACCTAATCAACGAGGCAGCTATTCTGGCTGCCAGGCGGAATAAGAAAGCCATTGAGATGCAGGAGCTTGAGGAGTCTATAGACCGGGTGATTGCCGGTCCCGAGAGGAAGAGCCGGAAGATAAACCCCAAGGAAAAGGAAATAAC
>JAUWZG010000036.1 GCA_030615425.1 Dehalococcoidia bacterium
CCCCTTAAGGGGTTTACCCCAGACGACGGTTTGCCCACATTCCCGGTGAGCATAGCCAGATTGGCGGTGGCGATTACATTGTCGGTGCCGTGGGAGTGCTGAGTGATGCCCATGGAATAGAGAATGGACGACGGCTTTTCAGTGGCATATATTCTAGCCGCCTCGGCTATCTTGTCTTTGGGCACTCCTGTAGTCCGCTCCACAAAATCAAGACTAAAACCTTTAAGCGATTTCTTAAAGGCGTCAAAGTTCTCGCAGCGCTCATCAATGAAGGCCTGGTCAATTAGCCCTTCATCAACGATAACCTTCATCATCCCCATGAGCAGGGCGACATCGCTGCCTGGTCGGTGCTGAAGCCAGAGGTGGCTAAAGCGTACCAGGTCAATCTCACGGGGGTTGGCTACAATCAGCTTTGCCCCATTATCGGCCGCCCGCTTTATCTCCAGCCCGATTATGGGGTGGGCTTCGGTGGTGTTGGTGCCAATGGCAAAGATGCACCCGGCGTCTCTTAGCTCATTGATGGAGTTGGTCATCGCCCCGCTGCCAAAGCTCTGCACCAGCCCGGCAACACTGGGAGCATGGCACAGCCGGGCGCAGTGGTCAATACTACCTGTGCCCAGTACAGCACGGGCAAACTTCTGGGCAATATAGTTTTCCTCATTGGTGCACTTGGCCGAGGAGATTACCGCTAGCTGGTCTGGCTGGTAACTGCCCAGTTTCTGGCTAACCAGCTCTAAAGCCTCCTCCCAGCTCGCAGGGGTAAATTCTCCGCCCTTCTTGATAAGCGGCGCCTTTAACCGCTCCTGGTGATGAATGAAGTCATAGCCATACCTGCCTTTAACACAAAGGAGTCCATTATTAACCGTGCCTTCTCTCCTGCCCCGGACGCTCACTACCTGCCCATTACGAGTGCCCAAATAGATTCCGCAGCCCACCCCACAATAGACACAGGTGGTGGCTACTTCCTCTGTTGGCAGCTCATCTTTTTTAGGCATGAGAGCCGCCACCGGGCAACGGGCAACGCACTCTCCGCAGGATACGCAATTTGAGTCTAGTATCGGTTTATCACCAAAGGTAGCAACCTTGCTTGCATAGCCACGGTAGATTAAGGCGACAGCACCTACCCCCAGAACCTCATCACATACCCGCACGCACTTCCCGCAAAGGATGCACTTATTCAGGTCACGGGAGAAGAAAGGATTGCTGGTATCAACAGGGAACGACCTATCTGTCCTGCGGAAGGGCAGCTCAGTAATGCCCAGGTAGTCAACGACTTCCTGCAACTCACAGTGCTCATTCTTAGGACAGGTTATACAGCGCTCGGTTACCGCCACATTACGCAGGCAGATGTCAAAAGGTTGGCACCGCTCTTTTTTATCGCACACCAGGCACTCGCTGGGGTGGTCAGCCAAGAGCAACTCGATGGTGGTACGGCGCACCTCATTTACTGCTGGCGTATTAGTGTGCACTACCATGCCATCGGTGGCAGGGGTGGTACAGGCGGTAGGCAAACCGCGCATTCTCTCAACTTCCACAACACAAAGGCGGCAACCCCCATATGGCTCCAGGTCAGGGTCAGCACAAAGGGTGGGGATATAGATGCCAGCCGACTGGGCTGCCTCAAGCACGGTCATCCCCTGCTTAGCCTCAACCTCCTGACCATCAATGGTTAGCCTGATTGCCTCCAAGTTAACCTCCTTAAATTACTCTCGCTCCTCAAGGTCGCATCTCAGGCACCGTTTTGCCTCTTTAATCGCCATCTCCTCACTCAGTCCCAGCTCTACCTGGCTGAAGTCTTTGAGCCTCTCAGCAACGGGAAGGGTGGGCACCTCAACTCGCCGCTCCTCTTCAGCTTCCTCAAGTGGCGCCGCCTCCCCTTCAGGTGGTGCCAGCGTCTCCTCAATTTCACCACTGCCACCCAGGTATCTATCTATAGAGATTGCCGCCCCTCTTCCGTCAGCAATGGCTTCAATCACTGAAGCCGGTCCGCTTACCACATCGCCACCGGCAAAAACACCCTCCCTACTGGTAGCCAGGGTATCAGGGTCAACCTGGATGGTATTCCCCCGACCCAGGGGCAGGTTGAACCGACCGGGAATTTCTGGGCGTTGACCGACAGCGGCGATAATAGTGTCAAAGTCCGTGACAAACTCGCTGCCTTCCACAGGTTCGGGTCGGCGCCTCCCGCTAGCGTCTACCTCGCCTAACCTCATGTCAACGCACTCTAACCGCAGCTTGCCATTCTTACTCATTATTCTTGATGGCGCCGCCAGAAAGCGAATCTCTACTCCCTCGGCAATAGCCCCGTCAATCTCCTCAGCGCTGGCTGGCATCTCGGTTCGAGTCCGGCGGTAGACGATGGTCGCCGCTTTAGCACCAAGGCGAAGCGCGGTTCGTGCCGAATCTATAGCTGCATTACCGCCACCAATAACCGCCACCCTTTCCCCCACCTTCACCCCCTTGCCCAAACTCACGTCCCTCAAAAAGGCGACACACTCTATCACCCTGGGGCTGCCTTCCCCCTTAACCCCTATTCTAACGCCCTGGTGCGCTCCAGTAGCCAGGAAGACAGCATTGTAACCCTCTTTAAACAGCCCTTCCAGCGAATCAACTAGCGTATTTGTCTTTATGTCAACTCCAACCTCTTCTATCGCCTTGATTTCAGCCCTGAGTATATCCTTGGGCAGCCGATAGTCAGGAATAGCAACCCGCATCATACCACCCGGCTCGGGTAAGGCTTCAAAGACAGTCACTGAATAACCTAGCTTAGCCAAGTAATAGGCGGCGGTAAGCCCCGCCGGGCCAGAGCCAACAACGGCTACACGCTTACCGGTAGCCGGAGCAACCTTGGAGTCCGGCTTCCATAGTCCGGTATCATGCTCAGCGGCAAACCGCTTGAGCACCCGAATGCCGATAGCCTCATCGAGCAGAGCGCGCCGACACTTAGCCTCACAGGGATGGACACAAACATAACCACAGACCGAGGGGAAGGGAATCTTCTCCCGGATTAAGGCTAGTGCCTCAGTAAACTTGCCCTCGCCGATAAAGCGGATATAGCGAGGCACATCAATACCGGCGGGACAGGTGTGGCTGCATGGTGCACTGACTAACCCTTCGCACACCGCCGCCTGGCAGTGGTGCTTCTTGATATGCTCCTCGTATTCATCACGAAAGTAGCGAATAGTGGTAAGGACTGGGTTAGGTGCTGTCTGCCCTAAACCACAAAGCGAACCGGCGTTAACCTGCTTGCCCAGATTTAGCAGCAGGTCAATATCTTCCAGCTTGCCTCTGCCGCTAGTGATATCCTCAAGGACACCCAGCATCTGCTTAGTTCCTAGACGGCAGGGAACACACTTGCCACAGGACTCAGCCTGGGTAAAGGAAAGGAAGTAACGGGCAACATCAACCATACAGGTATCCTCATCCATTACCACCATGCCCCCCGAGCCCATGATGGAACCTACCTGAGCCAGCGACTCGTAGTCAACAGGTAGGTTTAGCAGGCTTGCCGGCAGGCAGCCACCGGAGGGACCACCGGTCTGAACTGCTTTAAAGCGCTTGCCATCGGGGATACCGCCGCCGATGCCGTAGATAATTTCCTGTAGGGGGATGCCCATCGGCACTTCTATGAGTCCGGTACGCACTATCTTGCCCGCTAGGGCAAAGGTCTTGGTTCCCTTGCTTTTCTCCGAGCCATAGCCAGCATACCACTCAGCATCTTTCTGTAAGATTGCCGATACATTACCCCAGGTCTCCACATTATTGATATTGGTCGGTTTGCCCCAGAGCCCGGACTGAGCCGGGAAGGGCGGACGGGAGCGGGGCGTTCCCCGCTTACCCTCGATAGATGCCAACAGCGCTGTTTCCTCACCGCAGACAAAAGCCCCCGCCCCTTGCTTAATCTTCAGATGAAAGCTGAAATCGGAACCCAGAATGTTATCGCCCAGTAACCCGTAATCTTCCATCTGGCTGAGGGCAAGTTTCAGTCGTTCGATGGCAAGAGGATACTCAGCTCGGATATAGATATAGGCCTCGCTTGCCCCTATAGCGTAAGCACCGATGAGTATCCCTTCCAGGACAGCATGAGGGTCACCTTCCAAAAGGGACCTATCCATAAAGGCACCAGGGTCACCCTCATCAGCATTGCAAATCACATATTTTACCGTGCCCGGGGACTTGCGACAGAATTCCCACTTTAGAGCGACAGGAAAGCCAGCACCACCTCGACCGCGTAAGCCTGACTTCTTTATCTCTTCAATCACCTCTTCTGGCGCCATTCCTAACGCCCTGACCAGACCACTGTAGCCATCCCTAGCGATATAGTGATTGATGTTCTCAGGGTCGATAATCCCGCAGTTGCGCAGGGCTACGCGTACCTGGGGTTTAAGCATGGGTAGCTCAAAAAGCTTGGGAATACCCTCAACACCGTCTCCGCCTATGGTGCCCAGAGCCAGGTCAGGACGAGGGTTATCCTTGATAAGATAGTCTTCAATAAGTTGAGCGGCAAGCTCAGGCGTGACATCACCATAGTAGATATGGGGGCGACCTGGCTTGATAATATTGACCAGGGGCTCAGTATAGCAAAGCCCGATGCAGCCAACCTGGGTGACAATAGCCTTGATTTTATGGCGTGCCAACTCAGAATTGATAGCCTCAAGCACAGCCATGGCACCTGCCGCTCGACCACAGGTTGCCGCCCCGATGAGGATGCGAGGTTTATCGCTCTGTTCCAGGGCTTCCCACTCTGCTATTGCCTGACTACGAATCTCATCAAAAGCCACTATCACACCCCATCATAGCCACTATTTATTCTCAGCCAAGGTTTGTCCCACCTTAGTGGTGGCCATTCGTCCGTAGACGTCCTTATCAATCACCATCACCGGGGCTAAGGCACATGAGCCAAAGCAAGCGATTGTTTCCAAGCTATACTCCAGGTCACTGGTAGTCTCTCCCGGCTTAATACCCAACCGTTTCTCCACCTCCCGCAGGATGCGTGCCCCACCCCGCACATGGCAGGCAGTCCCCCGACATACCTTGACCAACCTCCGGCCGGTGGGGGTAAGTTTAAACTGGGCATAGAAGGTGCTCACCCCAAAAACGGTGCTCTCCGGCAGCCTCAGAAACCTGGCGAACTTCTGCATCACCTCTTCAGGCAGGTAGCCAAACCTCTCCTGGGCCTCCTGGAGTATAGGGATAAGGTCGCCGCTCTCCCCGCTATATCGTGATAGGATTTCATCCGATTGTTCAGCAACACTAGCTTCCACTGGAGCGGTCACTCCCTTCCCTTAAAAATTTGACTAACCTCCAGGCGATTATCTCACAGAGCACGTTTATGTCCTCCGTAGAGAGGTAATCAGAGACGGCGGCATCGAATAGTATGCTGCCTCCAGGGGGAAACTCCTCATCGCCCTGCCACAAGACTAGAGTTATGGGTACGTGCTTAAAGGCGTTTATAGTTACCGCCACATCACCATAATCAACCTTATAACCACCTAATTTTCCAGCAGCATCTATCAGCCGCTGAGGTTTTAGGCCAAAATGGTCTATAAGAGGCCTTATCACCCTTTTATAAAATGTGGGGAAGTAGTTGCTCCCTTCCGGCAGTTGTTTATAGGCGATTACCCTATTGGTGAGCGGGATACCCTTGGCCGAGGTTAAATAGTGAAGAATCAGAATTTTATCCTTTATCGGAACCTCCTCCTCGCTATCCACCAACGAAATCTCCATATCGGGGAGGGTGATTTGATACGATTGGTTTAGATATTCAATGATGATTACTGGTTGAGAATCTATTACCAGGTATCTAGCGCCACTTTTGAGGCACTGTCGCTCAATAGCTTCGACCTTGACCAGCTGTTCACTGGCAAGTTCGTATGCAAGCTTATAGCCATATTCGTAATTCTTTTGATCGGGCAAAGACAAAAGACTATTGTTCATCCTGTAATCACAGTATTTTGGCAGTTATGGCTAAAGTCCGGCGGCATCCAGCACTGCGGGCACCTTTTTCTCCCAGCCGATAGCCATAACATGCACTCCCTGGCACATATCCTTCAACTGCTTGATTAAATTAGCCGCAATATCTATTCCCATCCGGGTTTTATCTTCAGCGGCATCCATTTTTGAAATCAGTTCCTCAGGCACAAAAACGCCAGCCACATTCTTATTCATAAACCGAGCCATACCAGCGGATTTCAGGGGTATTACTCCAGCTAAAATGGGAATGTTAAATCCCTCTGCCCTTTTCATAAATTTGGCGAAGGCATCGGGGTCGTAGATAGCCTGGGTTTGAAAAAACCTGGCTCCAGCCTCAATCTTCTTCTCCATCTTTAGAAGCTGTAGTTCTAGGGCAGCTCTGGTATCTGCCCCCGGGTTGACCACCGCCCCGGGAAAGAAATTCGGCTTCCCCTTAAGCTCGTTGCCAGCCATATCATAACCTTCGTTTAACCTCTTTATCGCCCAAAGGAGCTGCACTGAGTCTAAGTCATAAACTGGCTTGGCTTGAGGGTGGTCACCAAGCAGAGGTAAATCACCGGTGATAGCTAGGACATTTTCAATCCCCAGGACAGAGGCACTCAACAAGTCCGATTGTAGCGCCAATCGGTTTCGGTCTCGGCAGGTTATCTGGAACACAGGGTCAAGCCCCCTCTCTTTCAGCAAATAGCAGACTGCCAGCGAGCCTAATCTCATCACCGAGCTTTGCTGGTCGGTAACATTGGTGGCGTCCACCTTACCCCGCAAAAGCTCAGCTACCTCTTCTATCTCAGAGGTATCAGTCCCTTTCAATGGACCAACCTCGGCGGTAACAACAAATTTCCCCGCCTCAAAGAGTGGCTGCAAGCTCATCTATCTCTCCCCTATATCTCAAGCCAGGAATGGGAATAAAGGTTCTCACCAGTAAGAACCTTGACCGTTTTCACATATTTTACCTCTTCCTCACTCAAAGAGGAGGGGGTAGGTTTATCGCCATCCATCACCCGATATATCAGGTCAACGATTTCTGGCTTTTCGCCTCGGGCAATGCTTATTAGCTCAGAATCAAAGGCGTCAACTATTGCCGAATATAGCCCGTATTTCATAAGCATTATCATACAAACCCGATTAAGGTAGGGTCTGAGGTGGTGAGGAGTACCATTGGAGATATTGGACAGCCCGATGGTAGATTTACATTCAGGGGCAATATCCTTCAGCATACTCATAAACTCAAAACAGGCTTTCACCTGGTTTATCTCCACCGACACCGGGGTAAGAATAGGGTCTATCCAGATATCCTCATTGGGAATGCTTGCTTCATCAGCTTTATACATGAGGTCAGCGATCAGAATGCCCCTTTCCGCAGCATCCCGCGGCATTCCCTCTATCCCCCACAGCAGTCCTATCATGGAGGCATTGTATTTCCTGACCAGGGGCAGTCCCTGCTCTAGCCTATCCGGTTGCAGGGAGATGGAATTAATCAGTGCCTTGCCTTTAGCCACCTTCAATCCAGCCTCCATAGCCACCGGGTTGGTGGTATCCAGGGATAGCGATTTATCGGTAACCTCCTGCACCGTATTAACCACCCACTCCATTAGCTCGTCCCCTGCCTTGCGGGCAGGACCAATGTTAAGGTCAATATAATCAACGCCAGCCTCAGCCTCAGCCTTAGCCAGTTCTTGGATAGGCTTAGGGTTCCTCTCCCTGAGTGCCGGACCGATGGTTTGGGACATTATATTTAGATTTTCCCCAATGAGGATCATCCTTTCCCTCCTCATGGTTTCCACGACTTAAGGTAGGCTGGGATATGTGCTCCCTCTCTGGGACCAACCTGAATCTCCCAGCCGGGTAGCTCTTCTTCCAAGCCACCACTTTCGGCAGCGGCATATCCAGGAATTATCAATTTGTGGTGCTTAACTTTATCGGCAATGCCACACTTCTTAACGAAGGGAGCAATGGCATCAGCGACAAATTTCCCCGCCGCCCAGGCAGTCATAACTGAAAGCCCTTCGGTATCCTTTACCAGAAGGTAGCTGGGAACACAGCTGGTCTCTATTTCACCGGAGACAATAAAATAGGTCAGGGAAAAGTTGGAGGTGATAAGCACCGGCGAGTTTTCAACAGGACTACCAATCTCGTAGATTCCCTCCTTGGTTGCCAGTGGTCGCTGGGGGTCAGTATAGATATTCAGCCTTTCCACCAGCAAGGGGAAGAGGCTTTCCCCCTGAAAATCGGAGAGAACGATAATACCGCCATATTTAGCCACAAAAATGGAGGCAATTACCGCCTCCTTCATCGGGTCATCGGTCATCTCAGCCGGGAAAACGATGGTGGGGAAGCCCAGAGGGCGGAATTTCTTGGCCAGGGCGGCGCTCCTGATGATTACCTGGTCTTCAAACGCCTGGCGAAGGCTTCGCGAGCCGGAATCAATGACCATCTCCTTAACCCCAGCGTCGGCTAGTTTAGTAGTCAGTTCGGCAAGTTTCTCCAAGTTAGGGGCTTTCACCGCCAGGACGCAGGAATTCCCCTTAGCCAACTCTGCCATGCGCTCCCAGTTCTCCTCAGTAGCGGCATAGAGCAATGGTTTGCTGTCGGCGCAGGCCGCTAGTCCTGCAGCCAGGGTATCGGGGTTGCTGCTCATCAGAATAATGCCCCCATCGCTGTTCTGCTTTACTTTACTTGCCACCGCCTCAAATCTGGCGGCATCACCTGAGTCATCCCTTGCCGCTATCAAATCAGGACGAAGGATAAGACCTATCCTCTCATATTGAAGGTCATTAAACCTCTTCAGTCTGCTGTCAATCTCAGCGTCATCCATGTTATCGCTGATAAGGAGGGCAAAACCGGGGGGATTCTCAAACCTTTTTTCATGGCGAAACATAACTGTCTCGCCGCCGACCTTAAGTGCCCTATCGCCGACACCAATGGTAACCGGTATAATGGGGGGTGCTGCCGCCTCCGTCAGTTTGGCTTTTGCCTCCTCGGAGACATAGGGACAGGCACCTAGTTCCGCCTTACTGGCGGCTAATTTCATGGCAAAGGCAAGACAGGTAGGCTCTCCGCACTCCTTACAATTAGTCTTGGGCAGCAACTTAAATATCTCTATCCCGGTAAGTGCCATATTTCACACGCTCCTTTCCCCACTTATATCATATCAGTAGTAAGAGCGGCTTATCCCAGTATTGGCTCCATAGAAAGGGCTGGGTGTCCCTTTTCCTGCAGGAAGGGGAGAATCTCCTCCTCGGTAACGCCTACTGTCTCATCAGCAATCATATCCGGCAGGTCAGGAATACCAATCTCCTCAGCTATCGCTTTAAGCCGGTCGGCAATCTCCTCCTTCAGCGACTTGGGCATCCAGACCATCCTTTTCATACCACCGTCACCGGTGATGAATTTTCTCTGGCAGGTATTGTACTTGCCGTGCCCCACAAAGCCCGGGGTGCTCAAGCCACCGCCAATAGTCCCAGCCAGGGTAGTGAACTTCATCCCGCAAGGAGTCTCTCCAGTATATTCCCGATTTACCGTCATTATCCCATTGCACATGGGAAGGACAGCCGCAATGCACTCACAGCAGCCGCAGGTGGTCATGGGGTCATTTACTATGCTGTAGAAGTTATAATGGTCTATCTTTTGGCGAGACGCTTTATAGATAAACTCATTTACTCCCTTCCACTGCCCCAGCTTAGCGTCAATGGTCTCCCCTTTTTCTACTGGTTGGTTGGGGCCGGTGGGGTTAATCTCATAAGAGGCTTTGCAGTCCATCCAGTTATAGGAGCCGCAAAGACCGGTTCTCTCCGGGCTAATGACACAAACATGGCCGGGAGCAAAGGACTGGCACAGGGTGCATGAGTAGTATATATCAGTAGTTTCGTCGGTCATGCCTTCAATTCGGACATCCCGAGCCGCATAAGTCGCTTTTGCTTTTTCTGCTATCTCCCCTACCTTATCCTCCTCGGTATAGAGTTTTATCTGTATTTTATCGAATATCCGACCAAAATCCTGGTGTAGCTTAGCATGAAGGATATCGCCGATGTGGTGTAGCCTGAAGCCCTTCTCCACCGCCTGTTTAGCCACTCGTAGCCAAGCAATATCTCTCTGCCCTATGTGCATCAACCCTTGGGCATAGTTTACCAGGTGATGAATCTGCCTCTCCAGGATAGGCTCAAAGTCCTCCTGCATCTCCCTCCCGGCAACCTCCACGGCTATAGCCAAGGGTAACCTAGAGCCAGCCTCAATATCGGTTATCTCCGGACCAATCACCTCAACCTTCCCATCTTCTACCTCTTCCATTCGCTTGGTGGTAACCCACTCCACCATGGGAGTTCTGCCGCCGCCACACTCCAGATAGATATCCTCCCCCCGCACTCTCTCGCCCTCAAAGGCAGGACCGTAGGCTACTGGAACCGGCACCTCAGCCACGGCAACCTTCAGCCCCCTCACCTCTACCGCTTTGGCCACTATCTTGTCGTGGGGAACATTGGAGACAACATGCTCATAGGTGCAAACCCCGGTGGGCAGAATCTCAGGTATCGGGGTATCGGCAATAACCGGGAAGCCGTAGTTGACGCAACCGAGGGCGTTGGCATACCACTCATCGGTAACATAGCCCAGGGGCAGGGCGAAGGCAAAGATACGGTCTTTGTTGTAGATAAGGATTTTCCGGTAATCACCAGGCTCAACGCCGCCGAAGGAAAGGGCTGCCCTAGTGGCAAAGCCAGCGGCAAATACGGCGGCGCTTACATCAGGCCCAAAGGAGACCAGACGGACTGGCCAGCCAATTTGCACCCCAGCCTCTACAAGCTGTTCTGAGAACCTCTTCCCATTATGCTCAGCGCACATAAAGACATAGAGGTTCTTCTGCTGGAGCTCATGGGCGATTTTAGCCGCTATCTCATTGGTCGGCGCTGCACCAAGGACAGCAGCAAAGCCAGGAGCGGTGCCATCAACGAATTCAATCCCTCTCCTTCTAAGGATGACATCATCGGCGGCACCCAACCAGATATTACTATCGGTGGGGTCTTCCTGTTTGGTGTAAAAGTCAGGCTGTTCAAGATACCTTATGGCTTCTAGTAACTCCTCGGC
>JAUWZG010000066.1 GCA_030615425.1 Dehalococcoidia bacterium
GTATAGCTACCTACCGGGGTCTGCCGGTAAGCATAACCCATAGTTTTATTACCGCCTTGGCTACCGCCGGGATAGCCTTGGCTGGTGCTGATGCGGTGATATGGGGTTGGGGTTCCCGTTTGTCACAGACGCTGTCAGCAGTGGTTACTGCTCCCGTCCTCGGTTTTATTGGTGGCTTTGTGCTGATGATTGTCCTGTTCTGGCTCTTCCGGCGGAGTGCTCCGGCACGGATGAGGGTTGTTTTTAGTCGTTTGCAATGGCTTACTGCTGCCTTTTTGGCTTATAGCCATGGCAAGAATGACGGTCAGATGCCCATAGGTGTTATTACTATGGCGCTGGTGATTTACACCGGTCAAACTGGCCTTTGGGATAATATCCCGTGGTGGGTAATCAGCATATCAGCCTTAGCCATTAGCTCAGGGATGGCTATCGGTGGCTGGCGGGTTATTAAAACGTTGGGATTTAGGGTCACCGCTCTGCAACCGATTCATGGCTTTGCTGCTAATTTCTCAGCGGCTACAGTTATTGAGGTAGCCTCACAGCTGGGTATCCCGGTGAGCACCACCCATTGTGCCAGTTCAGCTATTATGGGGATAGGTGCTACCAAGCGACTTTCTGCGGTGCGCTGGGGGGTAGCAGGCAATATCGTCGCTGCCTGGATACTTACTTTCCCCATCTGCGGGGCGCTGGGGTATTTGTTTGCCTGGTTGCTGGGGATGGTATTCTAATCGGCTTAGAAACTGATTTCCCTGGGAATTACTCGGTGCTTTTCGGCAGTAATGATAGCCTCAATGGCTGATACCGCCAGGTCGATTTCATCCCGTTTGTTCACTACTACATAGTCAAACAAGGGTAATTGCTTTATTTCCTCCTCGGCAGTTTTTATGCGTAGGTCTAGGTCGAAGTGCGATTCAGTATGGCGGTCTTCGAGCCTGGCGGCAAGTTCCTCCATTGACGGGGGCATGAGGAAGATAAATACTGCCTGAGGTAGGATTTTTTTAATGGTAGCTGCTCCTTGGATGTCAATCTTTACTATTATATCTCGGTCCCGCTCCAGGGCTTGCTTGACTGGCTGCTTGGGCACGCCATACCAGTTACCGTAGACATTTGCCCATTCTAGTAGCTCTTTGTTTTTAATCATCCTCTGGAAACTCTCCGGGGAGACAAAGTGGTAGGCTACATTATTTTTTTCCTTAGCCCGCTGAGGGCGTGTGGTTACCGTGGTAATAAATTCAACAGGGTAGCCCGATTTTTTCAGTCGGCTTAAAACGGTGTCCTTCCCCGCTCCGGAGGGACCGGAGAGGACTATAAGTAGTTGTTTTGACGGAAGGTTAAATGGGGGCTCACTTTTAAGGCTCGTCTTTTTCATCACTTGGCTCTGGTCTTAGCACTGGACCTCCTCGGCCGGCTTGTAATCTGCCAGTAATGGTTTCCGGGGCGAGGGCAGCCAGAATAATATGCCCGCTATCGGTGAAGATAACTGCCTTGGTTCTTCTGCCATTGGTCATGTCAATTAGTAGCCCCTTCTTTTTACCTTCCTGGATGGTGCGTTTGGTGGGTGCGGAATTTGGCGAGGCTATGGCAATAACTCTATTCATGGCTAGTATATTGCCAAATCCGATATGAATAAGTTCGGCGACCATTCTTAACACCTCAGAAGATTACTTTTATTGCTATAAGTCTAGACCTTTATTGTGGGAGCAGGAAATGTCCGGTAATCAAATTTACAAATTGGCGCAGCCTATCACCCCTTTCTCTTTTAAGTTGCGGTGCTTATTATCATATACCCTTAATGATAATTAGGCAACAGGTTTTATGGCTAAAATGACTTGAATTTTTTGGCATTTGGTGATATTCTGTTTTTATGGATTGAATATGCATGAGCAGTTATCACCGCTGAGGAATGGAGCTATTTCTGAAGAGGTAATTTCGGAGATAGCCTTTTTAGTTTATCTAAGTTGAGGTGAGCAGCCGTTGTATAAGATTTTACTAAAGCAAGACCTGGTGCCCAGCATTCATCTTTTCCAGGTTGCGGCGCCGCTGGTAGCGGAGAAGGCTCAGGCAGGGCAGTTTGTCGTCATCAGGATTGACGAAATAGGTGAGCGTATTCCGCTGACCATTGCTGATTGGGACGAGAGTGAGGGTAGTGTTACCATCGTCTTTATGGAGGTGGGAACAACCACCGCCAGGCTGGCATTACTTAAGGCCGGTGAGGCTATAGCTGATTTTGTGGGGCCGCTTGGTTTACCGGCGCATATTGCGAAGTTTGGCACTGTAGTTTGTGTCGCCGGAGGAGTTGGGGTTGCCCCCATAGCCCCTATTGCCCGGGCATTGAAGAGTGCCGGGAATAAGATTATCTCTATTTTGGGAGCACGGAGCCAAGATCTGCTCTTCTGGGAGGATAAGCTGGGCAGCGTCAGCGACCAGCTAATAGTTACTACTGATGATGGCTCTTACGGTCGCAAGGGGGTGGTAACTGAGCCGTTAAGAGAGCTACTGGAAAGCGGGGAAAAGATTAGCCGGGTTATTGCCATTGGGCCGAGTATCATGATGAAATTTTGTGCTAAAACCACCGAGCCCTTTGGGGTTAAGACCATTGTCAGCCTGAACCCGATAATGGTTGATGGCACCGGTATGTGTGGTTGCTGCCGGGTATCAGTTGGCGGTGAGACCAAGTTTGCCTGTGTTGATGGCCCTGATTTTGACGGGCATCAGGTAGACTGGGATCTGCTCTTTGCCCGCCAGCGTATTTACCTTGATGAAGAGAAGCGTTCTTTTGAGCAATGGCAGAAAAGCCATTCGTCTTGAGGTGAGGGTATATGGCGAAACTTAATCTTAACCGAGTGCCAATGCCCAGGCAGGACCCCAAAAAACGGGGCAAAAACTTTGACGAGGTTGCTTTAGGTTACAGCTTGAAGCAGGCTAAGGAAGAGGCAAGCCGCTGTATCCAGTGTCCCAGGCGTGCCTGTGTTGATGGCTGCCCGGTGGAGATAGACATTCCCGGCTTTATCAAGGCTATCGGCGATGGTGATATGCCGGAGGCGGTGCAGATACTCAAGAGCAAAAACGCCCTGCCCGGCATCTGCGGACGGGTCTGCCCCCAGGAGACTCAGTGTGAAGAAACTTGTTCACTGGCTAAGAAGGACGCTCCCATTGCTATCGGTCGTCTGGAGCGGTTTGTCGCTGACTGGGAGCGGGCTAATATGGGGGTGGCGAAACCGGTAGACCCGCCTAAGCCCACCGGAAAGCGGGTGGCAGTGGTTGGCTCAGGGCCAGCCGGATTAACTGCGGCGGCTGATTTGGCTAAGCTGGGGCACAGCGTTACCATCTTTGAGGCACTGCATGTGCCTGGCGGGGTGCTGACGTATGGCATCCCCGAGTTCAGGTTACCCAAGGAGATTGTGCAGGCTGAGGTTGACTATGTCGTCTCTTTGGGGGCGAGGCTGGAACTGGATGCGGTGGTGGGCAAATTGGCCACGGTGGACGAGTTACTGAATAATGGTTATCATGCCGTTTTCCTTGGCACCGGGGCCGGTGCACCTATGTTCATGAATATCCCCGGTGAGAACCTTAACGGCATATATTCGGCGAATGAATTCCTGACTCGGGTCAATCTGATGAAGGCATACTGCTTTCCGGAATATGATACCCCGGTAAAGATTGGGCGGAGGGTGGTGGTGATTGGTGGTGGCAATGTGGCTATGGATTCAGCCCGGTGTGCCCTCAGGCTTGGTGCTGATAAGGTTTATATTGTCTATCGTCGCTCAGAGGCGGAAATGCCCGCCCGCCGTGAGGAAGTGGAAAATGCCATGGAGGAGGGCATTGAGTTTAAGCTGCTGACCAATCCCAAGCAGATGCTGGGCGATGAGCAGAACTGGGTGGTTGGCATTGAGTGCTACGAGATGGAGCTGGGCGAGCCTGATGACAGCGGCCGGCGCCGCCCTATTGTCAAGGAAGGGAGCGAATTCACCATTGATGTCGATATGGTGGTAGAAGCTCTGGGCACTCGCCCCAATCCTCTAGTTGCCTCCACCACCGAAGGTCTGAAGACAACCAGGTGGGGCACATTGGTGGCTGACGAGGAGACGGGCAAGACGGTAAAAGATAAGGTATGGGCTGGTGGCGATATAGTTACCGGTGCCGCCACCGTAATTAGCGCTATGGGCGCTGGCAAACGGGCTGCGGCGGATATAGATGAGTATTTGAGGGGATAGGAGTTCTGCTTAGCTCGCTTTAAGTTGATATATTCACATTGCAAGGGTCTTAAGACAGTAAGGCACCACACGAAGGACATTTTGCTGATCCACCAACAACACTCATAAGACCAATCCGCGTACCGCATTTAGAGCAATTCACATTGGCTATTACATGTATTTCTGGATTCTTTCCCGCCGCTATCATTGGCTTTCCACAACTAGGGCACTTAACAGGCCCTCCAACTGAAGCAGCTACCCCAATCGTTACATTACAAGCGGGACAATAAGCACCTATGAACACCTCTCCTTCACTCATCTTTTACCTCCTTTTTCCTGCGCCCGATTTCTAGGCCAGTTATTCTCTTAGCATTTTCGCCGGATGCCCTAATTCGCGTTCCAGGCTTTAATTCAACCTGTCCCGCATCTTCCCCAATTGAAACCCCAGTAATTTCGTCGACCCCTCTGCCAAATGCTTCAATTTCTCCACAAACCACACACTGCTGAACTGGCAGCTTCTTTTGCGCGGTCAAAGCTGCTTGAGCTAGAGCCTCATCAATTTTACAGACTAGGTCAAGTATGATTTCCTGCTCAATTCGCACACGCTCGGTATCAATAGCATCTTGGCTACCAATAAAAAGCTGTCCGAGGCTTCCAATTGGGTCTTTAACACATCCAAACAGTGCCTTCAGTGCATTCCGAGTGATTACTTTGCGCTTTCGCTTCCTCAGTGCGTCTAGGATAGCTTCTTCAACCTCTTCTCTATTCATGATGTCCTCTCCTTATAATAATTATACCTCTCCATGCAGTATTTCCAAAGGCTTTTTGCGCTTCTTTCCCCACCCCACGTCTTTATTCCCATACCCACCCGCCCATTTGGTCTGGCTCTTAACCCCCTGTTTTAAGCGGTGTTTAAAGAGGTGAAACCCCTATAGGGTGGGAGGGTGGGAAGTAAGAGCTAAAGAAACCCTCCCCCTTTTCGGGTTTGCCCCTTCTTTTTAGCCCGGAATTCTAGTAGAATAGGCTTGAGATGAAAGCGGGTTCAACCCCTATCCGCCGGCAGTACCTCAGGATTAAGCAGAAGTATCCCCAGGCAATTGTCTTCTTCCGCCTGGGTGATTTCTATGAGACCTTTGACAAGGATGCCAAACTCGCCTCTCGGGAGCTGGAGATTGTCTTAACCTCAAGGGAGATGGGTAAGGGGCACCGGGTGCCGATGGCTGGTATCCCCTATCAC
>JAUWZG010000043.1 GCA_030615425.1 Dehalococcoidia bacterium
CTCAAAGAGATACCTGGAATTCATGGTGTCCATATTATGGCCGTAGGCTGGGAAGACATTGTCCCTGAAATCGTAGCCCAGGCTGGATTATTGCCCAGGCCTGTATTATAATGGCAAGGGGGAGATATGCCAAAGAAGATATTAGCCGTTGATGATGACCCTGATATCCTGGATGCGTTAACCATGATTCTTGAATCTCAAGGTTATAAGGTGATTACTGCTCAGGACGGGATAGAGGCTTTAGCTAACCTCAAGGCAGAAAAGCCAGACCTGATGATTCTTGACCTTCTGATGCCCAAGATGGATGGGTGGGCGGTGTGCAAAGAGCTTCAAGACCCAAGGTGGTCAAAGTATAGAGATATACCTATCTTGATTCTAACCTCGGTGAGAGAGGAAGCCAGCCGCCGGCGCTACGAGCTGGAAACCGGCCTGGAATTGGATGTGGATGATTATGTGGAGAAACCCTTCAGCCCTGATATCTTGCTGGAAAGGGTGGGAAGGCTCATTGCCAAGAAGGAGAAGGCCTGAGTTTGGCTGGAAGTGCCTAAAGGGGTGATTAGGAATGGAAAAGAGAGCTAAAATCCTTCTGGTTGACGATGATGCTGATTTTGTGGAGGCAACTAAGGTCATCTTAGAAAGCAAGCCTTACGAGGTAATTGTAGCCTCCGACGGGGAGGAAGGATTGCGAAAGGCGAGGCAGGAAAAGCCTGATTTAATTCTCCTGGACATAATAATGCCAGTCAAAGACGGGTTTACCGCCGCTGAGCAGCTTAAAAAAGACCCCCAACTTAGCAAAATCCCAACCTTAATGCTGACCGGATTCGCTATCAAGGGAACAGAAACCTCAATCCCGGTTAGTCGAGGGTTTGCCCTTGAAACCGAGGATTATATTGATAAGCCTGTCAGTCCCGAAGAGCTACTAGCTAGGGTGGAAAAGCATCTGAAGAAGGCAGGCTTTTAAAAGGCTAAGGAGCACTTTTCCTCACGGGCTCGTAGCTCAGCTGGCAGAGCGGTCGGCTCATAACCGATTGGGCGCTGGTACGAATCCAGTCCCGCTACCAAGAAATGAAAAAGGCAGGATAGGCGTTGGGGTTGTCCTGCCTTTTTATTTATGCCATAGGCTCTTAGGAGTTGAGCAGTAAGCCACACTGTTATCCCTTTTCTGTTAGAGGTAGAAATGTTGTATAATTTTACAATATGAAGAGAAGCTTTGGGCTGGTAATACTGTGAAGACAGACGTGAGGGATGGAGGTGGTACGGAATGAAAAGGTTATCAGAAGCACTAGCTCGGTTTATTGAACGCCGACCATGGTGGTTGTTGCTAATTGTTGTATTACTCAGCGGAGCGGCTGTCCCCGGCATTAACATGCTAGACTCTGAGACCGGCTTTGATGCCCTGGTTTCACCCAGCTCGGAAATAGCGCAGGGCAACTCACGTTATGAAGAGCAATTTGGGGGCGAGCCGATCGCAGTTCTACTTGAAGGGCAGCTTGAAGATATCTTCTCGGGTTACAATCTGACAATCCTGTACGAGTTTGAGCAAGAATTTTCCAATGACGAGCGCTATCGTTCCATTCTCAGCCCAATAACTCTGCTACAGACGGCCATTAAAGAAGCGAATCAGGCACGGCAGGCAATCCAGGAACAAATTGCCCTCGCCCAGGAAACAGCTGCTACGGAGGCAAGAGAGGCTGCGGCGGCAATGGGCTTAAGCGAAGCCCAGCAAGAACAAGCAGCGCAGCAAGCAAGGGCAGAGGTCCTGCAGGAGTTCCAGCCGCAGATAGAGCAAATGCAGCTCGTGGGAGAACCTTCGCTGGACAACCCGCTCTTTATAGACACTGTCCTCTATGATTCCGAGGGAGCCGTCAGCCAGGTAATGCAACCTTTTATCCCCGACGATGAACATGTTCTGATTTTAGTTACTCCTCAAGGTAACATGGATGATAAGGAAGCCCTGCAGGCAGCCAAGGACATTGAGGACTTCTTCTCAGCCCATCCGCTGGCGAAAGTAGATACTACGGTAATCGCTGATACCAAGCTGATTGATGCCATTAGTAGCAGCATGGGGAATAATATGATGATTTTGCTGGTCATGGCTCTAGCGGTTATGGTGCTGATACTGGTGCTCATGTTCCGAGTGCGCTGGCGACTGCTCTCCCTTCTCATGGTCGGAATCAGCGCCTTGTGGACATTTGGTCTGATTGGATATTGTTCAATTCCTCTCACCATGGCCACCATGGCAGTGCTGCCGATACTTATTGGTCTCGGAATAGACTATTCGATCCAGTTCCATAATCGTTACCAGGAAGAAGTCACTAGAAGTAAGTCAGTCGGTGAGGCAATTATCACTTCTCTGTCACGTATGTTCCCCGCAGTCGGCATTGCTCTGCTGGCAACCATAATTGGCTTCATCACGCTGTACATATCCGAGGTACCCATGATACGTGACTTCGGAATTGTGCTGGCTGTTGGCATCGTTCTAAGCTATTTAGTAGGTCTATTCCTACTTTACAGTATCATCTATCTAGCTGATAAGAAGGCGCCTATTGCCCGGTTAAGAAAAGCGTCATCAGAAGCGAGCGGCCGTATCGAACGTATTTTATTGCGCCTTGGCAAACTTGCCATTAATCATACTCTGTGGATTTTTATCGTGGCTGTTATTTTCGCCGTTGCTGGTGGCGTGGTCGACCACTGGCTACCGAAAAATACTGACTATGAAGAACTTATGCCTCAGAACATAGCTGAACTGAGGGAAATGAGAGAGTTACGTGAGATCCTTGGTAGTGGAGGTGAGATTCGCTTCATGATAGAGGCAGATGATGTAGCCAGCCCGGCGGTACTTGGTTGGCTGAAAGAATACCAGGATGAAGCACTGGCACTCCACCCTGAACTCATTTCGGTGAATAGTCCGGCGGTACTAGTTAGTGAAGCAGCCGGGGGAGTAATTCCGGCTAAACAACAGATTGAAGAGATACTAGACAGCACGCCTCCCCTCTATTTAGGGCAAATTCTCTCCACTGACCGCACAATGGCAAGCGCGTCGTTCAGCATTGAGTACATATCCCTGGAGGAAACCCACGGCCTGCTCCAGCTTATGCAGTCTGAGGCTCAGCCACCGCCTGGCGTACAGATTTCACCCGTCGGCAGCCTTGCCCTCGGTGCCAGCACGATGGATGCCGTAGTGGGCACAAGGTTTACCATGAATCTCATTTGCCTCGGTGCGGTATTTATAGCCCTTTTGCTGGTTTACCGACGTTTCAGTAGCGCCATATTCGTTATCATACCGGTTGGCGCCGTAATCGCCTGGTCCTCACTGGATATGTATCTCATTGGTATTCCACTTAACCCGCTCACTGCCGTTCTGGGTGTTATTATCATCGGCATCTGCACCGAATTCATGGTGTTGCTTATGGGGCGGTATGAGGAGGAGAAAAAACAGGGGCTACCACCTCAAGAGGCTATGGTCACGGCGATATCAAAAATAGGAAGAGCTATAGTAACTACAGCCTTGACTACTCTGGGAGGCTTTGGTGTTCTAATAGCCTCAAACTTTGTAATGATTCGTGACTTTGGTATTGCTACGGTGCTCGGTGTATTCCTCTGCCTGATAATAACGATTACAGTAATGCCAGGGTTGATTGTATGGTTTGACAAATGGAGAGGGAAGCAGCTGGCAAAATAGTCTGAACATTTGACTGCTAATCAACAATTCATTATCCACACCTTGTTCAAAGGCTCCCTTTGACCTTTAGACCCTTCTTGCTATTTCTCTAGGACGGTTGCTGTTTTGCTAACATACTGGTTATTACCCCCCGGCACAGGGTAGCACAGCCGGATACAAAATTGAGCTTGACGTTAGGCCAGACAAGGCAGTATGCTATTTGGTGTCACTAGGTGGCACATCGAGCTTGGAATTCGTAAACCGCCGGTCGTCAGTTCGAATCTGACCGCTGGCTCCGCATGGAAGGGAGCTCTATGATTAAAGCGGTCTTTTTTGATCTCTACAATACCCTGATTGGCTTTGACCCGCCCCGGGAAGAGATTCATGCCAAGGTGCTCAAGGACTTTGGCATTGAGGTGAGCCCGGAGACTTTGCTCCGCCCCATAATGGCCGCCGACGACTTTCTCTATCGGGAGCATGCCCGTTTCTCCTTAAGCAAGCGGTCTAAAGAGGAGACGATGGCTCTCTATGCCCAATATCATGGGGTAATTCTCAGGGAGGCGGGGTTAGACGCCTCCCAGGAGCTCATCGCTGGCATACTTAAAAAATGGATGAATTCTGGCTTTAAGATGGTGCTCTATGATGATGTGGCACCTACCTTGACTCAGCTCAGGGAGCGGGGGCTAATCTTGGGGCTTATTTCCAATGTGGACCATGACATAACCCCCCTTTATCAGGAGGTGGGGCTCTCAACCTGGCTTCAGGTGATGGTTACTTCCCTGGAAGTGGGCTTTAATAAGCCTCAGCCTGAAATATTCCAGGCGGCGCTAAAAAAGGCGGGGGTGGAGCCCTCAGAGGCAATCTATGTCGGAGACCAGTATCAATTTGATGTCGTCGGGGCTGATGAGGCCGGTATGCGGGGGATTCTCTTAGACCGCAAAGGCTTATTTGAGGATATTACCGATTGCCCGCGAATCCGCAGCCTTACTGAAGTGACGCAATACCTGTGAAAGGTCTAGACATTGAACAGGAAGGTAATTACATCCCCGTCTTGAACTATATAGCTCTTGCCCTCCAGTCGGAGAAGTCCTTTCTTGTGAGCCTCAGCTAGGCTGCCACATTTCACCAGGTCTTGGTAACTGATTACCTCTGCCCGAATGAAGCCCCTTTCCATATCGGAGTGGATTTTACCGGCTGCTTTGAGAGCATTGGTGCCTTTTTGAATAGACCAGGCTTTAACCTCATCAGAGGCGGTAGTGAAGAAAGAGACTAAGCCCAATAGCTCATAGGATAGTTTGATAATACGGTCAAGCCCGGATTCGGTGATGCCGAACTCAGCACGGAACTCTTTAGCGGCGTCATCATCCAGTTGAGTCAGCTCCATTTCTAGCTCGCCGCAAAGGGTTATAATGCCGGATTTTGCCCGTGAGTAGCGGGAGTTTAGGTCCGCTTCTAAGGATGCTGCTTGGGGTATTTGCTCCTCGCCAATGTTGACCAAGATTAATAGCGGCTTGGCAGTGAGGAACTGGTAGTTGGCTATTGTTTTGGACTGGTCGGTGGTTAGCCCCAGTTCTCTGATGGGCACCTCTTTTTCTAAATCAGCCTTGAGCCTGGTGAGCAGTTCTTGCTCGCGCAGCAGACCCTGGCGTTCAGCCGCCTTAGCTCCTTTTAAGGATGTTTCTATTCTCTCCAGTCTGTGGCCAATAATGCCCAGGTCATGAAAGGCAAGCTCCAGATTGGCGGTGGCGATGTCCCTTTCGGCGTCCAGGCTGTCTTCAACATGGGGCACGCTTTCATCGGTGAAGGCTCGGACAACATTGATTAGAGCATCGGCATCGCTGAGCTGGTGCAGGACTTGACTGCCTATGACCCTGTCTTCCCCGCCCTTGACTGAAGCGCTGATATCAATGTAGCTTACCTCAGCCGGGACTACCCGCTTGGGGTGGAGCATATCGGCTAACGCCTTGAGGCGTGGCTCCGGGACCTTGGCTATGCCGATATGCGGAGCTAGACTTTTGGTATCAGCTTTGCCTTTGGTTAAAGCGTTGAAGATGGTGGTCTTGCCACTCTTTACTAGCCCAATGATGCCGATATCAATGCTCATTGGTCTAACCCACTGCTTTCCTATTAAGCTAGAGTTATTCAGGGCCTGACTTTATTATTTTCAGGGCTTGCTTAAGGGCGAGCTCTCTTTCCCTAATGGTTAACTGTTCATTGGCGGCTAGGCCCAGCAAAGCAAGGAGGGCTTCGTGGGAGCTGGCATTGCCCATCTGCTCAATAGCTTTTGTCCTTAATTCAGAAGCAAATTCCAGATCAGTGGCAATAGCTGATAGCTTCTTTAGTTCTTCGGGGTGTTCGTTCATTTCACTCTCCTCTTGGCTCCGGCGACACCATCCGGATAGATATTATCGGTTGTATTTATTTTACTATTAGTGCAGTTATTATTCAATAGAGATTATTTATGCTTCGGTGTGATAAAATGGGAAGACCGATAAATAGTTGAGGCAAACCTTGCTGTATATATTATGGGGCGAGGACGATTTCTCCATAAACAAGTCGCTTGGGGAGATAAAACAGGGCTTAGGTGACCAGGCTCTTTTAGCGGCTAATACCACCACCTTTGATGGTCAACAATTGACCTTAGACCAACTAAGAACTGTCTGTGAGACTGTACCCTTTCTGGCGGAAAAGCGCCTGGTCATTATAGAGGGGCTGCTGGGGCGCTTTGAACCCAGAGGCAAATCCCGCCGGCAGAAGAAAATAGCACCTCCAGCTGAGCCGGAAAGGGAATATAAATCATTTGACACCGCTCTAAGCAACCTCCCTGATAGCACGGTTTTAGTCCTGATAGATAGCAAGATAAAAAGTAATAACCCTCTGTTTAAGGAGCTTTCAGCCAAGGCAGAGGTAAGGTCTTTTCCCATACTGAGAGAGGATAGGCTGCATCAGTGGATTAAGAGGGAGGTGGCTGAGCAGGGCGCCACCATCTCCCCCCAGGCGGTGGATTTACTGGCCAGGCTGGTGGGGGGCAATCTATGGGTTATGGCCAATGAGATAAACAAGCTCGCCCTCTTCACCTCAGGTCGCCGTATTGAGGTCGAGGATATTAAGGCGGTTGTCAGCTCGGCGCAGGAGGCTAATGTTTTTGCTATGGTTGATGCCATCCTTGACTTCAAAGCCGGGGTTGCCGAGCAATTATTGGAGCAGTTATTGCAAAGAGGAGCCTCCTCAGCTTATCTTCTGGTTATGTTGTCACGGCAAGTTCGGTTGATTGTTCAGGCTAAGGAGCTGAGACGCCAGAGGAGACCTGAGGCGGAGATTCAGAGCAAGCTGGGTCTGACCTCGGCGTTTGCTTGGCGCAAGACATTGGAGCAGGCTCAGAGGTATCCCCTGGAACGGCTCAAACAGGTGTATGGCAAACTTTTGCAGACCGACCTCTATATTAAGAGGGGGAAATTCGAGGGAGGGCTGGCGCTCAACCTGTTGATTGCCGAGCTTTGCCCCCAGCCTAGATAAAATCTCGTTGACAGCTAGTATGTGTTAAACTAAAATCGTAGGTAATGATGACCAGTGATGAAATCCGGGCAGCGTTTTTAGGCTTCTTTGAGGAGAAAGGTCATAAGATTATTCCCGGCTCCTCTTTGATACCTCGGGGTGACCCCACTCTGTTGCTCACCACTGCTGGCATGGTGCAGTTTAAGCCTTACTTCTTGGGGGAAGCAGTGCCTCCTAGCCCCCGTCTGGCGTCTTGCCAAAAATGCTTCCGCACCACCGATATCAGCTCGGTGGGCGACCCCGGTCACCTCACCTTTTTTGAGATGCTGGGCAACTTCAGCGTTGGCGACTACTTTAAGCGGGAGGCGATTGGCTGGGCGTGGGAGTTTGTTACCCAGCGCCTGGGGCTTTCCCCTGAGCGCCTGTGGGCAACTATCTTCCTTGACGACGATGAGTCCTTCGGCTACTGGCGGGAGGTAGGTGTCCCTGAGGAAAGGATATTGAGGTTTGGCGAGGAGGACAACTTCTGGGGACCAGCCGGCGATTCCGGACCCTGCGGACCGTGTAGTGAAATCCATTACGACTTTGGGGAAGAGTTTGGCTGCGGGAAGCCTTCTTGCGGTCCAAATTGTGATTGCGGCCGTTTTTCCGAAATCTGGAACCTGGTTTTCACCCAGTATAATCAGGATAAAGAGGGGCGCCGTACCTTGTTGCCCAAGCCTAATATTGATACCGGCATGGGTCTGGAGAGGACTGCGGCTGTAGTCCAGGGCAAGACCTCGGTCTATGAAACCGACCTCTTTGTTCCGTTAATACAGAGAATATCTGAATTGGCGAGAAGGAAGTATGGCGCTGATGATGCTAGTGATAATGCTATGCGCATAATAGCTGAGCACAGCCGGGGGATTGCCTTTCTCATTGCCGATGGGGTGATTCCCAGCAACGAGGGGCGGGGCTATGTGCTGCGTCGACTGTTGCGTCGCACGGCGCTCTTTGGCAGAAGATTAGGGCTAGATAAACCGTTCTTGGCTGAAACAGCCAGGAC
>JAUWZG010000026.1 GCA_030615425.1 Dehalococcoidia bacterium
GAAGTCTGGCTCCATTCTTGGCCGCTTCATCCTCGGGATAGTGAGCTTGACTTATCGCCTGAGGCAGCTCAACCAGGTTACACCGCTCCCTCAACTCCGGGGGCAAAAAGTCCTCCGCCTGCCATGCCCACTGGTCCACAAACTGTTTCATCAGCTTCCTCACCTGCAGCGGGCGGAGTCCTTGAGTAAGGGGATAGAGAGGAACCAAGCGCCCGGTATGAACCAGCTCCTTATCCTCCAGCTCCCACTCTGGAGATTCAAACACGTGCCGCCCACCAAACAGGCTTACCCGGCCACTGAGGACTATTCGGGTATTAGTTGGTAGATTCTTGGCCAGGTAGGGATTATTAAACCACACCACCCTGACGTTACCCGTCTCATCGCCGACAATAGCCTCGGTGCCCCGCCTGCCACCGAGCATGGTCACCTGAGCCTGCCACACATTAGCAATAATAGTCTGCTCCTCACCCTCGGCAAGCTGGGAGATATATTTCCTCTGGCTGTAATCAAGGTGACGGTGGGGAAAGAAATAGAGCAGGTCCCGAATCGTTTTCACCCCCAGACGGTTGAACTTAGCCGCCAGACTGGTGCTGACCCCTTTGACCGCGGTGATGGGGGAATCCAGAGACTCACCAGCTACCCTCTGCCCCTTTGCTGCTAAAGACCGCCGGCTGGGTGTGGGGGGCGATGGCACAACGCTTTCCTTCGGCGGCTCGACCTTGCCCTTCTCTGCCTCCATGCGCTCCACTTCAGACAAAAACTCAAACACCTCATCTATCCACCGTCTACGCTGCTGCTTGGTCAGAGAGGCATATTTGGAATCGTCTAAGCGGAGTTTATGAAAGCGGCTCAAAAGCGGGGGGCTGGTTATTGATGCTACGGCTTGACCTGCCCATCGACGAAGGAACCTGTCCAGACCACCGATTACGGCTGTATCTGTATAACCCTTTTCACACTCAAGCTCGAGAATCTTCCGTAGAGGCTTAACCTTCGTTGACACCGCTTGGTCTCCAGTCACCTAGGCAAGCAGCCGCGGGCAAGAAAATCTCAACTTCGGTATATGTAAAGAGGGCAGAGAAAATCCCTTCTTTGAGGGCTCGCCTTCGCCTGCGTTCTGCCCAATACCGCTTACCTTCTCCCTCAAGGCTAAGAGCAAAGCCCCGGGACCACCATGAGCCCCCAGGGCTGGTCCTAGCCTGGCTATATGAATGCGTTTCCGGTCAAAGATAGAAGCTATGCGCTCCTTGAGTGAACCGGCTTCATCAGGCGTAGTGCTGTGCACAATGGCTAATTCTTGGATATCTAAGGCATTTTTTACAAAATCAAATAGACGCTCTATGCCTTTAGAACGGGTGCGGGCATGACCAGCAGGTAAAAGCTCGCCATCGCGCATGGTAAGCAAAGGCTTCACATTGAGCACACTGCCCAATAATGCTTTAACCTTACCAATGCGCCCCCCCAGAAGCAGGTATTTAAGGGTATCAAAGACACCAAGCACACGAATACTAGGAACAGCCTGTCTTATCTCCTCCATTACCGCCGGCAAGCTTTCTCCCGCCTCAGCCAATCTGGCAGCAGCCATAGCTATCAGTCCCAAGCCCATAGATGTTGAAAGCGAATCTACTACCTCAATACGACAGCTTCCCGTTACCAGCTCCCTGCCCTGCAGCGCTGAGTTATAGGTGCCACTTAATTTGCTGGTAACCTGGATGGAGACTATTTCATCAGTCTCCTTGGAAAGCCTATTATAGACATCGGCAAAATCCGCCGGCGTAGGCTGGGAAGTAGCGGGATGAACCGGGCTCTCCACTAATTTCTGGTAAAATTCATCATGACCTATATCCACCCCATCCCGGTAGACCATTTCTCCAAAGCGCACATAGACTGGCACCACCGTAATCCCCATCTCCTGAGCTAACTGAGGCGACAGGTCGGCGGTGCTATCAGTAACAACCTTGACCGTCATGACTACCCCCTATCCCCCAGTACGGCTACCAGCAACATACCGGGACCGGTATGGGCACCGATTACCGGGGTCATTTTGGAGCGATAGATACGCTCTCTGGGAAATATAGAGCCAAGCCGCTCAAGCAATACCTCAGCCTCGTCAGGGCAGGCGGTATCCTCTACCGCCATCTCCTCAATATGGGCATAGCTGGCGGCAAAATCATATAAGCGGTCGAGCGCCTTAGCCCGCGAGCGGGTTCTGCCCGCCGGCTCAACTAAACCGTCTCTCAAGGTGATGAGAGGGTTAATCCTCAGCATTGACCCCAGCAAAGCCTGTGCCCGGCCAATGCGCCCACCCCTTCTGAGATACTCCAGGGTATCAAAAGCGGCCTGAAACTCCACCCGGGGAATATTCTTTCTGGCTACCTCCATCACCTCATCAAGGCTAGCCCCAGCCTGAGCTGCCTTAGCCGCAGTCATAACTATAAATCCCTCTGCCATGGTAGCCCATTGCGAATCAACTGTTTCTACCCGGCACTTCTGCTTCATTAGCCCTATACTTTGTAACGCCACCTCATGGGTAGCACTGAGCCTAGCGGAAACAGTAATAGCCAGGATTTCATCAGTCTCCTCAGCCAGCTTATCATAGGCTTCAGCAAAGGTTTGCGGCGACGGCACTGAAGTAGTCGGAAAGACTTTGCTGGTCTGCAGCTTCTCGTAGAACTGGTCGGCAGTTAGGTCAATGCCATCGCGGTAGACCTCTTCGCCAAAGCGAAGAATTAGTGGAACTACGGTAATCCCTAGCTCCTCCACCACCTGAGATGGTAAATCAGCCACGCTGTCGGTAACAACCTTGACTGTCACGACTATTTATCCCCCAGCAGAGCCACCCCCAGAACCCGGGGACCAACATGCGCCCCAATCACCGGGCTTACCTTCGACTGGTAGATACGCTCTTTAGGAAATTTAGCGCCGAGCCGCTCAACTAGCATCTCGGCTTCATCAGGAGTGGTGGCATGCTCTACTGCCATCTCGTCAATATGGGAAAAGCTGGTAGCAAAGTTATACAAGTAGTCTATCGCTTTAACCCGGGAGTGCTCCCTGGCAAAGGGGTAGGCCTCACCGTCTCTTATGCCCAGTATATGAGTCACCTTAAGCTTTGACCCCAAAAAGGCGCGTGCCTTGCCAATGCGCCCGCCCTCTTCGAGATAGTCCAGGGTATCAAGAGCCATACGAACATCCGCCCGGGGGATATTCTTACGAGCCAGAGCCACCACCTCATCAAGGCTAGCTCCAGCGTTAGCTGCCTTGGCGGCAGCGATAACTATCAATCCCTGTGCCATAACCGCCCACAAAGAATCAACCACCTCTACCCGGCATTTCCGCTTCATCAGCTCTTTAGCCTGCAACATGGCTTCATAGCTGGCGCTGAGCTTATGGGAATTAGTGATGACAGCAATTTCATCCGTCTCTTCAGCTAGCTTATCATAAGCCTGAACGAAGACGCTAAGGCTGGGGATTTTGGTGGCGGGTAAAATTTTGCTGTGTATTAGCTTATCGTAGAACTGGTCAGTAGTCAGGTCAACGTCATCCCGGTAGACCTCCTCCCCAAAGAGAACACTTATCGGGATTACAGTAATTCCTAGCTCTTTAGCCACCTCGGAGGGTATGTCACCCAGACTATCGGTGACAATTTTAACTGTCATAATAGAACCCTCCCCTTTACTCTACAGAAGCAATATAGCTGTAGTGAGGCTGACCGCCCTGAACTACCTCAACCTGAAGCTGGGGATGCTGCTCACGGATAGCGGTGCTGACCTGCTCCGCCTCAGCCGGCTTGGTATCAGCCCCGTAGTAGATGGTAACCACCTCAACCTCATCCAGGTTCACCCTCCCCAGCGTCTCAGTGAGAACCTCATCTGTCTTATCAGCCACCACCACCAGGTCTCCGTCCAGAAAGCCGATTGCCTGTTTCCTCTTGATGTCCAGTCCACCCAGCCGGGTTGAGCGTACCGCCCGGGTAACTTCAATAGTCTTTACTGCTGATTGCGCCCTGTCCATATTCCGAGCGTTTGTTCCCAGGTCAGCCTCATAATCAAAGGCTAAAAGCGCGGCTACCCCCTGTGGAATTGTTTTCGTGGGCACCACCTCAATGGTTTTGCTGGTCAAAGACTGGACTTGCTCGGCGGTGAGTACTATATTTTTGTTATTAGGCAAAATAATAACCTTCTCCGAAGGTACTGCGTCCACCACCTGGAGCAAATCCTTGGTGCTGGGATTCATTGTCTGCCCACCGGGCACAATAGCTGTTGCCCCCAGACTGGAAAAAACATTAGATAGACCCTCCCCAGCAACCACAGCCACAATAGCTACCTCAACCGCTGGCATCCTCTCTTTCTGCATCTCCAGGAAATCCCGGTATTGCTCATCCATATTGCGTACATTTATCTCATGCAAAGTTCCCAGGGGGATAACATAGCTCATAACATCACCAGGGTCTAAGGTATGAATATGAACCCTGATTGCTGCATCATCACCAACTACAATCACCGATTGCCCCCTCTTTTCCAGCCTCTTCCTGAGCTTATCCGGGTTAAGCCCCTGCCCCTTAATGACTAAATTAGTGCAATAGCCGTAGGGCACCTCCTCCACGCCTACCATTTGCGGCACTTTAGCCGTGAGCGGTACGCTACTGGCAATCATCCAGGGCCGACGTAGCTTCAACTGCTCCACCTCACCCTTAAGATAGTGGAGAGCACCCTCCAGGATGGTATATAAACCTTGCCCCCCGGCATCCACCACACCCGCTTCCATCAATACCGGCAGAAGGGTGGGTGTATTAGCTACTGACTCCTTGGCAGCACCGGTTGTAGCTTCCACAACCGACACCACGTCATCACTAACCGTAGAAGCATGCTCCTTGGCAGCCGCTGACGCCTCTCTAATTACGGTAAGGATAGTCCCCTCTACGGGATTGCTTAACCCTTTATAAGCCACCTCTGATGCCTGTAATAAGGCATCAGCCAGCTCACTGCCGTTAAACGAGTCCTTATCCGCCAGACCCTGGGCCAGACCTCTCCAAATCTGCGACAGGATTACGCCGCTATTACCCCTAGCCCCCACCAGTGCCCCTCTGGCCATAGCCTGAGCTACGCCTGAAGCGCTACTATCAGGAGCCCGATAGGCTTCCTCCATAGTGGAACGCATGGTAAGCAGCATGTTAGTCCCGGTATCTCCATCAGGCACCGGGAAGACATTCAGGGCATCAATATCTGCAGCGCTCTTCTCCAACCAACCAGTAGCGGCAACAAACATTTCCCTTAAATCTTGCCCGCTAATAGAATTAGCCTGTGCCATCTTAACATCCTTGCCAGAATCGCCTGGCTATGTTAGTATTATAAACAAAATTCTACAGTAAATTTGCCCGTTAGTCAAAGGAGAAGAAAACATTGAAATGCGATTTATGTGGCAAAACGCCTCAATTCGGCCATAACATAAGCCACTCTAAACGTCATACCAAGCGCAACTGGGTGCCCAATATTCACCCGGTTACTATCGTTATCGATGGCCAGCCGAAACGGCTAAACCTGTGCACCAGATGCCTGCGCAGTCAGCATAAACTGGCTAAAGCAAACTAGCCCTGAGCTTTTTGAGGGCTTCTTCTACCGTTTGCCCCGAACCAAACACCGCTGCCCCAGCTACCAGCACCCTGGCTCCCGCCTTCACCACCTTAGGCGCAACCTGGGCATTGATGCCCCCGTCCACCTCCAGCTCAGCGGCTAAACCCTTTTCATCCAGCTCCGCCCGCAGTTGGGCTATCTTATCCAGCGTTGACTCAATAAAGGTCTGCCCGCCATAGCCAGGATTGACCGTCATCACCAGGACTAAATCCAGGGAGGGTAGGATTTCACTGACAGCGGCTGCCGGTGTGTCCGGGTTGAGAGATACCCCCACCCTAACCCCCAACTCCTTAATTGCCCTAACCACCTGGTGAATATGGGGACAGGCTTCTATATGAACGGTGATAATGTCAGCCCCGGCATCAGCAAACTGGTCAATTTGACGTTCCGGTGCCTCAATCATAAGGTGGACATCTAGAGGAAGGTCAGTCCACTTCCGAACGGCGGCTACCACCGGGGCACCGATGGTTATCTGGGGCACAAATTGCCCGTCCATAACATCGACATGGATATAGTCAGCACCAGCCTTGGTGGCTTCAGCCACCTGTTCCCCCAGGCGACCGAAATCAGCGGAGAGAATAGACGGGGCAAGCTTGACCTGAGGACTACCTTCCACCTCTGGCTCCGATGGATTTCTTAGCATTAGCCAGCGCCTTCTCTACCTGTCTGGGGGCGGTGCCGCCAATGACATCCCTGGCGGCAATAGATGATTCCACAGTAATAGAGTAGACATCCTTTTCAAATAGTGGAGAAAACTTCTTGTATTCAGCCAGGCTGAGCTTAAGTAAAGGTTTATCCTTTTCCATAGCGTAGCTCACCAGTCTAGCCACTATCTCATGGGCGGTGCGGAAGGCTTCCCCCTTCTTGACCAGGTAGTCAGCCAGGTCGGTGGCTAGAATATAGCCACGCTCCAGCGCCCGCCGGGCATTTTCCGGCTTAACCTTGAGGGTCTTGACCATGCCGGTGAATACCTCCAGGGTGGAGAGCAGGGTATCCACGGTATCAAACAAGCCCTCTTTGTCCTCCTGCATATCCCTATTATAGGACAGGGGGAGAGCCTTCATCGTGGTCAGCAGAGCCATGAGTCTGCCATAGACCCTGCCCGTCTTGCCCCGAGCCAGCTCGGCAACATCAGGGTTCTTCTTCTGGGGCATAATGCTTGAGCCGGTGGCGTAAGCCTCATCAAGCTCAATAAAGTTGAACTCAGACGAAGACCATAAAATAACTTCCTCTGCCAGCCGAGAGAGGTGCATCATGCACAGGCTGGCCGCCGCTTCATACTCCAGGACAAAATCTCTATCCGAGACAGCATCCATACTGTTCTGACTGAGCTGGCTGAAACCTAGCTCGCTAGCCAGAAACTGGCGGTCGATTTTATATGCAACGCCAGCGAGAGCGCCGCTGCCCAGCGGCATGACATCGGTGCGCTTCAAACAGTCGGTAAACCGGCTGACATCACGCTTGAGCATCTCAAAATAGGCTAGAAGGTGATGAGCCAGCAAAACCGGCTGTGCCGGCTGCAAATGGGTGTATCCGGGAATAATTACATCTTTACTAGCTTCAGCCAGACCGATGAGCGCCCGCTGCAATTCTTCCAGCCCAACCAGGGTGTTTGAGATGGCTTCTTTAGCGAAAAGGCGCAAGGCAAAAGCCACCTGGTCGTTGCGAGAGCGGGCAGTGTGGAGCTTGCCCCCCACCTCACCCACCTTCTCCAACAGGCGGGCTTCAATATTCATATGGATATCTTCCAGTTCCGGCTTGAACTGAAACTCGCCCCGCTTTATCTCCTCCTTAATCGCACTCAGCCCACCGACGATAGTCTCAGCCTCTTGGTCTGAAATTATCCCCTGCCTGGCCAGCATCCGGGCGTGGGCAGTACTGCCAGCAATATCATAGGGATACAAGCGCCAGTCAAAGGGAATAGAGGCAGTGTATTCGGTCACCGATTTATCAGCCTTCTTACGAAAGCGACCCCGAATATGGCTCATTTACCTTTCCCCTTTGTTTTCTTTGGCTTCATCATACCTAACGGACCCTCGGCTTGAGTTGGAGGCTGTGCCTGCGCCTGGGTTTTGACCGGCAACCCCCAGATGTGAATAAAGCCGGGGGAGGCGCTCTGGTCAAACTCATCGCCCTTATCATAGGTAGCCAGACCATAGCTATATAGTGATTTGGGAGATTTTCGCCCCACCACCTGGCAACTCCCCTTGAATAATTTAACTCGCACTGTTCCGCTGACATAGCGCTGGGTGCTCTTAACATAGGCAGCCAAGTCCTGATGGAGTGAACTAAACCATAGACCGTTATAGATGAGGTCGGCATATTCCATCGCCACCTTCTGCTTAAAACGCAGTTGCTCCTTGGATAAGGTCATTGCCTCCAAAGCCTGGTGCGCCTGAAGCAATACCACTGCTGCCGGCGCTTCATAAATCTCCCTTGATTTTATCCCCACCAGCCTGTTCTCCACCAGGTCAATCCTGCCTACCCCGTGCTCGCCAGCCAGCTGGTTCAGTTTCTGAATCAGGCTGACGCCATCCATCTTCTTCCCACCAATGGCGATGGGGATGCCCTGCTCAAAGCCGATTTCCACATAGCCTGGCTTATTTGGGGCATCCGCCGGCGACCTTGTCCAGGTGAAGACATCAGCCGGTGGCTCAACCCAGGGGTCCTCAAGAACTCCGCACTCAATGCTCCTCCCCCACAGGTTCTCATCAATGGAATAGGGACTGGCGGCAGTAACCGGCACCGGAATCCCGTAGCGCTGAGCATATTTGATGGTCTCTTCGCGGGTCATGCCCCATTCCCGAGCCGGGGCGATAATCTTGAGGCTAGGTGCCAGGGCAGCGATGCTCACCTCAAACCTCACCTGGTCATTCCCCTTGCCGGTGCAGCCATGAGCTACTGCTGAAGCCCCCTCCTTTATGGCGGTATCCACCAGCAACTTAGCCATCAGCGGACGAGCCAGGGCTGTAGCCAGTGGATATTGCCCCTCATAGAGAGCGTCCGCCTGTAGTGCGGGGAAGATAAAATGATTGACAAATAACTCCTTGGCATCCTCCACCAACGCCTTCACGGCGCCGACATCAAGTGCCTTCTGACGGACGGCAGAAAGGTCCCGTTCACTGCCGACATTAACATTAAAAGCAATAACATCCAGGTTATACTTCTCTTTAAGCCATCTGACAGCTACTGATGTATCCAACCCACCACTGTAAGCTAATACCACTTTATCTGCCATACTGAATCTCCCTAAGCTATTTAGCCGACAGGGCACTGTCCAGGATGCCCAGCGCCTCATCAACCTCCTCAGTCCCGATAATAAGGGGAGGCATAAAGCGCAAGGCATTGGGCTTCAACCGATTAACCAATAAGCCCCTATCAAGGCAAGTTATCACTAATGATTGGGCGATGTCACTGCCAAACTCCGTAGCCACCAGCAACCCACGCCCCCGAACATCAGTAATAAGCTGGAATTTCTGTCTCAAGCCTTCCAGTCCGTCGATAAGATACTGTCCCACCGTCTTTGCCTTCCCGGCTATATCATTATCAATAATAAATTTTACTGTAGCATAGCTAGCAGCACAGGCTAACGGATTACCGCCAAAGGTAGAGCCGTGCTCCCCGGGAGCGAACACCGCCACCCTTTCCTTAGCCAGAAGAGCCCCAATGGGCAGGCCACTGCCTAGACCCTTAGCCAGTGTCATTATATCAGGTTCAACGCCATATTGCTCGTAGGCAAAGAGCGTCCCCGTCCGACCTATGCCAGTTTGAATTTCATCCAGAATGAGCAAAATGCCCTTCTGGTCACACCAAACCCTTATGGCGGGTAAATAGCTATCATCGGGCAGGTTGACCCCACCCTCCCCCTGTATTGGCTCTACCATCACGGCACAGGTCTTATCAGTAGTGGCTGACTTTATGGCTTCAATATTATTATGCTCCACATTGACAAAGCCGGTGGGCAGAGGAGGAAATGGCTTCTGGAATTTTGCCTGACCAGTAGCTGCCAACATAGCTAAAGTACGACCATGAAATGAGCCCGAGGTGGTAATAACCTCATAGGCTCCGCCTAACTCAAGCTGCCCATAACGGCGGGCTAGCTTTACCGCCCCTTCATTAGCCTCAGCGCCGCTATTGCCAAAAAAGACCTTGTTCAGACAGCTATTCCGGACTAGAAGCTCCGCCAAGCGAATCTGAGGAACAGTATAGAACTGGTTGGACGTCTGAATTAGCAACTGCGCCTGCTCGGTAACTGCCTGAGTAACCACCGGATGGCAGTGCCCCAAACTATTGACTGCCCAGCCACCAACAAAGTCAAGGTATTCCCGCCCATCCTCATCCCACACCCGTGCCCCCTGCCCCCTGACTATAGTTAAGGGTACACGCTCGAAAGTTTGCATAAAGTATTGGCGCTCAAGTTCCTGCCAGTTACTCACTTTCGTCTCCCTATGGTGGTGCCGCCACCATGTCCTTCTATCTCACCGAGCAAGGCGTGCCGCTGCCGACCATCTATGATACAAGCAGATGAAGTGCCCGACAAAGCTCTGAGGCACGCTTTAATCTTGGGAATCATCCCCCCTGAAGCCACACCTGAAGCCATTAGAGCTTCAGCTTCATCAGGCGATAGGCGAGGCAGCAAATTGCCTGACTGGTCGCAGATACCAACCACATCGGTCAAGAAGATAAGCCTCTCGGCACCAATGGCGGCAGCAATCTCACCAGCTACAGCATCAGCATTGATGTTAAGCACCTGCGGCGCTTTCTCCATCTTATCAGCAGCATGAAGACTGACCGGAGCCACTACCGGGATATAGCCGGACTTTAGCAGCGCTTCCAGAGGGGCGGGATTTACCTTGACCACCTCCCCAATATAGCCCAGCTCTTTCTCCTTAATCCTGCCCTGAATGAAAGCCCCGTCCACGCCGCTAATGCCTACCGCCATCCCTCCCCGAGCATTAATGTCGGCCACAATCTCCTTATTGACCAGCCCAGCCAGCACCGAAATCACCACCTCAAGGGTGGCTTCATCGGTTACCCGCTCGCCGTGGACAAACCTGGTGGAAATCCCTTGCTTTTCCAGCCAATCGGTTATCAGTTTACCACCACCATGTACTACCACCAGCGATTTGCCCTGCTGCTGTAGCTTGACAATGTCCTCAATAGTGGTATCGTGGCTGCCCAAGGTGGCACCACCGAGCTTGACCACAATAACCTTGCCCAATTTTTTACCCCCTAGCCATCAGGTCATGTAACGACTATTAATAGTTACATATTCCTCGGACAAGTCGCAACCCCAGGCAGTAGCGCTGCCGGAGCCGAGGTTGAGATTCAAGCTTATTGATACCTCCTCCCCCCTCAGCAGCTGGATTAAACTTCGCTTATCAAAGGGCAAGGGGCTGCCCGCCTTTACCACCGGAATTTCGCCGATATAAAGCTCTAGCTTGGCTTCTTCTACCTCCACCCCGCTCCGCCCCACCGCAGCCATAATCCGTCCCCAATTAGGGTCGGCACCATGAATCGCCGCCTTCACCAGGGGCGAGCTTACCACCGTCCTCGCCGCCGACCTCGCCTGAGCCAGGTTAGCAGCGCCAGCGACGGTTACCTCAATGAGCCTAGTTGCTCCCTCACCATCACGGGCGACACACTTAGCCAGATAGATACAGACCTGCTCCAGGGCCTGCTCAAAGGCGTCAACGGGGACACTTCCCCCCAGCCCGTTAGCCATTATAAGCACCATATCGTTGGGACTAGTATCGCCGTCAATGGAAATCATGTTAAACGATACGTCCACCGCTTTCCCCAGTGCCTCCTGGACAAAATCCTTCTCTATGGCGGCGTCGGTGGTGAGGAAGCAGAGTAAGGTTGCCAGGTCAGGGTGAATCATTCCCGACCCCTTGGCCACCCCGCCAATGGTAAACTCACTATCCCCCACCCTGACCTTAACTGCCGTCTCCTTGGCGAAGGTATCAGTGGTCATTATCGCCTGTGCCAGCTCATGACCGCCGTCGCGGGAAAGGATAATCTGCTCTATGCCAGCCCTTATGCGCTTCATCGGCAATGGCACACCAATGACGCCGGTGCTGGCGACCAGGACATCCTCAGCCGATATGCCAATGCCCTCGGCGGTTAGCTTTGCCATCTCATCGGCATGGGCAAGACCCCCCTCCCCGGTAAAGGCATTGGCGCAGCCGCTATTTACTACCACCGCCCCGGCCTTCCCCTGTTTCAGCCTCTGCTGAGATAGAACCACTGGCGCTGCCTTGAGCCGATTGGTGGTAAATAGAGCCGCCGCCACACAAGGCGCCTCAGAAAAGAGAATGCCAAGGTCTGGTTTATCTTTGGCTTTTCTATTTATCCCGGCGCTGGTGGTACCGGCAAAGAAACCCTCAGGGGAAGTAATGTTGCCTTCAGGAATAGTTTCAATCTCGGCTGCCACTATAAATAAACTATACCACACTCCATATAGCCAGGCAATGTAGTATAATATAAAAAATAGCCGTAAAAATATTAGAAGGAGATGCAGAAATGGAACTAAAAACAGTGTATTTTGAAAAGCCGGGTAGTGAGAATACCGAAGAGACGCTCGGCGTCGCTAAGCAGCGGGCGGAGGAGCTGGGTATCAAAACCATAGTGGTAGCCTCCACCATAGGCGATACCGCAGTAAGAGCTACAGAAGCGTTCAACAAGTCAAGGGTCATCGTGGTCAGCCACGTTACCGGCATGCGTGAGCCCGATACCCAGGAATTTAACGGGGAGAACAGGAAAATAGTTGAAGCTAAAGGGGGCGTCATCCTCACCACCACCCACTCCCTTGGGGGCTTGAGTCGCGCCATGCGCAGCAAATACAATATGTTTGTCCTGGGAGAGGTAATCGCCGATGTCCTGCGCATTTTTGGTCAGGGGATAAAGGTGGTCTGTGAGATAGCAACTATGGCTGCCGATAGCGGACTGGTGCGCACCGATGAGGATATTATTGCCATTGCCGGCAGCGGGCGGGGCGCCGATACCGCCGTGGTGCTCACGCCAGCCAACACCCACGACTTCTTTAACCTCAAAATCAAAGAGATTCTGTGCAAACCTCGTTTATAATTCTATCTACCTCACCCCCTTAATCCCCCTCTCCTTGGTAAGGAGAGGGGGAAGTTGTTTTTTTAAGGGGCTAGCGCCCCTTTGACCCCTGTGGGGCGGAGGGGATAAAACTACGGGATAAACCCTGAATGGCTTGAGGGCGGGTGGGTGGGAAAAAGAACATGGATGTGGGGGGTTAGTGCCCTTTCAGTCGGCCTACAATAACCAGATATTCAGGTGTCTGGTATTTAGCAAATAACCTTATTCGTGCCCCTAACTCGTTTCTCTTCGTAAGAAGCTCTATCCTATGTAAGAATCGTTCTCTTGGAAGCAAGTCTGGAGATTTATGGGGGTCTTCGCATCCAACCCATTGACTACCATCATCTTTCTTGCCCAGAATACATGGAAGCACATAAGCTTCTTCAATCATATCAAGACCATACTGAAACACAGTCATTCCATATGCGATTTTGGCAAGAACACGCGCGAAGCTTGTGCGTAGCTCCTCAGTATAAGATATGCTCTCAACATTGTATTTGGCATTAAATTCACGCAAGTCCCTCTCATTTCCATGTGAACTCATCCCTTTCACTATCATACCTTTACCCTGCGGGTTTTTACTAATATAGCCTGGTTTCTCAAGCTGTGGCATCATAAATAAGGTTGGGCAATCAGAGGCTGGAACTTCCAAAACTTTTTCTTTCCCGCCTATCGTGACCATGAAGGAAAAGGTTTTTGGCCTGTTTTTAGGGTGATAAGTTGGTAAGCCCAACTTCGTACGTACCAGAAGAAAGAATTCCCTCGCTACATCTCGTTCAAAGTCCTGAGTAATCTTGGTACACTCTCCACAACTTGCACTAAGCAATTGCCAAGGACCACCAAGAGAATGCGGCACAATATGCTCATCGGTCAAGTTATCAGTAGACCCGCAGTATATGCATTCACCTATGTATTTTGACATTGGAGCAGCGTTATTCATCACTTCTACCCCTCCCCCACTTCTGCAATCATAGCTAAAAGGTGTGGGTGCCGTAGGCGATGGGGGGCGCCATAAACTCAGCCGGATACTCAAACTTCTTGGCCACCAGCTGCACCATCTGCCGCCCCAGGTCCCGAGCCGCTTTCATACCCTTCTCCAACTTCTTTACATCACCTTTAGGCCCGCCGTAAGCGGCGACATAGTTGGCTGGTAGCATGCGGTGGGAGACAATATAAAAATAGAGGTCTTTTATCGCATCTATGAGGCCGAGGCTGCCGGCGACAACCACAACACCACCCACTTTGTTAGCCAGGCTTTTCTCAGGACGATTCAGCGCCATTGTCCGGTCCATTACCGTCTTGGTCTGGGCAGCCATGGCATAGAAATATATCGGCGTGCCGAAGATGATGCCATCGGCTTCCAACAGCTTATTGTATAGGTCTTGCATATCGTCCTTGATGTGGCATTCGCCAGCCTTAAAGCAGGTTCCGCAACCATCGCAGGGTTCTATGGTCTTGCCGGATACACTATACAGTTCTACTTCTGCTCCCTCTTGTTGCGCTCCCTGGAGCGCCTCAGCTAACAAGAGCTCGGTGTTTCCCTGTTTCCTTGGACTGCATGAAATAGCTAAAATTTTCACCTGTGTTCTCCTTCCTTTAAAAATT
>JAUWZG010000016.1 GCA_030615425.1 Dehalococcoidia bacterium
AGCAGAGGCTCCCAGCTTCATCACTGAGCCTTTGCCAAACCGCTTCTCTATCTGGCTGATAGCCAGCTCCAGCGCCTTCTCTTTCTCTGTGGTCATATTCGCCTACTTGCATCATAGCACAGACGCCCTATTAAGACAAGAGAGATTATTCGATTTAGTACCTTGGTGACACCTTAATTTTATGCACCCCCACCCCCCACTTTTAAATTATCTTTTTCTTCCCAACCCTCCCACCCTCAGAGGCTTCTTACCCCACAAAGACTTTGTTTTTGCGGGGACCCCGTATTTGCCTCTCGTTGACTCTCCTTTAGCTCTTCTTCCCACCCACCCTCCCATTAGGGCTCTGCCCTTAAACCCCTGCTTCTAGGGGTGTTTTAGAGGGGTGCCAGCCTCTATAGGGTGGGTGGGAAGAAAAACTAAAGTAGCTGGGGGGGGGTGGGGAAGAAAGGGCTGAGTAAGAGATGGGGGGTGGGGGTCAACAATATTAATCTGGTGCCAGTGGCGAGCCTCTCATATGCTCTGACCTTCTAATCAGCTCCTTTACATATTCAACGGTCTCCGGCTTTATCCCTATCCTGGCTATCTCTTTCGTTGCCAGCTTCCTGTCTAATCCCAGCAGGATAAGGTCGAGCTTTTCATAGCTAATGCCTAAAGCAAACTCATCAGTGATGCCGGGTATGAGGTCAGGGCTGGGGGCTTTTTTATAATCTTCTCCGGAATTTTGAGGAATGTGGCTAGCTGTTTTACCTGCGTTTTATATAGCGATAGGAGGGGCATAATATCGGCAGCGCCATCGCCGTATTTTACAAAGAAACCGGTCAGAAACTCGGTCCTGTTGGCCGTACCCACCAACAGCCGATTTTCACGCTCGGCATATGAATATAGAATCACCATTCTCAGCCTGTGCTTCAGCCTGTAGTAGGCATTAGCCCGCCTGATAAGTCCGGAGTTTGTCCCTTCAAGCCCGCTAAGTAAAGGTCTTTCACCGGTGAGCGCGGTATATAGTTTGTAGCTCGCCTTAACTGCCGGGCCGGCTATTTTCTTTTTGGCAAAAAACCGCCGTGGTATATGGCGGTAAATTCCCATCTCCTCCAGTATTGGTGTTAGTTCCACCCTCTCCACCCTGACCTCCAGCCCTTCAGCCAGGCGCCTAGCATCCCGCTCGCTTTGCCGGCTGCTATCTCTTTCCGGCATAATCAACCCCACCACCTTGTCCTGACCGAGAGCGGCAACGGATAGAGCCAGCACCACGCTGGAGTCCAGCCCACCGCTTAAGCCAATGATTACTCCCTCTCGATTTAACCTGCCTACGCTGGCTTTTATAAAGCCTTCAAGTTCTTGGCTTAACGCTTCCGGGTCTATCTGGAGCTGTTCCAGTGTCAAGTCCATTCCTTCCGTCCTTATTTGAGACTGGCGTGCTGCCAGTCCTCCTCGGTATAGAAAATTAGACCAAGTGCCCCCGGACCAATGTGAGTCCCGAACACAGGCCCAATTTCAAGAATGTCAAGCTCAGCACAGTCAAAGCGGGCTCGGACCTCTCTTTCCAAGGCTAGGACTTCCTCAAGTACACAGGAGTGGATAACGGCGCCATGATGGATAGAGCCGCTTGTCCCCAGCCGTTTTTCCATAATCTTCAGCATATACTCCACACCTTTAGCCCGGCTTCTCGCCCTGGCCAGGGGCTTGGCCTCGGCGTTTTCCAGAGCCAGGATGGGCTTAATGTTTAAAAGCGAACCAAGTAAAGCCCTTCCCGCCCCGATTCGCCCCCCTTTCCAGGCATATTTTAGAGTATCAACCATGGCGAAAATGCTGACACAATCAGCGAGTTGCTTAATTTTTGCCTTAATCTGCGGTAGCCCCTGTCCTTCCTCAGCAGCTCGGGCGGCGGCTGTAACCAGCAGCCCCATTCCCATAGACAGCCAGTCTACCACCTCAATCTGGGCTTCGGGAAATTCGTCTCTGGCAGCGAGCGCTGAGTTAATGGTTCCGCTCAGCTTAGCTGAGATGTGGATGGAAAAAATAGGGTGACCCAGTGAGACAAGCTCGGCATAGACCTTGGTAAAATCGCTGACCGTGGGCTGGGAGGTGGTAGGCGGGGTGCTCGATTTTGCTAGCCTGCGGTAGAATTCCTCATTGGTAATATCCACCCCCTCGGAGAAAACCTCGGCTCCAAAGGCAACCTTGATAGGCACAACACGGATATCATATTGGGCAATTGTCTCGGGAAGCAGATAGGCGGTGCTGTCGGTAACAATTTTGACCTTGGGTGCCAATGCTTACCCCTTTTCAGGAAAGTCAGCCGCTGGGGGTGGCTGGCGCTTGTGTTCGCTGGCGGCTATCATGGACTCAATCCTTTTTTTAAGTTCCGCTGAGGCTTCGCCAGTAGCCAGATAGCGGTCGAGTTCATCATAGCGCAGCCCCAGCTCCCCTTCGTCGGTTTGCCCTTCCCATAAGCCAGCTGATGGAGGCTTATCTATAATTTGCTGTGGAATGCCCAAGAATTGGGCTAGTTCTCTTATCTGTCCTTTGAGCATGTTGCCCAGGGGTTGAATATCTACTCCACCATCACCATATTTGGTAAAGTAGCCCAGGGCAAGCTCATTCTGATTGCCTGCCCCCACCACCATATATTTTAGCTTGTTGGCAAAGTAGTAGAGGGTGAGCATTCTTAATCTCGCTTTGATGTTGGCTTTAGCCAGACGGCTGACATCAGGGGCTGCCTTATCATCGGGCAATACCTTGAGCAAGGTATCGTAAGCGGCATCAAGAACCACTGTACTGGTGGGGATAGAAAACTGGTCAGCCACCGCCCGGGCATGCTCCACGTCCTTCTCGTTACTGTAGCAGGGCATAATCACTGCCAGCGTGCTTTGGGGAAAGGCGCGGTAACAGAGTACCGCCGCTACCGAGGAATCCAGTCCGCCACTTAAGCCCAGCACCACCCCCTTACACCCAGCAGCCGATACCCTGTCTCTTATCCACAAAACCAGCTTTTCAGCTAACTTTTGCCAGTTCATAAAGCTCTCAGTTGTTGCCCTAGGTTGTCAGTAGTATACTACCATGTAGCTACTTGGTCAAAAGATTTAAAATGCCAGCCGCCGACCTTATTCTTAATAACGCCAATGTGCTCACAATGGACTCAAGGTGTCCCTCTGCCGAACTGGTAGCTATCAAAGGTAACCGGATTTTGCTGGTTGCCGCTAGTGACCAGCTGGAGGCGGTGAGGGGGGCAAAGAGCAAAATAATTGACTGCCAGGGCAAGACGGTGGTGCCCGGTTTCAATGATGCTCACTGCCATATTTTCTCCTTTATCAGAAAGTTGCGCAGCCTCGACCTGAGCCCGTTATCAGTTAACTCTATTGCTGACATAAAGGCAGCCATCCGCCGCCGAGCCCTGAGCACTCCAACTGGCAACTGGCTCACCGGCACCGACTACAATGAGTTTTACCTTGCTGAGAAGCGGCATCCCAATCGCTGGGATTTAGACGAGGCAGCACCTCACCACCCGGTAGTCCTGGCTCACCGTTCGCTGCATGCCTGCGTGCTCAATAGTATGGCGCTCTCTCTGGCGGGTATCACCGGAGAAACGCCGGAACCGCCGGGGGCGATTATTGAGCGGGAGCTTGACACCGGGGAGCCAAGCGGCCTTCTCTTTGAGATGTTGGGCTATATCAGGGAGAAGGTATTGCCGCCGCTATCCGAGGAAGAGTTAGCTGAGGGCATAGCCCTGGCTGATCGGCATTACCTGTCTATGGGTATCACCTCTCTGCAGGAGGCTTCAGCCGCCAATGATTTGGCTCGGTGGCAGACCCTTAAGCGTTTTAAGCAGAGCGGCAAGCTTGAGAGCCGGGTGTCTATGATGTTTGGCATTGAAGCCTTGAGCCAGTTTCAGCAGGCAGGTCTAACTTTGGGCTCAGGTGATTCTCAGTTGCGGTTGGGTGGGGCAAAGATAGTGCTTAATGAGACCACAGGACAGTTGCAGCCGCCGCAGCATGAGTTAAACCGGCAGGCGTTAGATGTTCACCAGGCTGGCTTCCAGCTAGCCATCCACTGCATTGAGCCGAGCACGGTAGGGGCAGCCATCGCTGCCCTGGAGCATATCGGTAGCCAGACGTCTTTGGCGGGGCGGCGCCACCGCTTGGAGCACTGCTCCGAGTGTCCGCCTGAGTTATTTAAGCGGCTACTCAAGCTCAAGGCTTTGGTGGTTACCCAGCCCCCCTTTATCTACCATAGTGGGGAAAGATATCTCGCTACTCTTCCCCCCGACCGGCAGAAGTGGCTATACCGGGTTAAGTCTTTCCTCGACGCTGGCTTGATTGTTGCCGCTAGCTCGGATTCTCCGGTAGCCCTGGATAACCCCTTGGTCGGCATCTATGCTGCCGTTACCAGGCGGGCGGAGTCAGGACAGGAGCTGTTACTTCAGGAAGCCGTCTCAGCCCAACAGGCGCTGGCGATGTATACCACCAATGCTGCCTACGCCTCGTTTGAAGAGAATATCAAAGGCTCCATCGCTGAAGGAAAACTGGCGGATATGGTGGTATTGAGCGCTGACCTGTTACAAGCGCCTGCGGAGCAGCTCAAGGATATCCGGGTGGAGATGACCATTATTGACGGCAAGGTGGTGTGGGAGGTTTGACTTGCCGGCTGGGATAAAAGTAAACTTGAATAACTAGAGGCAGGCGATGTCAACTGGTGTTCCCAGACGGACCGGTATTGCCAATCTGCCACTTCATTATGGCAGGGTGCCCCCCTGGCTCTTTGACCGCATGGTCAAATTAGCTCGCGAGATTACCATTGCCATTGTCGCCGACTTTGGCGCTGAGGAGATGCTAAGGAGGCTTTCCCATCCCTACTGGTTTCAAGCCTTCGGCTGCATTCTGGGCTACGACTGGCATTCCAGCGGCGTTACCACCACCCTCTGCGGCGCGCTCAAGGAGGGGCTTAAAGGGCTGGAACGAGACTTAGGCTTGTTTGTCGCCGGCGGCAAGGGTAAGACCTCCCGGCGAACGCCGGAAGAGATAGAACGCTGGGGGGATTACCTTTCACTGAACCCGGTTCCACTGGTATACGCCAGCCGGATGTCAGCCAAGGTAGATAACTCGGCGGTTCAGGATGGCTATCAGCTCTATCACCACAGCTTCCTTTTTACCAAGCGCGGCTCGTGGGCGGTTATTCAGCAGGGGATGAACGATAATACCCGCTATGCCCGCCGCTACCACTGGCTGGGGGAGCAGGTCTCCAGCTTTGTCAATGAGCCTCACTCGGCGGTGCTCTCTGAGGCGAGGGGTCAGGCGCTGAACCTGGTTGCCAGTGAAAGCGACCCCGCCCGCACCACCATCGCCGATATAGTCGTTAGTCAAAAGCCCCATGAAATCCTGGCTGACCTTAAAAAACTGAAAACCCTGGACTTACCTCCCCACCACTACCTCACCACCCAGAACCTTCACCCCGATAGTATAAGTCGGATTTTACTCAGCACCTACGAGCGCCAGCCAAAAGACTTTGAGCAGTTATTGGGGCTGCGGGGGGTGGGTGCCAAGACCATCCGTGCCCTGAGCCTTATTTCCGAGCTGGTCTACGGGGTTGCCCCTAGCTACCGCGACCCCGCCCGCTACAGCTTTGCCCACGGCGGCAAGGACGGCATCCCCTACCCTGCAGATAGAAAGACCTACGACCAGTCAATTGAGCTATTGCGCAAGGCCATAAACAGGACTAAACTGGGAATTAGAGAGAAGAACGAGGCGGTGAAGCGGCTTAATAAGGCGAGTATATTGTGAAAGGAGAAACTATGAAGGTAATTCGGTTGTTCGGTTCGCTGGTTTTCGTACTCGGGCTGTTTATCGCGGTCTTTGCCGGGGTACCTTGGTATGTCTACAACGAGCCCCTGTTGCCCTTGTGGTTGGGGATTGCGGTCTACGCCTTTCTCGGTGGTATCCTGCTGGTCTTACTGACGGTAGCTGTGGAACAGCGGCGAGCTAAGGCTCCGACGGAGGAACTCCTACCCAGTGGGACCCCGCCTCGCATGATGCTCCAGAATTCGGCAGAAGTCCCTGGTCGCGATATAACCGAAATTTTGGGCTTGGTCAAGGGGCATACTATCTTTGCCATCTGGCTGGGCAGGGATGTTTCGGCCATGGTGCGACTGATTCTTGGTGGTGAGCTGATTGAGTATACGGAGATGATGGGGCGAGCCCGCGAGGTGGCTACGGCTCGGATGATAGCCCAGGCTGAGGAGTTGGGGGCTGATGCGGTCATTAACGTTCGTTATGTGACCACCAGTGTCGTCGCCAGCGCCGCCGAGCTTTTAGCCTACGGCACGGCCGTCAAGCTCAAGTAGCCCTTCTTCTGCTAAATATCAGATACCATCCCCCCACCCCGCCCAGGATTACCGCCAGCCCGGCAGTTCCCAGGGCGCAGAATAGGGCAGCATCGTAGAAAAATTCCTCGGTAAAGAGTAAAAGCATATATCCTTCTGCCGACCAGAACTCATTGGAAAAGAAGATAATGTGAAACTGCCAGAAGAGCTGGTCAAAACCAAATAGTGTTCCCAGCCCCAGAGCCAGCATCAGGCCCAGGGTGATGCCACCCCCCCCAACTAACCCCCACGCCAGCCTTCGCCAGTATCTTCTCCGGCGCCAGAATAAACTAACTGCGGCGTAAGCCAGAATATAAGCCAGCGTCCCGCCTAACACCCAGTAATCCAGCCGAATCAGCCCCTTTACATCCTTAAAGTGGATAGTTTCCTCTAGTGTAAATAGCTCAAACGGCTCGCCGTCTCTAGTTACGGTGAGACTGAGGTATTCCTCACTTGAGTTAAAATAGCTAATTATTTCGTCGGCTATTTCTTCTAAGTTAAACTCGGCAAGCGCCGGCGTCTGGCTTAGGCTGTATTTCTCAAAGCCGTAATTATAAAGCCAGTGGCTGTTTACCGCCCAACCTAGACTTGCCGTCAGTAGTAAAACAGGCAGACAGAGCATAAATAGCCACTTAGCGGCAATGCCCAGGATTCTCAATTTCATACCATTAAGATTTTACACTTTCAGGGTTAAAAAGAATAGAGGGTTATTTTCTTTCCCACCCGCCCTCAAAGGCTTTGCCATTAACCCCCTGCTTTAAGGGTGTTTAGGAGGGGCACCAGCCCCTCTTCTATAAATACTTTCCCCCTTCCCTTGTAAGGGAAGGGGGTTAGGGGGATAGGTTGCTAAGTAATCAAAAAATTTGTTTAAGTTTTGAGCCGTTATGTCTTAAAAACGTATTCCCAAAAACCGACCCTGTTGTTATAATAAGCCAGAGCCATGTTCAGCCATCTCCATGTCCATACCGAATATAGCCTGCTTGACGGCATGTGCCGCATCCCGCATCTGGTGGAGCGGGCCGGAGCATTGGGCATGGAAAGTCTGGCCTTAACCGACCACGGGGTTATGTATGGCGCTATTGAGTTCTACCTTGCCGCCAAGGAGGCAGGGATAAAGCCCATTATCGGCTGTGAGGTCTATCTGGCCCCGAACAGCCGCTTCAGTCGTGATGCCAGCGATAAGAATAACTACCACCTCATTCTGCTGGCCAAAAATCAGGGCGGTTACCGCAATCTAATCCAGCTCACCACCAAGGCGCACCTTGAGGGTTTTTATTACAAGCCCAGGGTGGATAAAGAGCTCCTTGAGCAGCACCACCAGGGTCTTATTGCCCTTAGTGCCTGCATCGCCGGTGAGGTCCCCCGGCTTATCCTGCAGGGGCGGCTTGAGGAGGCAAAGCAGGCCGCCCTCTGGTATAAGCAGACCTTTGGCGATTTCTACCTGGAGATACAGCGCCATCCTATCCCTGAGCTGGAGCAGATAAACCAGGGCCTTATATCTATGAGCCAGGAGCTGGATATACCGCTGGTGGCAACCAACGATGTTCACTATGTCAAACGGGAGGATGCCTCAGACCACGACCTGCTGCTGTGCATCGGCACCAACTCCTCCATCTATGATGAGAAGAGAATGAAGATGGCGGGCGACTTCTATTACCTCAAGAGCCCTCAGGAGATGGCGGAGCTTTATCAGGATATTCCTCAGGCGCTGGAGAACACCGAGCGCATTGCCGATATGTGCCAGCTCAAGCTTGAGTTTGGTCGCCTCCACCTCCCTGAGGTGGATTTGCCTGAAGGCAAGACCGCTGACCAGTTCCTGGCTGAACTCTGCCATCAGAACTTAGCTCAGCACTACCCCCATCCCACCCCCGAGATAAGAGAGCGGCTTGACTACGAGCTGGAGGTTATAAAACAGACCCAGTTTGCCAATTACCTCCTTGTTGTTTGGGACATCATCTCCTTCACCAAAGAGCACGGCATTCTGTTCGGGGTCAGAGGCAGTGCTGCCGCCAGCATTATCCTTTACTGCCTTGGTATCACCGAGGTTGACCCTATTAAGAATAAGCTGGTCTTTGAGCGCTTCCTCAACCTGGAGCGCCAGGAGATGCCCGACATAGATTTGGATTTTGAGGATGACCGCCGTGATGAGGTCATCTCTTATGTATCGCAGAAATACGGCAAAGACCATGTCGCCCAGATTATCACCTTTGGCACCTTAGGTGCCAGGGCAGCCCTCAGGGATGTCGGTCGGGCTCTGGGTATGCCCTATAGCGAGGTTGACCGCGTCGCCAGGCTGGTCCCGTTCCGGCCGGGCATGACCCTGGAGAGAGCCCTGGATGAAAATAGTGAACTGCGTAACATCTATGAAGAGGATAAAATCGTTCGCAATCTGGTTGATTCCGCCCGCAGGCTGGAAGGTATTGCCCGCCATGCCAGCACCCATGCCGCCGGCGTAGTTATATCCAAACAACCGCTCACCAGCTATGTCCCCTTGCAGCGGGCGAGCAAAGGCGACGGTGAAACCACGGCTATGGCCCAGTTCACCATGGAAAACATTGCCCATATTGGGCTGCTCAAGATGGACTTCCTCGGTCTGGCTAACCTGACCATTCTGGGCAAGGCAAAAGAGATTATCGCCGAGAGCCGTGGCGTTGAGATTGACCTGTACCATATCCCCATGGACGACGGCAAGACCTTTGAGCTTTTGTCTTCAGGGGAAACGGCGGGCGTGTTTCAGTTAGAGGGGGCGGGTATGCGCCGATATGTCAAGGAGCTTAAGCCCACCACCTTCAGCGATATCGCTGCCATGATAGCCCTGTATCGCCCCGGTCCTATGGAGCACATTCCCACTTTCATCAAAGCCAAGCGCGGCATTGAACCTATCCGCTATCCCCACCCGGCACTCTCAAGCATCCTTGAGGAGACCTACGGGGTGATTGTATATCAAGAACAGGTACTGTTCATTGTCCAGGCTCTTGCTGGCTATAGCCTGGGGCAGGCTGATATCTTCCGCAAGGCGATGGGCAAGAAGATTCCGGCGGTTATGAAGAAGGAGAAGCGTAATTTTATTGCCGGAGCCAGGAAGATGGAATATTCTGCCGAGGTTGCCGACGAGGTTTTCGCCCTTATTGAACCCTTCGCTGGCTATGCCTTCAATAAGGCTCACAGCTTCAGCTATGCCCTTATCGCCTATCAGACCGCCTATCTCAAGGCAAACTACCCGGCAGAATATATCACCGCCTTCCTCATTACCAATGCCGACCAGTCGGAGAAGGTGGCTACTGCGGTTGCCGAGTGCCGCCGTCTGGGCATCACCGTGTTATCCCCTGATATAAACCGCAGCCAGGTCAGCTTTTCTATAGAGAGGGGTGGCGAAGACAGCGCCCCCGCCATCCGCTTTGGGCTAACCGCGATTAAGAATGTGGGATTGGGGGCGGTAGAACCTCTGGTTGGCGAGCGCCAGAAGGGCGGCGAGTTCAAGTCTATTGAAGACCTTTGCCGCCGTGCTGACCTGCGGGGCATGAACCGGCGGGCAATGGAGAGCCTGATTAAGGCTGGAGCCCTGGACTGTCTGGGCGACCGTGGCACTCTACTCCACAACATCGGTCGTATTTTGGCTCTGACGCAAAGAGAGCAGCACCTGCGGGAGACAGGACAATCTACTATGTTTGACCTCTGGGGCGAGACAATGCCAGCTCCTATGCCCAGCCTCGACCTGCAAGCTGCCGACAGCTCTATCAAGGAGAAGCTGGCTTGGGAGAGGGAGTTGATGGGGGTATACCTCTCGGAGCATCCCTTCGCCGCCTTTGCCAATAAGGTGGCTTTGGAGCATACTATCCTCTGCGGTCATATTGATGCTGAGCTGGCGGGGCAGACCATTTTGGTAGCTGGAATGGTAGCTTCGGTTCATCAATCGTTCACCAGAGACCGCCGCCCCTTTGCCAGCGTTACGCTGGAAGACCTCGACGGCAGGGTAGAGGTAATGGTCTGGCCTGATGTCTATGTCAATACCAGAGACCTGTGGCAGGAAGGTGATATACTGCTGGTTGAGGGCAGGGTAAGGCTGAGGAATGACCGGGTGCAGCTAAACTGTGAGAATGTGCGCCGCTACCAGCCAGAGGCAGCCCCACCAGAGGGGGCAATAGTGGCTGAGGAGCCTGAAACATACCCTGAACCGGCCAAAAGTCGCCGACTAATAATAAGCATAAGCCAGACACCCGATGAGGCAAGTGATATAGCCTATCTGAATAAATTGGTTGATACCTTAAGAGGCTTCCCCGGGGAGGATGAGGTAAACCTGTGTGTAACCAATGAGGAAAAGATTATTAACCTCAAGCTGTCCAATATATACACCAACTACTGCCCCGAACTCCACCAGCGCCTGGTGGAGCTGGTGGGGGAGGAGGGGCTAAGGGTGGAGCCGAATGGCTGAACCAAAGAAGTGGGTGCTACTGACTACTGCCCCTGACCAGCTAACCGCTGAGATATGGAGGGATATCCTCCTTCAACAGGGCATTCCGGCTATGGTCAACCCTGGGGATGCCATATCATTCATGGGTGTTTCCAGTTTCCCCTGCCGAATAATGGTCGCCTATGGCTATCGCCAGCAAGCCCAGGAAATCCTAGCCAGCCTGCAAACAGAAGCAGAGGAATAGGCTGATGAGGAGCAAGGATACATCACCAGGACACAGAAAAAGGCTGCGGGAGAGGCTCATCAAGTCGGGGCTTAGCGGCTTTCATGACTATGAAATCATTGAACTATTGCTAACCTTAGGCTCACCCCGCAAGGACTGTAAACAGCAGGCGAAAGAGGTCATTAAGAGATTCAAAACCCTGAGAGGAGCCCTGTCAGCTTCTCCCGAAGAGCTACAGCAGATAGATGGCATTGGTGCTCATAGTGCCTTCGGTATCAAACTGGTGTGGGAAGTAGCCGAGGAGTTTCTCAAACAGAGAATTATGGATAAGCCGGTCTATAAATCAGCCAAAGAGATTTTTGATTATCTCTATCACTCCATGCGAGACCTCAAGAAAGAGGTGTTCAAGGTTATTTACTTAAATAGCCAGAACCAGATTATTGACATCGCCGACCTTTTTGAGGGGACGGTCAATGTCAGTTCTATTTATCCCCGAGAAATCATGAGGGCAGCCATTAAACATGATGCTGTCTCTCTCATTTTTGCCCACAACCACACTTCAGGCGACCCCGAGCCCAGTAGGTATGATAAAGAGGTAACCAGAGATTTGGTCTTTGCCGGGAGCATTATGCAGATTAGAGTATTGGACCATATCATCATAGGTGAGAATAGATACTATAGCTTCGCTAGCGAAGGACTAATTGGAAAATATGAAGAGGATTTCTTAAACATAAGAATTAGAGATAGGTTTGGCACTAAACCAAGCCGCTACCGGGCTAAATTATCTAACCCTGAGCTTCCTTGGCATCCGTAACCAGCAACCGGTAGACGACCTTTCAGGCTAACCTTTTCTCTTTTACTCCGTTATAATATAGTGGATAACTGATAACAAGGAGGATTTGATGAAAAGACTTTTGATATTGGTCACGGCGGCAGTATTAACCATTTGTTTAGTGACTGGATGCGTGGGGGTTAAGACCTACGACGATGAGGGGCAGCCGATAGACATCGGCGTTGGTCAGGAATTTATTATCGCCCTGGGCTCTAATCCCACCACCGGCTACGGCTGGCAGGGAAGCTATGATGAGACCATGCTTGAGCTGGTGGAAAAGACATATGAAGAGCAGGCAGAAGAAGAGGATGCGGTTGGTGCCGGCGGCATTGAGTATTTCCGCTTCAGGGCGCTTGAAGAGGGTGAAACCGAGGTAACCCTGGTCTATGAGCGAACTTGGGAAGAAGAGATTCTAGTCCAGAAGGTATTTACCGTTAACATAGAATAATGGTTTACTTAGCGATGGCCGGCTTCCAGGTGGAGAAGATACCTCTTCATCTCCACCCCACCGCTGTAGCCACCGAGCTTGCCATCGCCAGCCACTACCCGGTGGCAGGGAATGATAATGGTTAGAGGGTTTCTGGCTAGAGCCTGCCCCACCGCCCGCATCGCCCCGGCTTTACCAAGCTGCTCAGCTACCCAGCTATAGCTCCTGGTCTCTCCGTATGGGATAAGCCTGGTTATCTCCCACACCTCACGCTGAAAGGCGGTAGCCTGGGAAAGGTCAAGCTCATCGGGAAAGGTTACCCGCTGACCGGCAAGATAAGCCCTGAGGCGCTCCGTTAAGTCGGCGAAGAAGTTCTCGGACCAGGTGGCATCCTTCACCCTATCGCCTAACAGCCTCTCTGCTTCTTGGGCTGAAGGTTGGGGCACGGTGGTACCGAGCAGTCCGGAATTCGAGCCCAATACTCCCACCCAGCCAGCATCAATATTGGAAATAAGGTATTTTAGCTCCCCTGCCATAGACAACAGTGGTTGAAGAGGAAGGTTAAGACCGTCTCGCTTGCCTTCGCTTTGGTTGCCTTCGCCGTTGTAGATAAGCTGCCAGGAATATTAAGGCGGCACCCAAGACGATACAGATTATTACCTTGATTATTCTCGGTATATCCATGTTCAGGAAAAAGGCGAGGGTAAATATGCCTGCCAGAGAGGAAAGCCCGTACATCACTAAATGAGCCTTAATCGCCCTCCTTCTGGCCGCCCTGTAGATTATCCAGCCGATGAAAGCCAGCGATAAAAGTGTAGCGATAGCGATTAACATCGGAACTACCAGCCTATTTCCTCAAAGTATTTCCCCAGGAAGCCAAGCATGCCCACTATCAGTATGAGGCAAACTAGCTTCCCCGGCTCGGAAAGGTATTTCACGTACTCTCCCGCCAGATAGCCCATGCCGGCGATACAGAGCACTATGCCGAAGCCATATAAAACATAGGTCCTCATCTTTTAAGTCCCATTAGTACTTTGTTGGTGATTCCACTCCCTCAGGATAAAAAAAGTCCACCACTATCCTTCTTTCCACCTCTCCATAGGTAATTTTTACCGTATACTGTTCAGATCTACCAAGCTCAGGCTGTTCTAAATCCTCGGTTGATAGCGTCCATTCCATGACCGCCTTATCAAACGAGCCTATGGATTGCTCTTCCGAAAAAAGGTCAAAGAGCTTTTCGTTCTCCTGCCATAGGGATGCCTGAACCATAGTGTCGTAGGAGGCAAAGCGGTGGTTATCAATTTCATAACGGAAGAATACGTTCTGGTCCCCCTCTGCATGTATGTAGTAATCGATTTCAAATCCGGAAGGGGCATCACGCTGGTCCAGCCAGTCATCGGGCTCTATTGTCTCTTGTCTTTCTCCAGCGGTTACATAGAGGGTATCGTAGATACCTAAGTAACCATCAACAATGAATATAACGATAAGACCGAGCAAGCAAGCCAGAGCCAGATATAAGAACAGATTTTTTCGCATTGGTCATATTATATCATAGAAGCAGATAAAAACACTAGTCTTAAGATTTTCACCCTCATCCCAGCTCAGGCTCAATCAGACCGTAGTCGCCATCCTTCCGCCGATATAGCAGGTTAAGCTCCTCACTATCGGCATTGAAGAACAGGAAGAAATCATGCCCCAGGAGCTCCATTTGGTCAATGGCTTCAGCCACTGACATTGGCTTAACGGCAAACCGCTTAACCTTAACTACCCTTCTCGGTGGTTGAGCTGCTTCTCCCTCCTCCTTAAATTCACTTCTGGCAAGTGAGCTTCCCCTCCCTTTCTCATACAGCTTTCCCTTGTGGTGCTCAATTTGCCGATTCATAATCGCTGTCACCTTATTAATAGCCGTGAGCAGGTCTTCCCCCCTCTCCACACCTCGGAGCAATGTGCCATTGCTATCTAGGGTTACTTGAACTACAAAGTGCTGCTCTGGGGACTTTGTCTTTTCTTCAAAAATCTCCACCTTGTACTCTATGATATTGGGGAGATGGCGGCCGAGCTTGCCCAGCTTGTGCTCAATGAACTGGCGCACGGTGGGGGTTAATTCTATATTTTTGCCTGTTATCTGTAGCTCCATCTGCTTACACTCCTTACGGTGATTTCTTTAAATCTCCCTAGCCAGCACCAGTCCCCATACCGAGGTGGCTCCGGCTTTCTTTAGCGCCCGGGCGCAGCCGTCAAGGGTAGCCCCAGAGGTGGAGACATCGTCTATAAGCAAAACTTGCTTATCCCTTAACCTTCCATCAAGGCAGGAAAAGGCATCGGCTACATTGCTCCGCCGCTCATCCACGGTGGGTGTTCTGGCCTGGGGGGGAGCATGACGCTGTCGGATGAGGCAGGCATCTACTACCGGTAAATTGGTGAGCTTACCCAGCTCTTGAGCCAGCAGGCGGGACTGGTTGTAGCCACGCTCCCTCAATCGTTTCTGGTGTAGTGGCACCGGCACCAGAACCTCCCCGGGCACAGGACTAGTGGTGAGATAATCGTTGAGCAACTGGGTGAGGAGCACCGCCAGGGCTCTGAGGTTCCTATACTTTAGCTCGTGGATTGCCTGGCGTATCGCCCCGTCAAATCGAAATGGAGAACGAATGCCATCTATCTCCGCCTGCCAGCCAACGCAACTGGGGCAGAGTATAGCGCCGGATTGGGGTCGACCACACTTGGGACAAAGGGGAGGCATAACCCTGGGTAATGACTGGCGGCAGGATGAGCAAATAAAATCCCCCTCCCTTCCACAGCCAACACACCAGCGTGGAAATAACAGGTCGAGTGCTATCCCCTTGAGTTTGGTTAACTGAGGGAGCACCTTCCGCACCAATAGTATAAGGCTTCAGAATAAGCGCTCGGGTTTTAACGGGGGCGGGGGCTGTGTGATGCCCCGCTGATGATGGGTTCGTTAATATAAACATCGCCGTTCCTGATTTTCAGGTTGAAACCGCAATCAGGATTGGTGCAAACCCATGCTTTGTAAAAAATGTCTGCCCCCTGACTGCCAAAGTCGGACAGGGGCACCAGATCTCCAGAATTGCACTTCTGGCATTTGGGGAAATTGGATTGTTCCATGAAGTCCTCCTCCCAACCGAAATTAAGTTGAATCTTATGCAGTATACACTATACTGCGGTTGTTGGCAAGGGCTTATTTTAGTTCCACTGAGCTGATTCGACTATAAATAGCGCCCTCCCTGGTTAGCTGGCTTCTCATCAGGCTGATAGCGTCTACCTGGAAAGTATAGGCTGCCTCAAATCTGGTGTCAGCGATAAGTTGCCCCAATCTTTGCCGCTCATCTGGTGAGGCTCGGTCACGAAGGCGAGCCAGGGTCAAATGGGGGGTGAACCGTCTCCCCTCAGGGGCAAAACCCAGCCCCGCCAGATTGGACTCAATGCGCTGCTGGAGACGGGCTAGCTTATCCACCTCCCCGCTTATCCCCACCCAGGCTACTTGAACCCGCCTCAAATTGGGGAAAACCCCTAAGTCCTTGACCTCCAGTTGAAAAGGAGATACTCCCTGGGCAGCCTCTTCCATAGCCCCGGTTATTGGGCCAATCCTATCTGAAGCCACATCGCCCAGGAACTTCAGTGTCAGGTGAACACTATATGGGTCGACCCACTTCACCCAAGACTGGCTACCTGTTTTCAATTGAGCCTGAAGGTTGATAAGCCCTGTTTTTACCTCATCAGGCAGCTCAATGGCAATAAAACAGCGCACTTGCTCCATAATTTATGGCTCACCTTTAATACCAAGCAGTCTCTGGGCATTACCTGATAGCATGAGGTTCTTTGTTTCTTGGGGTAAGTCCAGGGCTTCGATCTCTTTGAGCAACCGACTCTGTGCCAGCAGGGGATAGTCGCTGCCGAAAATAATCCTGTCTGCGCCCACCAACTGGATAACCTGCTCGTATATCTGAGGAGTATAGAGGAGGGGCGAGGCGGCAGTGTCAAAGAAGACATTACTCATTGCCTTTTTAACCTCGGGCATCAGGGCATAGAAGGGCAGGCCACCCCCCCAGTGGGCACAGACAAACTTCAAATCGGGGAAGCTGGTGATAAAGGGGTAGAGCATATCTGGGGTGATACTCCCTTTTCCCGGATAGTCATGGCCTACCGGTTCCGAGGCGTGGGTGAGCAGAATTAGCTTGTTCTTCCTCAATGCCTCAACCAGGGGCTCCATCACCACCTCGTCAGCGAGGTCAAATAGCTGCATATCCGGTCTCATCTCGCCCAC